>JBFGEG010000028.1:0-37710 GCA_041580235.1 Phycisphaerales bacterium
CCCCCCCGCGCGCACGCAGGCCAGGCCCGCCGCGACCCACACGACTCCGTAAAGCAGCTGCCCGTAGCGATGGAAGTCGTAACGCAACTCGTCCTTGTGGACGATCATCACGAGGATCGCGGTGGTGTGCACTAGCGCGGCCGTGAGGGCGATGATCGAATCAACCAGCACCGTCACCCACACAATCCGGGGCGCGGGCGTCATCGCTCGTTCTCGTACCGGCAAGGCTCGTTGTGATTCGCCGCCCCGCTGCTCGCTCTTCTTACATCGGCTTCTCGTCGATGGTCTGGTCATAGACCTCCAACAGCTTCTCGCGGTCGAAGATCATCTCGCGACGGCTCAGACCCGTGATCTCGTAGTGCGGCGTGAGCTCGATGGCGTCGCAGGGGCACGCTTCCTCGCACATGCCGCAGTAGATGCAGCGAAGCTCGTCGATGTCGAACTGTTTGGGGTACTTCTCGCGATCGGGCCAGGGCGACTCCTCGGCCACGATGTGAATGCAGTTGGCCGGGCAGGCGGTCGCGCACATGAAGCACGCCACGCAGCGCACGCGGCCGTCCTCGTCGCGGTTGAGCCGGTGCACGCCCCGGAAGTTGCCGCGGTACTGGCCGCCTTCCTCGACGGGGCGGTCGTCGCGCTTCTCCTCGGGGTACTGCAGCACCCAGATGTTCTTCTTGGTCTTGCCGTCCCGGCCGACGTTCTGGAACAGGTGCCGCAGGGTCGTCCCCAGGCCCTGGAAGACGGCCGGAACGTACAGCGACTCCGTGCGCCCCAGACGCCTGGGCGTGACGTCGATGATCTCCTGATCGCTGATCGCCATGGTCCACCCCGCGGGTGGGCGGCGATGGTCACGCCGGCCCGCAGGCTCCATCCGAGGTTGGCGGCAGAACTCGCGACCGCAGCGTTGCGGGCGGAAGCCTTGGTGTCTACAGTGTAGCACCGGATTTGAGAAATCTTTCACAATGTCGGTTGGTGGGGCCGGTCGCACCTTCCCGGCAGCGAAAACGGAACGACGGCCACCATGGGTGGTGAAGGCCGTCCAAGTCGAGACGTCGAAGGCGAGATCCGCGTCGGCTGGAGAATGGGTGGCCTCGGCATGGAGGTCGCCGCCCAGGTGGCGGCCGGTGCCCTGCTCGGCTGGCTCTTCGACCGATGGCGGGGCACGGCGCCGACCGGACTGCTCGTCGGCTCGGTGATCGGCATCGTCATCGGGCTCTGGAGCCTTGTCCGTGGAGCCCTCAAGCTCAACCGGGATCTCGACCGACAGCATCCCACCGCCGGCCGCGGCCGGCCACTGCCGCTCGAAGACGACGACGGCGACGACTGGAAGGACGAGGACTGACACGGGGGGATCGACCACAGGTTGCATGCCCATGACCGCCACCCTCACCGACACTCGCGAGCCGACCTTCACCCTTCCCACTGGACGGCTCCTTGTCACGGTGTGCGCGGTCGCCGCGGCGGCGGCCGCCGCGTGGACGTTCGTGACGGCGCTTCTGGGCCCGCCCGACACGATCGCGGCCGGGTTCGCCGGGGCGACCGTGGTGGCCGTGGTCACCATCGGCAGCGTGCTGGCCATCCGGCCCTGGAAGCGGCGGCCCGTCAGCGCATGGACGACGCTGTGGCTCGCCGCCCTCATCGGCCGGCTGGTGCTCACCCCCGCCATTGCCTACCTGCTATACTCCGCGACCCCACTCGGCCTCATGCCGTTGATGCTGTCCGTCGCCGTGGCGTACGTGGTCGTTCAGATCAGTGAAGCGGCGGCGTTGGCGTCTTCTCTGAAACGAATCGTCTGAACACGAGCCCAGGTGCCGCACGCCGATGTTCCTCCTCGCTGCCGACGACCCCACCGCCCACGTCAGGGACTTCATCCTGATCGAGACGGCCGACGGTTTCCCGATATTGACCATGCACATGGTCACGATCATCGTGGTCGCCGCCCTTCTTGTCGCGGTGATGGTGGTGGCATCCAGGGCGATTGCCACGGGCCCGGAGACCGAGGGCAACGACCGCTACCTGACCAGGGGCCGGCTCGGCCAGCTCGTGGAGACGATGATCGTGTACCTCCGCGACGAGATGCTCGTCCCCGTGCTGGGCGAGAAGCACACCCAGCGGTACCTGCCGTACCTCATGACGCTGTTTTTCTTCATTCTCTTCCAGAACGTGTTCGGGCTCATTCCCGTCGTGGACATCCTGCACCTCGGCGGCGTTCACGAGCCATGGTTCGGCGGAACGGCCACCGCGAACATCATGGTTACGGGCGCGCTGGCGCTCATCTCGTTCGTCGCGATCGAACTGCACGCCCTGCGCGAGCAGGGCATCAAGGGCTGGATCCTCCACAACTTCGGGGGACTCGTACCCGGGCCCCTGTTCCTGTTGCCGATCGCGCTTCTGGTGTTCGTGGTGGAGCTGGCCGGGCACCTCATCAAGCCCACGGCCCTGGCCATTCGTCTCTTCGCCAACATGGTGGCGGGCCACACGCTCATGGCCGTGCTCGTCGGATTCGGCCTGGCCGCGGCGAAGGGCGGCATGGGGTGGCTGGGCATCGGCTCGATCACCGCCATCAGCGGCATCGCCGCCGTGCTCATCATGTTCCTCGAGGTGTTCGTCGCCTTCCTCCAGGCATTCATCTTCATGTTCCTGACCGCCGTGTTCATCAGCCTCATGTCGCACCACGACGAAGAGCACGAGCACGAAGAGAAGAAGGCCGAGCCGGCGCTGGAACCGGCCGCGGCTGCATAATTGATGATGGGTCGGCGTGACTGTGGGACACGCCGCCTGAACCCGGTTCCCGATGCAAGGGCAGCCCACCCACAGGGCCGCCAAGGAGAGACGTTTCGAATGGCCAAGCTCCTTCTCATGATGTTGATGGCCTTCGCGGCCGTCACCCTGCTCGCAACCGCAACGGCGACCGCGGCCCCCGAGGCGGCCGTGCCGTTCGGCGGGCTCCTGCTGGCGCAGGCCCAGATGGCCGGCCTCGGCGGAGGCCTCGCGGCCGGCCTCGGCGTGGTCGGGGCGGGCATCGGCATCGGCCGTATCGGCGGCAGCGCCGTGGAGGCGATCGCGCGTCAGCCCGAGATGGCCGGCCGCATCTTCATCAACATGATCCTGACCGCGGCGCTGGTCGAGGGTGTTGCGCTGTTCTCCGTCATCGTCGGCGTCATCGCCCTGGGCAAGATTCCCGCGCCGTGACCGGCTCGCAAAGAGGTTCACGACATGTATCTGCTGCTTGCTGCTGAAGAAGCCGCTCATGCCCCCCAACAGCCGGATCTCATGGCCTTGACCTGGCTGCCGGCGGTCACATCGCTGGTGGTCTTCCTGATCGCCTTTCTCTTTCTGTACGTGCGGGTCTGGCCCCGCATCGTCCAGGGGCTCGAAGACCGCCAGAAGAAGATCCGCCAGGAGATCGAGAACGCCGAGCAGGCCCGTGAGCAGGCCAAGGCGGCGCTGGCCGAGTACGAGACGGAGCTCGCCAACGCCCGCCACGAGGCCAACGAGATGATTGCGCAGGCCAAAGCCGACGCCAAGGCCGTCGCCAAGGAGCTGCGCGACCGCAACGAGGTGGAGCTCGCTGAGATGAAGCAGCGCGCGCAGCGCGATCTCGACGGCGCCAAGCGGGCCGCGATTTCCGAGCTGCACGCGGAAGCGGCCACGCTCGCCGCGGACATCGCCGGCAAGATCCTCAAGCGGGAGATCTCCATCGCGGACCAGAAGCGTCTCGTCGACGAGTCGCTCGAGGAGCTCGCCGGGGTCGGCGAGGACTGATTCAGCATGAACCGCCACACCGACGCCATCGCCAACGTGTACGGCAGGAGCCTCTATGAGCTCGCCGAGGAGGCCGGCGGTCACGACAAGATCGTCGAAGTGGCCGAGGAGCTGGAACAGACGTGCGAGCTGGCGCGGGCCGATCGGTCGTTTCGCGAGTTCCTCGGCTCACCCATCATCGACACGACCCGGCGGGGCGAGGCGCTCAAGCGCATTTTCCACGGCAAGGTGACGGATCTCGTGCTGCGATTCCTGCTCGTGCTGAACGGCAACGGGCGGCTGGGCCACCTGGAGATGATCGGCGACGCCTACGACCGGCTCGTCCACGAGGCATTCGGCCGAGTCGAGGTGGATGTCTACACGCCGTCGGCCCCGGAAGCAGACCAGATCGATTCACTCAAGCAGCGGATCGCGGCGGCCCTCGGCAAGGAGCCGGTGGTCTACACCTACTCCGACCCCACGATGATCGGCGGCCTCAAGCTCCGCATCGGCGATCAGCTCATCGACGGCTCAATCGCCAGCCGCCTGAGACGAATGCGGCAGAACCTGCTCACCTCGGGCGGCTCGATGATTCGCGAGCGGCTGGCCAGCATCATTGAGGACATCAAGGACGGGAGTGACCAATGAACGCGCTGGCCCTGGCCTTCGTGATCGCGGTGTCCGGCCTCGCCCAGAGCACGCAGCCGGACCGGGGGGGCGAGCCCCCCGTGCCGACCCTCACCGTGCGCGGTGAGGCCATCCTGTACCGGCCCGCCGACCAGCTGCGTCTGTCCATCGGCGTGGTGACCGAGTCGGTGGACGCCACGGAGGCCCTGCGCGCCAACAGCCGCCGCATGCAGGACTGCGTCAAGGCCCTCACCAAGGTCGGCCTGACCAAGCAGGAGTGCAAGACCGGCCGGTTCAGCATTCAGCCGCAGTACGCCAGGCGTCCACGCGACGCGAACGCCGACTGGACGCCGCGCATCATCGGCTACCGGGTGACCAACACGCTGTCGATCCGGACGCGGCAGATCGACCTCGCCGGCGAGATCATCCAAGCCGCCAACGAGGCGGGCGCCAACTCCATCGACTCCATCGGCTTCGATCTGGCCAACCCCCGAACGCACCGCGCCGAGGCCATCGCCTCCGCCACGGAGAATGCCCGGTCCGACGCCGGCGTCCTGGCCGAGGCGAGCGAGGTCCGGCTCGTGCGTATCCTCTCGATCAACCTGGACCAGGCGGGCTGGCGCCCGCCCGTCCCCATGATGCAGGCCGGTCGCGCCGTGGCCATGGCCGAGGCGGTCGCGCCCCCGCCGATCGAGCCCGGAGAGGTGACCGTCGAGGCCTCGGTCACCATCGTCTATGAGATCGCCCCCAGGTCCTGAACCCGTCCCCTGACCCCGGAAGTGCCATGAAGATCAAGACCGACGAAATCACCTCCGTCATCAAGCAGGAGATCGAGCAGTTTTCCAGCGAGCTGGAGATCTCTCAGGTCGGCCGCGTGGTCGAGGTCGGTGACGGTATTGCGCGTATCTACGGGCTCAGCCAGGCGATGGCGGGCGAGCTGGTCGAGTTCGATACGCCCGACGGGGCGGTCATGGGCCAGGTGATGAACCTCGAGCTCGACACCGTGGGCACCGTGATCTACGGCAACTACCTCGCGATCGAGGAGGGCGCGACCGTCAAATCGACCAACCGGCTGCTGGAGGTGCCCGTCGGCGAGGCGATGCTCGGCCGCGTCGTCGATCCGCTGGGCCGCCCCATCGACGGCGGCCCCCCGATCGACACCGGCGGCGTGACCCGCAAGCTGGACATCGTCGCCCCGGGGATCGCCTTTCGCCAGCCGGTGAAGGAGCCCCTGCAGACCGGCATCAAGGCCATCGACGCCATGATCCCCATCGGCCGCGGCCAGCGCGAGCTGATCATCGGTGATCGCAAGACGGGCAAGACCGCGGTCGGCATCGACACGATCATCAACCAGCGAGACTGGTGGGGAACCCCCGATGCCGTCGTGTGCATCTACGTCGCCATCGGCCAGAAAGAGTCGACGGTGGCCGCGGTGGTCGAGATGCTCAAGGCCCACGGCGCGATGGACTACACCATCGTCGTCTCGGCCGGCGCATCGGACCCCGCTCCGATGCAGTACATCGCACCCTACGCCGGCTGCTCGATGGGCGAGCACTTCATGTGGCAGGGCAAGGAGGGCAAAACGCCCAAGCACGTGCTGTGCGTCTACGACGACCTCTCCAAGCAGGCTCAGGCGTACCGTCAGCTCTCCCTGTTGCTGCGCCGCCCGCCCGGCCGCGAGGCGTACCCCGGCGACGTCTTCTATCTGCACAGCCGGTTGCTGGAACGGGCCACCAAGCTCAACGACGACCTGGGCGGCGGCAGCCTCACGGCGCTGCCCGTCATCGAGACGCAGGAAGGCGACGTGTCCGCGTACATCCCCACCAACGTGATCTCGATCACCGACGGTCAGATCTACCTGCAGCCGGAGCTCTTCGCCGCCGGCGTCCGCCCCGCCATCAACGTCGGTATCTCGGTGAGTCGCGTCGGCGGCGCCGCCCAGATCAAGGCCCTGCGTGAGGTCGCCGGCTCGCTGCGGCTCGACCTCGCGGCGTACCGCGAGCTGGAGGCGTTCGCCCAGCTCGGCACCGAGCTCGACGCGGCCAGCCAGCGGCAGCTGGATCGCGGGGCCCGCATGGTGGAGCTGCTCAAGCAGCCGCAGTACGTGCCCTACAACGCCATCGACCAGTGCATCTCGATCTTCGCCGGCACCCGCGGGTTCCTGGATAATCTCGAGCGCAGCCACGTGCACGACTTCGAGCGTCAGCTGCACGAACACTTCCGAGGACCCAAGAAGGAGCTTCGCCGCCAGCTCGCCGAGGCCAAGAGCTTCAAGGGCATCGAGGACGCCTTCAGCGAAGCGGTCAGGGCCTTCAAGGCGGGCTGGGAGCCCCCGGCCACACCGGCGTAGCGGCGGTCGCGGCCGCGCGATGTCTCGTCGGGGCCCCGCCAACAGTAGTGGCACCGGTGAGCTGGCTGCTCAGCCACCGCCGCCCGGGTGAGGTGCTCTGCACCCTCAATCAGCGGCACGACCTGCCCGCGGGCCTGAACCAGCGGTTCAGTGCTGCGGCGCATGCACCGATAGCAGGACTTGGAGGTGCCCGATGAAGCTGATCGCTGCTGCCGTCGCCGTTGCCCTGCCCCTCGTCATGGGCTGCTCGGCCGCCTCGCCCACCGACGATTATCGGGCTCGTACCGAGGCGAGTCGCGCCTATCGACAAGAGTCACTGGACCGGGAAGCACAGAACCAGGCCGCGATGGCGAAAGCAGAGCCCGTGCTTCAGGAATGGACGGAGACGGCGATCGAGCGTGCGCTGCGTCTCGATGACGGACAGACGGATCCCCGCGTGATCGCCGAAGAGGCCGCCAGGGCCGGCTCCTATGCGGGGCAGGTCCGTCGCATCTTGAGCAAGGCGCCGGCGTACAAGGACGCGGCGAACGTCGGCAAGCGCATCGAAATCTGGGAGGCCGGCATCATCCAGGTCGCCACCACCGAGATTCGTCGAGCCCGCGTGATAGCCGCCGCCCACCCCGAATGAGACGCCCCGACACTGGCTCACCCCTCAGCCCACGAATCCGGGTGACGGCGTTCACTCGAAGCCGAGCGGTTTGTGGAGTTGCTCGATAAGCGGCTCGTCGACCCACGGCAGCTCGCGGAGCTTGCGCGTCAACGACTCCGGCATCGGCTTGCCCTCCAGCTCGAACCGCGGCCGGCTCTTCCACCGGCGGTGCATCCAGAGGTAGTCCTCCGGGTGCTCTCGGACCATCTGCTCGATGGCCCACACGTACCGGGCCGTGATGTAGTGCAATGGATCCGTCTTGTCCGCCCAGTCCTCGGGCCGGATGATGTCCGTCGGCGCGATCTCGTACTTGAGACGGTCGGGCTCGATCCTCCGGGCGTACCCGCAGAGCACCGGCAGCTTCATGTTCATGGCGAGGAGCCCGACGGTCTTGGGGGTGCTCGCCAGCCGGCCAAAAAACGGCACGAACACGCCCCGCTTTCCCCCGTTCTGATCGGCGATGAAGCCGACGGCCTCGCGATTCCTGATCGCCTCGATGATCTTGACGTCGGCGTTGTCCCACTTCTCGATGACGTTCAGACCGCGACTGCGGCGAACGCCGAGTACCCAGTCGTTGATGAGCGGGTTGTCCAGGGGGCGGGCGGTGGCGGCGATGGCGTGACCCTCCAGGCTGAAGAAGTACCCGATCGCCTCCCAGTTGCCGAAGTGGCCCGTCACGAGCACCATCGGCACGCGTGCTTTGAACATCGGCAGCGCCGACAGCGGATCCTTGCGCACCAGGTGCTCTTCGTAATTGTCCTTGCGGATGCGGCGGGGCATGAAGATCATCTCGACCGCCAGCTGGGCGAACCGCTCACACGAGCGTCGCGCGATCTCCATCACGTGACCGTCGTCCCACTGGGGAAACGCGAGCCGGACGTGTCGGACGGCACGCTGCCGGTGCCGACGGTCGAGGCGGAAGGCGGCGCGGCCGATCGCCGACGCGACCTTCAGGCTCCCCCGCACGCCGATCAGCTGCGCCGCACCCACCAGCGCGCGGAGCGTCAGATACTGCGACCACATGGCGACTGGACCGGGAACTCGCGGCACAATCGCCAACTGTCGCTCAGAGCCACGCCCGTTTCAAGTCGCCGCGGAGACCGGGCGCGATGCAATGCTCTGATTCACAGCAATTTACGACAGCTGACCGAGACACCCGGCCGGAACCCGACCGCCGCCGGCCCCAGGGCCGAGACGAGAAAAACCCTTGCAAACGGCCGGATGTGCCGTACTCTGGGCCTCGCGGCGGCCGGCACGGGGAAGGAAGGAGCCGGCCACGCACCCCGGGGCGACAACCAGCCATGAAGAGAGAGAGCCTGGAACGGGCTTTTTTTGTTGGCCCGTTCAAACGTCCCGGAAGCTCCAGGAGGAGGGGCAGCAGGATGAGAGTTCAGGTTCTCGCCATCGCTGTCGCGGCAGGTGTCGCGACCCAGGCCGGGGCGACCGGATTCATCTCCGAGGTGGACCCCGGCACGCTGACGACCAACACGCTCGAGGACTTCGAGAGCCTCATCGGCGGCGGTGCGCCCGGCACCAACTACGACTCGGTGATCTCCCTGAGCGGGATCTCGTTCGGGGAGCGGTTCGACGGCCAGGGCATCACGGACACCGGCGGCTTCGACTCAGTGACCGGTCTGCCCACGGGCCCGCTGACGCTCGTGGCCGGGGCGGCCGGCCAGAATCTCCACGTCATCACGGCGGGCGGCTCCAACGTGCTGGACGGGCTGGGGGCGGCGGGCTTTCCGAACCTGGGCGCGATCGGTGAAGGCGCCATCGCCATCCTGTTCGACAGCGACCAGTTCGAGTTCGGCCTCACCCTCGCCGGCGTCGGGCCGGGCGCGAGCGTGGTCGAGTTCGACTTCTACGCCCGCGACGGATCGCTGATCGAGTCGACGTCTCTTTTCCCGATATCGAGCGGCGCCATCGCGTTCCGGCGCGCCGGCGACGTCGAGGACATCGCCGGCGTCGTGATGACGAACCTCGACCCGTCCGGCCTCGCCATCGACAACGTTCGGTTCAACGTCGTGATCCCGACCCCGGGCAGCCTGACGCTGCTGGCCATCGCCGTGCTCGCCGCCAGACGCCGGCGCCGCTAGCGAGCGCCCATCCGAGCCTCACAAGCCGCCCGGTCCGGCCCCGCGCTCGACCGGGCCGCTTTTTGCCGGGATCCATGCATGTTCGCCGCGCTCCTCCCGGTTGCCGAGCACGAACAGGGCCCGACAGAGGCATGGACTCTCATCGTTGGCGTCACTGAGCGTCGCACGGATCCGCTCGAGGCACAGCCCCCGTGTGAACTCGGCCGTGCAGCGTCGCGTACTGCCGGGGAGTACACGGTAGACTGGGGAGTCAATGAACCTCGACTCGATACGCCCCGCGATCGATGCCGTGGCCGCCGCCTGCCGGGTGGCACGGGCCGTGCAGCAGGATCTCCAGCGCGTCCAGAAGATCACCAAGGACGACCGCAGCCCGGTCACCGTTGCGGACTTCGCGGTGCAGGCCATCGTGGCCCTGGCCCTGCGGGAGGCCACGGGCGAGGTCCTGATCGTCGGCGAGGAGCACGCCCGGGTCCTTCGGCAACCGGCCCACGACGCGGTGCGTCAGGCCGTCGTCGATGCCGTCCGCATGGTGCGGCCCGACGTCTCGAGCGACACGGTGCTCGACGCCATCGACGCCTGCGATCACGACGGCACGGCCCACCAGTACTGGACACTCGATCCCGTGGACGGGACCAAGGGGTTCCTCCGCGGGCAGCAGTACGCGATCGCCCTCGGCAGAATCACCAACGGGCGGGTGACGCTGGGCGCGATGGGGTGCCCCAACCTGCCCACCGACCGCGATCGGAGCTTTGAGACGCCGGATCCGGACGGGGCCATCTACGCCGCCGCGGCCGGAGCCGGCTCGTGGCAGTGGCCGAGCCGACCCGACGGCGATCTGCAGCCGATCCGAGCCCGGATTGACGCGGCCGCCTCGGACACGTTTCGCGTCTGCGAGTCCGTGGAGGCGGCCCACTCCAAGCACACGGACACCGAGCGGGTGGCCGAGCACCTGGGCGTGTCCGTCGAGTACGCCCGTCTCGACAGCCAGTGCAAGTACGCGGTGGTGGCTCGCGGCCAGGCCGACGCGTATCTGCGTATGCCCACCCGCAAGGAGTACGTCGAGAAGATCTGGGATCACGCGGCGGGGTCGCTCATCGCCACGGAGGCGGGAGCGATCGTGTCGGACATCACAGGCACGCCGCTCGACTTCGCGCACGGCCCGAGGCTGGAGGCGAACCGCGGCATCGTGTGCGCGGCCGCGGGCGTGCACCCCATGATTATCCGGGCCATCGCGGAGCTTGGCATCGCGGCGGCGGTGTAGGGGGAAGCCATGGCCCCAGAAGCGTGGTTCACGGTCGGCACGATTGTGCTGGTGATCCTCGGCCTGATGACCAACCGGGTCAGCGTGGACGTGGCCATGGTCGGCGGCCTGACCGTGCTGATGGTCGGCGACTTCGCGATGGGCGTCATACGCGACGCCCACATCTGGGTGGCGTTTCCCAATGCCATTTCCGGCTTCGCCCACCCTGCCATCTTCATGATCGGCGCGCTCTTCGTGGTGGCGGCGGGTCTCCAGGAGACCGGCGGCATGGAGGTGATCGCCCAACGACTCCTCGGGCGGCCCAAGACCATCGCCGCCGCCCAGCTGCGGATGATGACGCCGGTGGCGATCATGAGCGCCTTCATGAACAACACGCCGATCGTGGCCATGTACGTGCCCATCGTCAACGACTGGGCCCGCAAGCTGCGTATCAGCCCGTCGAAGCTGTTCATGCCCTTGAGCTTCGCCGCGATCCTGGGCGGGAAGATCACCTACATCGGCACGGCGTCGAACATCGTCGTCATCGGCCTGTACATGACCTACTGGTCGATCGACGAGAACCGCAGCTGGATGACGGCGCTGGGCGTCAACGAGCTCTCGGATGCCGCTCGCTTCTGGGGCATCGCGGTGCTCGGCGTCCCCACCGCGATCGCGGGCATCGGGCTGATCCTGCTCACGTCGAAGTGGCTGCTGCCGGCGCGACGCCCCTCATCGGCCGTCCCGCTCGACGCCCGCCGCTACCAGGTGGAGATGCAGGTCAAGGCGGACTCGCCCATCGTCGGCAAGACCATCGAGGACGCCGGGCTCCGCCATCTGCCCGGGCTCTATCTGACGCAGATCGAGCGCGAGGGTGACATTCTCCCGGCCGTGTCGCCCGACGAGCGCCTCCACGCCGACGACCGGCTCGCCTTCGTGGGTATTCTCGAATCGGTCGTCGACCTGCGCAAGATCCGCGGGCTGGTGCCCGACACGGACCAGGTCGAGAAGGTCGAGGCCGACCAGCGTCAGCGAACGCTCGTCGAGGCGGTGGTGTCGCGCAACTCGCCGCTGGCGGGCCGCGCTGTTCGCGAGGCACGGTTCCGGACCGTCTACAACGCGGCGATCATCGCGGTCTACCGCGACGGACAGCACCTCCATGCGAAGATCGGCGACATCGTGCTGCAGCCGGGTGACACTCTGCTGCTGGAGACCCACACCGGCTTCCTCGACGCGTACCGCCACAGCACCGACTTCTACCTGGTCTCCACGGTCGAGGGGACCCGGCCCATCCGTCATGAGCGGGCGTGGCTGGCGCTGGGCATACTGGCCGCGCTGGTCGTCATGCTGACGACGGTCCCGATCGAGCCGGTGATCGCGGCCCTGGTGTGTGCGATGGCCATGGTCGTGACCCGATGCGTCACCGGGACGGAAGCCCGCACCGCCATCAACTGGCAGGTGCTCATGGTCATCGGCGCTGCGCTGGGCATGGGTCGGGCGCTCCAGGATACCGGGGCCGCGGGGGCCATCGCTCACAGCCTGCTGATGCTGAGCAGCGACATCGGGATCGGCGGCAACCCCCATGCGACGCTCTTCGTCATGTTCCTGATCACCGCCGGCTTCGCCCAGCTCATCACGAACAACGGCGCGGCCGTCCTGATGTTCCCGATCACGATGGCCGCAGCGAAGGACCTCGGCGTGAGCCCCGTGCCGTTCGTCTTTTGCCTGATGTTGGCCGCAGGCGCCAGCTTCATGTCGCCGGTGGCGTATCAGACCAATCTCATGGTGTACGGGCCCGGCGGCTACCGATTCACGGACTTCGTCCGGCTGGGAGCGCCGTTGACGCTGCTGGTGGCGATCATCGCCTCCGCGTGCGCGCCGCTGTTCTTCCCCTTTCATCCGTAAGGGTGCCTGGATTTGGACTCTGAGACTCCAACGTGGCCGGTGTGGGCACGCATCGGCGTCAGCGTGCTCACGATCGTGCTCACCGCTCTCGCCGTTCTCACGCTCACCGCGTGGCTGGCGGGGCGGGTCCTCTCGGACCGCTGGGGCTGGAGCCAGTGGCTGCTGTGGATCCCCACGGAGCTCGCCCTGACGGCGGCGGCGCTGGGGGCCCTGGGGGCGTGCAGGCCGACCCGGCGGGCCGGAGCCCGCCGGCGTCGCATCGTCCGCTGGGCGGTGGTGGGGGCGGTGATCCTGCTGTACTTCAGCGCCGTAGAGCACCGCTTCCTGCGGCTGCCGGGCCGCGGTGGGTCGGGACCCAGGCTCGCCCAGTGGAGCATTCACACCACGGGGCCGCGTCTGCTTCGCCGCCACGCCGAGGAGCTTGTCGCCCTCGACGCGGAGATCACCATCGTCAGCACGCTTCTTCCCGTCCACGGCATTGATGTGCTGCTCGACGACCTCGATGGACTCGGCCAGACCGCCGTGAGCTGGCCGTTCATCCTGCTGAGCCGGTGGCCCATCCTCGAAGCCCGGCCCCTGATCGCCCGCGCCGGCATGCGGGCAGCGGTCTTTCGCGTGGACGGCCGCGAGCGACTGGGCCGGCCGCTGACGATCTACGCCATCGATCTCCCGTCGGAGCCAAAACGCCCGCGGGCGGAGATCGCCCGGGAGGTCCGGCGGCTTCTGGACACCGTGCACGCTCAGCCGCCCGACATCGTCATCGGCGACTTCAACATGACGCGCGGCAGCGCGTCGCTGAGATCGATCTTCCCGCAGCTCGAGCACGCCTATGACCAGGCCGGGTGGGGCTACGGCGCCAGCTTCCGCCAGGACTTCCCGCTGTACCACATCGACCACGCGCTGCTGGCGAGCACCGTGCGGGCCGTCGATTACGATCTCATTGACCCCGGGTTCGGGCGACACCTGATCCAGTTCGTTCAGCTCGCGCCGGGCACCCGAGAGGCGACCGAGCCGGATTCCTGAAGCCACTGCCACTGGAGACGCAGGCCCTCCTCGAAGGCGACCTTCGGCTCGTAGCCCAGCTCCTCGCGGCTCCGGGTGAGGTCGGCCCAGGTGCGATCGACATCGCCGGGCTCGGCCGGTTGCGGATCGATCTTCGCCTCCCGTCCCACCACGGCTGCGATGGCCTCGATCATCGCCCGCAGGGCGACCGGCCGCGCCCCGCCGAGGTTCCAGAGACGCATGCGGCCCGGGCCCTCACCGCGGAGTCGGGCCTCGGCGGCAAGGCAGCCGTCGATGATATCGCTCACATAGGTGTAGTCGCGGCTCGACGTCCCGTCGCCGAACATCGGCACCGGACGGCCCTCCGCGATCAGCCGCATGAACCGGCTGATGGCCAGGTCCGGGCGTTGCGCCGGGCCGTACACCGTGAAGAGCCGCGTGCAGCCGATCGCGAGGTCGAACAGATGGGCGTATGCATGGCAGAGGAGCTCGCCGGACCGCTTGGTGGCGGCGTAGGGGCTGATCGGCTCGTCCACGGGATCGGTCTCGGCGAAGGGGACCTTGCGGTTGTTGCCGTAGACGCTGGAGCTCGAGGCGAACAGCACGTGCCCACAGCCGGCCTGCCGCGCCGCCTCGAGCACCGACACCAGACCGTCCACGTTGACCGACGCGTACCGGGCGGGCTCGCGAATGCTCGGCCGGACGCCGGCGAGCGCCGCCAGGTGAAACACACCATCGGCTCCGGCCTGCCGCATCACCGAGGTCATCGCATCGCGGTCGCGGATGTCGGCCTCCACGAGCTCGAACGGGTGACCGGCGAAGCGATGCAGGTTCGCCTCCTTGGCAGCCCGCTCGTAGAAGGGATCGAAGTTGTCGACCCCCACGACCCGATCGCCGCGCTCCAGCAGCGCCTCGCAGAGATGCGATCCGATGAAACCGGCCGCCCCGGTAACGACGGACGTTCGTGACACAGGCACCAACCTCGGTGTCGGCCGCGGGCTCTCAGGGGGTTGAGTTTTCGGCGAGATTAGTTCCCGTCCGTGTCGCCGCCGATGATGTCCCAGATGCGTGCATAGGTGTCGTCATCATCATCGGGCAGCTCCGCCGATCCGGCGGGGAGCATCTTCACGACGCTGCCGTTGTCGAGCCAGTTGACCGAGTTGTCGCCACGAAGCACGTTGAGCCCGGTGCGGTGATTGAAGTCCCGCATGGTGCGCATGCCGTCGGTGGCGATGAGGGTCTGGCTCTGATCGAGGCGGCGTTTGCGGCCCGTCTCCCAGTCAAGCTGGCCGGCGTAGTGGTAGTTCGTGTAGATGCGAACCGCGCTGGGCACCCGGTAATGCTTCTCGTATCGCTCGTAGGGGTGCTCGCCGGTGTGACTGGGACAGTACAGGATGTCCGGCGCGCTGAAGTACATGAAGTGCCAGAGCCACCCCAGGCCTTCCCAGTGGTCCTCTTGCCCGCCGCGGTGGGCGGCCATCATCTCCTGCTTGCGGCCGCCGGGCAGCGCGTAGGTGCTGTGGGGCAGGTCGCCGCTGTAATCGTCGGCGTACATCACCGCAGCCAGGCCGACCTGCCGCAGGTTGGACGAGCAGACGACCCGATGAGCATTCTCGCGGACCTGCACCAGTGCCGGCAGCATGAGGCCGGTGAGCATGAGGGTCACCGTCATCACGATGATGAGCTCGAGCAGGCTGAACCCTCGGCCCCTGGACCGGTCCGGCCGGCCGCCGTGACAACGACGAACCGCCGCTCGGCCTTGCCGCACCCCGGTCAAGGACACTCGCCTGGAAGCTGCACGCTTCACGCGATTTTCCCGCCCCTTGGTCTGGCCCCCCGCTGACGGCCCGGTGTCACGATGACGCCGTCCCCGAAAAACCGCGCGGGCGGAAACTCGATTCCCGTCGCTGGTAAGATATACTGACTGGGCGGGGTTTACCAAAGAAACTGCCGTTTTTGGCTAATCGGGGCTACTTTGGAGCCAATCGGGGACTTGCCACGGAAGGCGGCGGGAGCGCCCGCCGGAAAGTTCCGCGATGGCCGGCAACCAGCCGGTGGGGCCTCACGGATAGTTCCAAGCCGGGAGAGGAGTATCTCCATGAGCCAGCAAGACTGGGAGCTCATGGATCGCGTGGCGTCTGGCAGCGAGGACGCGGTGGCGGAGCTCTACGACCGCTTCGGGTCCCTCGTGTACAAGGTCGCCCGGCAATTGCTGCCCACGCGGGCCGAAGCGGAGGACGCCGTACAGGAGGTTTTTGTCAGGCTCTGGCAGACAGCGGATCGGTACGACCCCCGTCGGGCCAAGCTCGTGACCTGGGTCATGCTCATCGCCCGACGGCATCTGATTGACAGGCTTCGACGCAATGCGGTCCGGGGGACCGCCACCAGCTTCCGGGCCGACACCATGGGCGAGGAAGGCGGACGCAGACCGGAACACAAGACACAGGAGGACGAACGAAACCACTCCCTGCTGCAACGGATTGCCGAGCTTCCCGAATTGCAACGTGTGGTCATCGAGCGGGCGTATCTGCAGGGCTACACATTGAGGGAGGTGAGCGAGCAGCTCGAATCACCGCTGGGCACGGTCAAATCGGCGCTCAGCCGCGGGCTGGCTCGCCTGAGGGAACGGGCCAAGGCGGATTGGGCCATCTGATTCGGCGACAACAAGGTCAGTGAGAGGAGGCACTCGCGAGGACCTTTCGTATCTGGAGACGCACCTGAGATGACTTCTGTTGAACCACTCACACGAGAAGAGCTTCTTGAGCTCGCCAGCCTGGACGCGTTCGGCCTGCTCGACGACTTCGAGGCCAAGCTGTTTACGCGCTCCTTCCACGTAGCGCCGGCAACGGTTCAGGATGAAGTCCTCCGAATGCAGGCCGAAGTGGCCGGTGACCTGCGCCTGCTTCCGGGGGAGATGCCTGACCCGGCGCTCCGCGAACGCGTGCTCAAAGCAGTCGCGGCCGCCATCGCACGGGGTGACGAGAAGCTGGCGCCGCTGGCCAGGATCGGCCGGCGCCGTCGCCACGACGACAACTCGGAGGACCGTTTCGGCCTGAACCGCTCCGGCCTCTTCTGGCGGGCGGCGTCGTTCGTCATGGCCGGGGCCTCGCTGATCATGGCCTACTTCCTGGCCATCGGCTACCAGAGCAGCACCGAGCTGGCCCGGGCCGCGATCTACGCCGACGCCAAGAAGCTCGAGGTGCTCCTCAAGCCGCCGAACAAGACGTTCCTGCTCGATGACAGTGTCAAGGTCAACCTCAACTCCGTGGACGAAACGGTCACGTGCGAGGGCGCGCTGTACCTCAACGAGCGCACACGCCAGGTCCTCATCGTCGTCGACGACCTGCCGCGCACCGAGGGCCGGGAGTACGTCCTGCAGGTCCAGCGTAAGAGCGGAGGCACCGAACCGCTGCAGGCGTTCGCCGGCCTCGGCGGCTTCGACGGCATCCGGGTGGACGACCTTGCGGCGGACCTCTTCGCCGCCGAGGTCACCTGGCAGATCGCCGAGCTGGCCACCGGTGCCGTGCTGCTGACCAGCGCCGGAACCTGACGGCCCCGCGGTCGATCGACAGATCAAGCCTCTAGGGCTCGTCAGCTCGACGAGCCCATTCTGTTTCCAGGGGCTCAAGCTGGGTCCGCGCCGCCGCACGCTCGGTTTGAAGGGTCCGGCACCGGGCTCCGTCCGTGTAGACGGCGGGATCCAGCAGGAGCTGGTCGATCTGGGTGATCCTCATCTCGAGCTGCTCGATCTGCTGCTCCAGGGTGGACAGCGAGACCGCGCTGCTCGACTTTTTTCGGCTCCGGGCCGCCCCAACGGCGGGGCGTCTCTTGGTCGCCTCGGCCGGGACCGGCGACTCCGGGGGCCGTGACTGGCGCTCGGCCCACTGCGAGTACCGGCCATGGAACAGCCGCACGCTGCCGGCCCCGTCAAAGACGAGCAGCCGGTCGCACGTCGCCTCCAGCAGGGCACGATCGTGCGTGACCAGGATGAGCGTTCCCGCGTAGGTGCCGTCGCGACCCAACGCCTGCTCGAGTCGCTCCGCGGAGGGAATGTCGAGGTGATTGGTGGGCTCGTCGAGCACGAGCAGGTTGTGCGCCCCGGCCACGAGACCGGCCAGGACCACGCGGCTGATCTCGCCGCCGGAGAGATCGCCCAGACGCTTGTCCTGCTCGTCGCCCGTGAACAGGAAGGCACCGGCCAGATCACGCGCCTGCTGCTCCGAGGCCCGGGCGCTGCCGTCTAGCGACACGATGACCGACTGAAGGTATCGCCACACCGACAGCTCCCGGTCGAGGTTGCGGGGGATCTGGCGGTAGTAGCCCACGCCCAGACGCGAGCCGAGGCGCACCGTCCCCGCGTCCGGATCGAGCTCACCGAGCAGGCAGTTGATGAGCGTGGTCTTGCCCACGCCGTTGGGGCCGATGACGCCGATGCGGTCGCCGCGACCGACCGACAGGCTCACGTCCTCGAACAGCACGGTGTCGTCGTAGCGCTTGGAGATCCCCTCGGCGGTCGCGACCTGCTCACCGGAGCGGGGCGCCTTTGGCAGCGACAGGTGCATGACATCCAGCTCGACCGGCCGGTCGATGAGCTCGGTCTCCTTGAACCGCTCCAGGCGGGACTCCCGGCCCTTGGCCTGCCGGGCCCTCTGGCCGGCCCGGTACCGCTCGATGTACTGCTCCTCCCGCCGGATCCGATCGAGCTGCTTCTCGTAGGTGCGCCGGTGGGTCAGCTTGTTCAGCTCGCGGAGCTCGACGTACTTGTGGTAGTTGCCCGGGTACTCCGCCAGCCCGCCGCGCTCGACCTCGACGATGCGCTGCGCAACGCGGTCGAGCAGCCAGCGGTCGTGGCTGACCACGACCACGGCGCCGGGGTACTCGTCGGCGAGAAATCGCTCCAGCCACTGGCGACCGTCGATGTCGAGGTGGTTGGTGGGCTCGTCGAGCAGGAGCAGATCGGGCACTTCCAGCAGCAGCCGGGCCAGCCCGAGCCGTGACAGCTGTCCCCCGGACAGCACCCCGGTCTTCAAGTCCATCTGCTCGTCGGTGAAGCCCAGCCCGTGCAGGCTCGCCTCGATGCGATGGTTGACCGCGTAGCCCCCCGCGGCCTCCATCTGCGACTCCAGCCGTGACTGGCGTTTCATGAGCCGCTGCAGCTGGGGTCCGTCAGCGCCGACCTCGGCCATCGCGTCGTACACCTCGTTGAGCTGCTGGTGAAGCCGGTGGAGCTCGGCGAACGCCCCCTCGGCCGCGTCGCGGACGGTCTCGGCGGGATCGAAGGCCGGGTCCTGCCGCAGGTAGCCCACGCGGGCGCCACGCGACAACTGCACGTTGCCGGTGTCGGGCTTCATCTCACCCAGCATCACTCGCATCAGCGTCGTCTTGCCGCTGCCGTTTCTTCCGATGAGACCGATCTTCTCGCCCGGCTCCACCGACATGGTGACGCCATCGAGCACGATCTGCGTCCCGAAAGTGCAGCTCACGTTGGCCAGGGTCAGGAGAGACATGACAGCACGAAGTGTAGCGCGAAGGCCCGCGTCAGCCCGGGGCGGCGTGGGCCGACTTGATTGGCCCATGCGTCTCGAAGACTCCGGCCACGTCATACACTGCGTGGATTCCCATGCATACCCGATCCGTCGTGCAGTGGTCCGGGCTCATCGCGGGGCCCGTGCTCGCCGGCCTCTGCTACCTGCTGCTGCCCCAGCAGTATGCCGACGCCGCGACGGGGACGATGGTGCCGCTGTCCGGGCCGGGCCGCATGACGTTGGCCGTCATGACGTGGATGGCCGTGTGGTGGCTCACCGAGGCCATCGACATCTCGGCCACGGCGCTGCTGCCCATCGCCTTGCTTCCGGTCCTGGGCGCGGCCACCATCGGCGGGGCCACCGCGCCCTACGCCGACAACCTCATCTTCCTGTTCCTCGGCGGGTTCCTGCTGGCCCTGTCCATGCAGCGATGGGGGCTCGACCGGCGGATCGCGCTGATCACGCTGCGTCTCGTCGGCGACCGACCGAGAAGCATGATCGCCGGCATCATGGCGGCCACGGCGGTCATGAGCATGTTCGTGTCGAACACGGCCACCGCGGCCATGATGCTACCGATCGCCTTGAGCGTTGTTCACCTCCTGCGTCGCGGGAACGAGTCGGACGTCCACCGCTCCAACTTCGCGGTGTGCATGATGCTGGGAATCGCCTATGCCGCCAGCATCGGCGGCATCGGAACCAAGATCGGCACGCCGCCCAACGGGATCGTGCTCGGATTCATCGAGCAGAACTACGGCCACACGATTGATTTCGTGTCGTGGTTCAAGGTCGGGCTGCCGCTGGTGGCGGTCTTCCTGCCGCTGACCTGGCTCCTGCTCACCCGCGTCATCTATCCGGTGCCACGCGGGCGCATCGAGGGGGCACGAGAGCTCATCGCCGCCGAGTACGCGAGGCTGGGATCGACCAGCCCCGGCGAGTGGGCCACGTTCATCGTGTTCACGCTGACGGCGCTGGCGTGGATCTTCCGGCCGCTGCTGGCGCATCACCTGCTGCCGGGGCTCTCCGACGCCGGCATCGCCATCGCGGCGGCCCTGACGCTGTTCGTGATCCCGGTCGATCGAGGCTCGCGCACGTTCGCGCTGAACTGGGACACGGCCCGCACGGTGCCGTGGGGCATCCTGATCCTGTTCGGCGGCGGGCTGAGCCTGGCCGCGGCGGTCAAGGCCAACGGGGTTGCAGAGTTCATCGGGAACCAGGCCGTCGGGTTCGGGGGCAGGGTTCCGGCCATCGTGCTGGTGCTGTCGGTCACCGCCACGGTGATCTTCCTGACCGAGCTGACCTCGAACACCGCGACCACAGCAACCCTCGTGCCCATTCTGGCCGCGCTGGCGCCGGGTCTGGGCGTCGACCCCTACCTGCTGATCGTTCCCGCCGCGATCGCGGCCAGCTGCGCGTTCATGATGCCCGTGGCGACGCCCCCCAACGCGATCGTCTTCGGGTCCGGTTACCTGAGCATTCCGCAGATGTGCAAGGCGGGCCTGTGGCTCAACCTGGTCGGCATCGTGCTGATCACGATGCTCGCCTTTGCCGTGATCGTCCCTTTCCTGGGCGCCGCCTGAGACCCGGCCAGCTAGACTAAGGCCGTGCGGAGCGGAGACCTCGGCTACTGGATGCTCTGGGTGCTCGGCGGCATCGCCTTTGTCGGGTGCCTGGGTGTCACGTGGTGGGGGCTCTTCGGCGATCGCGCCCGCGGGCGCCGCCGATGCCCGAGGTGCTGGTACGACCTCTCGCACTCTCCCGGCATGCAGTGTGCCGAGTGCGGCCACACGGCCGCGAGCGAGCGGCACCTGTTCCGGACACGCCGACGCGTCCTGCCCGCGCTGGCCGCCGCCCTGATCGCGTCGCTCGGCGCTTCCTGGGCCCTCGAACGCGCCCAGCAGCGTGGCTGGGTGACCATGCTGCCGACGCGGGTCATCGTGATGAGCCTGCCGTTGGTCGGCGGCGCGTACGGCGAGCTCACCACGGAGCTGACGACACGGATCGGACGAAGCAAGCTGAGCAACGGGCAGCTGCAGGATGTCGTGGATCGCTGCATCGCCGGCGACCGGCTGGCTCGACCCGTGTCACCGAGCTGGGAAGGCAAGTACGGCGTGCTGCTTGACTACTGCCGGAGCAACGCACCCAAGGAGCTGAATCTCGACCCTGCGCTGGCCCGGTTACCGGCTCGCGTGGAGATCACCAGCCGCCGCGTCTGGCCGGAGGATGCGCCGCTGTGCCTCGATCTGGACGTGCGCGACTGGTGGCCCGCGGGAACCGAGTGCCGCGTCCTCCTGACGCCGGAGTGGGCCGGCGGGCAGCCCGTCACGGTGTGGCGGGACGCCGCGCCGTCGGTGCCGCGGGGCTTCGGCAATCCGAGCGGCCGCACCCGTCCCTATCCGCTGGTGATCGACCCGCCGCCGACGTCGCCCGCCGTCTTCGAGGTGGTCCTGGAGCGTCTGGTGCCCGCCGGTGAGGACCCCGCCTGGGAGCCCGTACAGCGTGAGAGGATCAGCGTGGAGTTCGAGCTCGACGGATTCCTCTCCGAGACGGTGCACCCGAACGTCGATGAGCAGCTGGACGCGGCGGTGCGCTCGACCTTCTCCCAGGGAGTCGTGAAGTGGACGAGCGGCCGGTCACCGGTCCGCGTGCGGTTCGATCCCCGGTCGACCTACCGGCTGGGTGCGCAGGACACCGCGATCGGTGCCAGCGTCGATGTCCTGCACGACGGCGTTCTCGCCCGCCGGCTGGAGATCTGGTGGCCGACGGAGCCCGTCCGTGACGGTGAAGTGGGATGGGTCGTCGCCTTCGAGGACGAGGACCTGATCACCTCCGCCAACGCCGAGGACGGCCGCTGGCAGCTCCGCGTGCGCGGCGACCCCGTCCTGGCCCTGCGGGCCGGCGCGGTCGAGAGCTACTGGGCGGGCGATTTCATCGTGCCGCTCGAAATCGACCGGCGCGACACCGTCGCGCCCCCCAAGTACTGGTGGCGGGATCAGATCGAGCAGATGCCGATTGCGGCCCCCACCCCCGGAGGATCCGACGATGGCCGACCCGACACAGCAGACGGTTGAGCACCTCATCGAGGGCGGAAGCCCCACGATCTACGTCTCGGACATGGACCGCGCGGTGCGGTTCTACACCGACAGCCTCGGCCTGAGCGTCCAGTACCGCGCCGGCAACGAGTTCGCGATGATCGACGCCGGTCACGGTTTCATGATCGGGCTGCACCCGGCGTCGGCGCAGGGCCCCGACCCCGGAAGTCGAGGCGCGATCTCCGTCGGCTTCACCGTGACGGCTCCCCTGGAGCAGGTCGTGGAGACACTGCAGCAGCGCGGCGTGACCTTCCGCGGCCCCATCAAGGACGACGACCCGGTGCGGATCGCCTTCTTCGGCGATCCCGACGGCAACGACCTGTACCTCTGTCAGGTCTCCCACGGGTAGACCTGTCGCCGGTCCTCGCTCTCTTCAGTCAGGGTCAGACGGCTCGGCCGCCTCCACCTCGCCGTAGAACCGCCATGCCGGCTCGTGGTCGCGGCGCACCGGTTCGCCCGTGAGGGCGGCCCGCACCATCTCGATGGGGATCGAGTTCTGCATGAGCACCGCGTCGTGGAACTCGCGGTTGGTCATCCGCCCGGCTTCCACCAGCTCTCGGTGCAGGGCCCGCAGCTGCAGGCCGCCGAGCATGTACGCCGCCTGGTAGAGCGGCCCGTAGACGCCGCTGACCGATCGCCTCACCTCGGCCGTGGCGTTGTTTCGCTCGTGACCGACGTTCTCGATGAGGAACTCGATGGCCTCCTGGGGGCTCATCTGTCCGAGGTGAAAGCTCAGCGAGAAGATAATGCGGGCGCAGCGGTGAGTGCGCCAGAAGAGCATCCCGATCCGGTTCTCCGGCGACTGGGGAAAACCGAGGTCCCACAGCAGCATCTCCCAGTACAACGCCCAGCCTTCGCCCCAGAAGGGCGTGCTGAACGTGCGGCGGTGGGTGCGGTGGCGGCGTGTCATGAACCCCTGAAGATGATGGCCGGGGATCAGCTCGTGGTGCACGGTCGCCCGCGCGAAGTGAATGTTGTTGCCCCGCATGCTCATGAGCTTGTCGCCGTGGGCCATATCCTGGGTCGGATAGGCGACCATGATGACCTCGCCGCCGAGAAAGTACGGGCTCGTCTTCTGTCGTTGTGGCGACATCATCTCCATCCGCCACGTCTCTTTGCAGAGCTCGGGGATGGTGACCAGATCACGGGCCTCGAGAAACTCCACCGCCTCCCAGGCGAGGTCGCGCACGAGCTGCGGCTGCTCGCCGGGGCCGACGTGCTGGCTCTTGACGTGCTCGAGGGCGGCCCGCCAGTCGTCACCAAAGCCCAGCGCCTCAGCCGCGCGGAGCATCTCGGCCCGGCACCACGCCAGCTCGCGGCGGGCGATGGCCAGCAGCTCCTCGGGTGTGTAGGGGATCATCTCGAGATCAAGCCGGGTGAGCAGCTCGTCGCGGCCGATCGGGTCACCGATGATGGGTTCGTCGGGCTCGTCGTCCGCGTCGTCATCGATCCCGACGAGCCGCTTGCGGATGAGCTTCGCGTACTCGGCGAGCTGCGTGTCCACCTCCTTGTAGGGCTCCGCGACCCACCACGTGAAGATCGGGTCATAGCCCGCGTAGAACTCGTACCAGCCTTGTAGTGTCTGCCGCAGGCGGTCGACCATCCGGGCCGCCCGGTAGGCGACCGGCTTGCCGTACCCGGCGCGGTCGTCGCGGGCGGACTCGGCATCGTCGCCCGCGCCCGCCTTGACCGTCTCCTGCGCCGCCTCGATCCCGTCGGCCAGGGCCGCGATCCGGGCCGCGATCAGCTCGGCGTCGATCGGCTCGAGCTGCCGGCGGTCGTCCTGGAGCTCGACGATCAACGGCGCGAAGGCGATGAGCCCACGGATCTGCGTCTGCTTCTCCAGCTCGTGTTCGAGGGCCCGCAGCCGGTAACGCAGCTCGTTTCGGAACAGGACGTAGTCGATCCGCCCGTCCGGATCGAGCGTCTCGAAGTCCGTCGCCTCCAGGGTGTACAGCCACGACCGCAGGAACCGCTCCCGTCGTTCGAAGCCGCGCGGCGACATCGGCGCGTCGTAGAAACGGTCGAGATTGCGCCGATCCGCCGCGTAGCGCTCGATCAACGCGCGCATGGGCTGAAGGGTGACGTCGACGGACTCATAGGGGAACTCGGCGGCGGCGGCATCGGTTTCGGCGGCGAGCGCAGCCTCACCGGGCAGCCCGATGCACAGCGCAGCGCCGATTGATATCAGAACGTGCTTCACGACGTCTTCCTTCCTGCTGCCGGTGTCAGCCCATCGTGGACGGCAGGCCCAGGCTGCGTCGCACGGCCGACAGCTGCCCGGCGTGGAAGCCCTCGTGCCAGGCGAGCGATGGCAGGACGGCCGCGTTGTTGGGAGCAAACACGTTCCAGCCTTCGGGCAGCGGCGTCAGGAGCTGCTGCTCGTCCAATGATTCGATCCAGTCGATCAGGGCCTTGCGTGTCCGCTTCAGTGCCGCCTTGATGTCGTCGAGCGACGGGTACTTCGAGGCGTCCGGAGACGGCTTGGAGCCCATGCCGAACAGCTCCTTCCAGGACTCGTCGATCACCGACTCGCGCTGGCCGAGGGCCGCCGTGAAGCCGTCGTCGGAGTAGGCCAGGTGCCCCAGCACCCAGATGGCGTGGTTGGCATGGGGAACGGGCTGATGGCAGAGCTTGTCGGCGGGAATGTCGTCGACGAGCTTCAGCGTCTGACGCCGGGCGAGGTCGAGGGCGGCCTTTCCGTTCTCGACGAGGTTGGAGGCGGCGGCAGTGGTCATGGGGAGGGCTCCTTCTGATCAATCGAACAGTGTACCGGTCGACTGCGGCAGGTCCCGCACGGCCAGGGGCTCCACGCAGGTCTGGTCATCGTTCTCGGTGCGGTTGACACGCCGGCTGACGGGGTACGCCGTGAGGAGATCGTCGGGGGCGGGAGCGAGCAGGTCGCGGCCGGGCGACGTCACCTCGGGGTCCAGCCAGCTGGCGTACGACGCCGGGTCGAGGATCACGGGCATGCGGTCGTGCAGGGGCTTCGTCGTGCGGTTGGGGGCCGTCGTCAGGATGGCACACTGCTCGATCGGGGCCCCGTCCGGCCCCTCGCCCCGGTCCCAGATGCCGGCGAAGGCGAAGACGCGGCGATCGTCTCGCTGGATGTGAAACGGCTGCTTGGCGTCACCCAGCTTCTGCCATTCGTAGAAGCCGGTCGCCGGCACGAGGCAGCGACGAGCGCCGAAGGCACGCCCGAACTTCTTCTCGACCGTCTCCGAGCGGGCGTTGATCAGCGGCCTTGGCCCGTCCCACCACGACGGCGTGAGCCCCCAGAAGACCATGTCCAGCCGGCGCTGACCGGTCTCCGGATCAACACGCACGACGGGGATGTCCTGGGTCGGCGCGATGTTGTAGCGTGGCGGGACGGCGATCGCCTCGGCCAGGGCGAAGGCCTCCACGATCTCCTGCGGTGTCGCCTCCAGGCTGTAGCGGCCGCACACGGTGAATGGTAGGAAGGCACGGAGGGAGCATCGATTCCGAGCTCTTTCTTGGTGCCATGGCGTCTCCCGGTTCTCGTGCCTGTCCTGTTACCATTGCCTCCATGGCCGCGCCATGCGACGTCGGACTCATCGGGCTGGGGGTCATGGGCCGCAACCTGGTCCTCAACATGGCCGACCACGGCTACCGCGTGGCCGTGTACAACCGCACGACGTCGGCCACGGACGATTTTCTGTCACGCCACGGCGGTGATCCCTTTCCGGGAGCGGGCGGGATCGAGGGCTGCCGCACCCTGGACGCGTTCGTGCGGGCCGTGAAGGCCCCGCGGGTGATGATCGTCCTGGTCAAGGCCGGGCCCGCGGTGGACGCCGTGTGCGATCAGCTCATCCAAGCCGGGGCGGGCCCCGACGACATCGTCGTCGACGGGGGCAACAGCCTGTGGACCGACACGATCCGCCGCGAGCGCGAGTACCGGGGCCGCCTGCAGTTCTTCGGCTCGGGCGTCTCCGGCGGCGAAGTCGGCGCCCGCTTCGGGCCGTCGCTCATGCCCGGCGGCGACCGCGACGCGTGGGCCCGTCTGCGGCCGATCTGGGAGGCCATCGCGGCCAAGGTCGATCCGGCCACGGGCCGGCCGCTGGAGGATGCCACGCCCGGTGATCCGGTGACGGGCGGCGAGCCGTGCACGACCTACCTCGGCCCCGACGGCGCCGGCCACTACGTCAAGATGGTGCACAACGGCATCGAGTACGCCGACATGCAGCTCATCGGCGAAGCGTACCACCTGCTGCGCGTCGCCGCCGATCTGTCACCGCCGCAGCTCGGTGACATCTTCGCCGCGTACAACCGCGGCGAGCTCGAGAGCTATCTGATCGAGATCACCGCCGACATCCTCAAGCAGACGGACCCCGTCACCGGCAAACCCATCGTGGACGTGATCCTGGACCGCGCGGGCATGAAGGGAACCGGCACCTGGACGGCCGTCAACGCCCTGGAGCTCGGGGTGCCGGCCGTGTCCATCGCCGCCGCCGTCTTCGCCCGCGCCATGAGCGCCGCCAAGGACGAGCGTGTCGCCGCGTCGAAGACCTTGACCGGCTCCAACTCGCACGCAGGCTCCGCCGGCGGCAAGTCTCTTCCCGACGCCGTCGGCGACGCGCTGTACTGCTCCAAGATCTGCGCCTACGCCCAGGGGTTCCAGCTCATGCGGGCCGCCCAGGCCGAGCACGGCTGGGATCTCGACTTCGGCGAGATCGCCCGGATCTGGCGGGGCGGCTGCATCATTCGGGCCGTGTTCCTGCAGAAGATCACCGAGGCGTACCGCCGCGCGCCGGATCTGGCCAACCTGCTGCTGGATCCCTTCTTCGCGCAGGAGATCACGCGCCGGCAGGACAACTGGCGCGGCGTCGTGGCCCGGGCCGCCATGACCGGCGTGCCCTGCCCCGCCTTCGCCTCGGCGCTGGCCTACTACGACGCCTACCGCACCGAAACATTGCCCGCGAGCCTGCTGCAGGCGCAGCGGGACTACTTCGGCGCCCACACCTTCGAGCGTGTGGACCAGCCGCGGGGCAAGCACTTCCACCTCGACTGGCCCACCCCCCAGCGCCAGCAGGTGGAGGCCTAGGGGACGAACACGATGAGCACACCGGACATGACAAGGCCACTGCACGCGCGTCTCGAAACGCTGGAACGACGGTCCCGGCGGCAACGTGTCGTCCTCGCGGCGGCGGTGCTGGCCGCCGGAGGTTGGGTGCTGCTGGGCGGCACCGCCGACCTCCCCGCGTTGCAGGGCAGCAGCCTGGTGCTGCGGGACGGCGGCGGCCGTGACTATGCCACGCTGGTGGCGGAGCCGGGGGCGGGGACGGCGCTGACACTCCGCGACGGCGAGGGCCGGTCGCGTCTCTCGCTGCGGGTGGGCGCCGACGGCACGCCGCTGATCGCGTTGGCCGACGAACGCGGCCGCGACCGCGTGGAGGTGTCGTTTCTCGACGAGGCGACGCCGCGGATCGTGCTCCGCGACGGCAACGACGTGGAGCGGGCGAAGCTGCTGCTCATGCCGGAGGGCTCGCCGCTGCTGTACCTCAAGGATGAGAGGGGCACCAACCGAGTGGAGCTGGTGTCCCTGTGGACGGGGCTCAACGGGCTCGTCGTCTTCGACGACCAGAAGCGTCCGCGATGCATCGTCTCCGCCACCCCCGACCGGGAGACCGCCATCCGCTTCGCCGACGCCAACGGCGTGGTGCGTCTGCAGGCGGGACTGGACGACGAGGGCGCCCCCAGCATGCTGGCCAGCGACGCCGAGGGCCGCGAGCGGTGGTCACCCTTACCGGCGGGGTCCCCCTGACAGCCGTGACGTCAGGCAACGAGAGCCCCGGTCTCGACCGGTCGCCTCCGGCCGTAGACCGTCGTGTACCGACCAACGCACGCGGGCGGGTCAGGGCTTGATCTCGGTCCAGCTCAGGATCTTCGGCGTGCTCACGTCGTAAACGCCCTCGTCTGCGCCGAGATCCCAACGGTCGCGGCGTGCGTGCCGGTCGACGTCACCCGTGAAGCTGATCGAGAGATCCGTGCCGCGGTTACCCGCCGCGTGGCCGGCGGGCTCCAGGTGCAGGTCCTCGAAGCCCGCCGTGATCGAGATGAACATGTCGTCGAGGTCGGCGGGGGGTACCTGGTTGTTGCCCGCACAGCCGCCACAGGCCACGGGGTCGAAGTTGGTGGCTTCCGAGAACATGTTGTACCCGAAGTAGGTGATCGTGCCCAGGAGGTTGAAGTCGGCGGCGTAGGTGCTCACGCCGTTGTTCACGGAGATCGTGTTCCTGATCGTGACCGAGCTCAGACCCCTCGCGTTGATGCCGTGATACGGCATTCCGTAGACCGTGCAGTTCTCGATCGTGGCGTCGGCATTGTCGTTCACCCAGATCCCGTGCCGGTCCCCGTCGTAGATCATGACGTTGCGGATCGTGGTGCCGGTTCCCTGGACGTTCATGGCCCGACCCGCGTCGGCGCCGCCGAAGTCGTGAATGAGGAGATTGCGGTACGTGCCGTCGTCGCCACCAGTCTTGATATCGATGACGT
Organism: Phycisphaerales bacterium; assembly: GCA_041580235.1. Classification (GTDB taxonomy): domain Bacteria; phylum Planctomycetota; class Phycisphaerae; order Phycisphaerales; family SM1A02; genus JADFOJ01. The sequence goes on from JBFGEG010000028.1 coordinate 28,738, forward strand.
GCTGGCCGTCGTGGACCCCCTTGATCTCGAACCACTCGAAGACGAAGGCGTTCTCGTCGACCTGGACGACGGTGTTCCCGACACCTGGCGTGACGTCGAGCACCACACCGCTGCCGGGTGTCCCGTCGTGCCGGTGCCCTTCGGCGACGGTGAGCTTGCGATAACGGCCGGTGATGGTGAGCCCGTTCTGGACGTCCACGCCGGCCGTGAAGGGTCCGTCGTTGTAGGCCACGCCCTCCGTGATGAACTTGCTGATGAAGTGGTTCTGATTGGTCCCGGCCGCCCAGCCCTGGAGCGTGTTGTACGCCCGCTTGATCGTGTACGACTCGTTGTAGTGGCCGAACAAGGACGGCGGAATCTGGATCCGCGCCTGGGTGGCCGAGTCCCGGGAGTGCAGGTAATACGTGGTCGAGCCGATCACCAGCTCGTCGCCGGCGCCCACGTCGGCCGGGAGGCTCGCCCCGCCGGCGAAGGTGACCAGCGACGAGCCGGCCTCGAGGGTGGCCGTCCCCGTCGAATGCAGAATGCCGGCATTCGTCCCGATGGATCGATAGCGGATGTACAGCGGCTCCACGAGGAAGGCCTCGTCGGCACCGATGTCCCAGGCCTCGGGCCGCCGCGCGGGGCCGGCAAGGCTCGGGACGTGCGGGCCGTCAATGTCGGTGCTGAAGCCGCTGGTGGCCGAGAGGTCCAGGCCGGTGTCGACGGCGTTGTGGCCGCTGGTTTTCAGGTGCAGGTCGGCATCGCCGGCAGGCGTCTTGAAGAGGTCGGCGAGGTCCGCCGGCGGTGTCTGGTTGCCTCCCTGGTAGTCGGCGGGATCGAAGCCGCCACCGACGCTCGAATACATGTTGTAGCCGAAGTACGACAGGTTCGCGGCGCCGGCGGTTTCGACGTAGAAGTCGTAGTGAGTGACGTGATCGACGGAGATCGTGTTCACGATCCCCACCGTCCCCGCGTTGGTATAGACACCGTAGCCCGAAGCGCCCGAGCCGCGGAACGTGCAGTTCTCGACCATGGCGCTGCCGCCGGCGCCGATCCGGACCCCGATGGAGCTGCCGCCGGTCATGATGGAGTTTCGGACCGTGACGTTCGCCGCGTCGATGTTGACGCCGGCGTTGGGATTGTTCTGCCAGAAGGAGTGGACGAAGACGCCGTTGACGAGCCCGTTGTTGCCGGAGGGACCCGCGCTGAAGTAGATCCCGTCGCCGAGATCCTGGATCCCCTTGATCTCCAGCCATTCGATCCGCGTGTACTCGTCCTCGACGGTGATGGCGTCGCCGTTGCTGTAGCCCGGGGTGGCGTCGAGCACGGCGCCGGTGTTCATGAGGCCCGTGTGACGCTCGCCCTCGGCCACCGTGAGACGCATGTAGCGGCCCGCGTCGGTGGTGGAGCCGCTGATGACGAGCTGGTCGGTGAACGCCCCGTCGTTGTAGCAGACGCCGACCTCGCGGCGGTCGCCGGCGACCAGGTCGCCCTGGCGTGCGGCCTCCCACGCCTGCATGGTGTTGTAGGCCCGCTTGATCGTGTAGGTGTCGTTGGTGTGGGCGTTCGATGCGGTCTCCTGCACCGTCACCTGGGTGGCCGAGTCACGGGTGAGGATGTGCAGGGTTTCGCTGCCGTCGTCCGGGTTCAGCACGATGCCGCCTACCGCCCAATCTTCCGTCGAGTTCAAGTCGCAGTTGAACGTGTCCGTGGCCGCGGGGTCGAAGGTCTGGTCGTAGACATGCATCTGCGTCTTGTCGAAGCTGCTGCCGATCGAGACGTTGTTGACCGCCGTGTAGCCTGCGTCGGCGGACTGGATGTTCTTGCGCCGGGGGTTCACGCCCACGACGTGGACCGAGCCGTTGACGGTCGAGGTGAGCGTCACTTCGGGAAACTTGGTGTCGCTGCCGCCGGAGCAGGCGCCGCTCTCCCCGTTGGCGTTGTGTCCCGTGGCATCCTCCATCGATCCCACGCCCGAGTAGCGCACGAGGACCGCCGCGATCGGCTTGTCGCCGGGCGCGGGGTTGTAGCTGATCTGGGCCTGGAAGGCCGCGGGCGACCCCTGGGCGGTCCAGATCCGCACACCCGTCTGGCCCTGGCTGGAGCACTGATTGAGGTCCTCCGGGTCCCAGTTGAGGCCGCCGCCGGTGACGCTCGTGATGTCCGTGTTGAACCGGGTGGAGATGAGCAAAACGTAGGTCTGGCTCGCTCCGCCGGCGATCTGGGGCAGCGTCACCGGCGAGGCCGTGCCGGAGCCGACGACGCTCTCCTCGCGCGTGATGGTCACGCCGCCGCTGCCCGCGATCACGAGCTGATCGCCCAGACCGACGTTGGCGGGGAGGTTCGCCGTGCCGCCGAAGGTGACGACGCTCGTGCCCTGTGCGATCGTGGCGTCACCGTCGGAGTGCAGGACGGCCGTGTCGGTCCCGATCGAGCGGTAGTTGATCGTGCCGGGGGCCGGCGGCAGCGCGGCGACCGCGGCCGGCGCGAACGCGGCCAGGACATAGGCCGAGCGGGCCGAGTACGGCATCGACCACCCCAGCGTCTCCAGTCCGGCCGTGGACTTCTCCTTGGTGCCGGCGGCCAGGCGTGCGCTCTGGCCCAGGACGTCGAGCTTCTCCAGCTGGCCGAAATCCGGTGCGAACCCTGAGTGGGCATCGCCGGAGCCCACGCAGTCGAAGATCCACGCCTCATTGGTGACCGTCGTGATCGCGGTCTGGATCGAGGTCGCGGCGGTCTCTCCGTCGTCGGCGGAAGCCGTCGCCTCCGGGCCCGCCTGCGCCGCTCCGGTCACCGAGATCGCGGACGCCATGATGACGCTGGTGCCGGCCAGGTTCGGGCAGTCGATGAACACCGGGTAGGAGCCCGCGGCCGGCAGGTTGACGTCGAGCATGTACCACAGCTCGACGTTCATATCGGTCGTCGAGCCGACGGTGCGGTCGATCGCCTTGGTCATGGCCGCGCCGTTGTAGGTGACCGCGACGACGTCGGCATCGAACGCGTCCTCCTCGACGGCGATGCCGACGACCAGCAGCCGGTCGGCGCCGCCGTTGATCGTGTGGTTGAAGGTCAACGTGGAGTTCCCGTTGACCCGTGCGGAGGACGTGCTGTCGAGCACGATCGCCGCGCCCGCCATCCGCGGGGCGGTGACGATGGCGGCCGCCACAATGGCCGTCCGGAGCAGACCGGTGCCTCGGCGGGCAGTGCCGGGTCGAAACGGCTCGGAAGGGCGTGTCGTGATGTACACGTGGTCGGTCAAGCGTGGAGGGCTCCGTGCGCGGCGGCGGTGGTCTTGGGGCTCGGTCCCGCGGACACCGATCGTGTCGCAGCACGGGCCCGGGCGCGGCAGCCTCTCTCCTCTCCTTCGGCCCTCCCCGACCCCGGCTCAAGCTCGCGGCCGCGGATACCGGACCCGCCAGGCACACAACCTGCACAGGCAACCTGCCCTGCCACGGGTCGCGGACACAACGGCCGTCCCCGGCCGGCCTGGAACGGAGAGCTCCTTTGAGTCCATCGAGTGGGACCAACCGGCGTCCAGCTCGTCTCCTTCCGGGAAACGGTCATCGAGCGGCCAGCACGGATCGACGATACCAACGGGACGCCCTGGGGGTCGTGCCGATGCGGTTTCGGGTCGAGTGCACCAATCCGGAGACGCGGCAGCACCACGAGTTCGAGCTCGACGGTCGCTCGCTGCGCGACATCGAGCAGCAGCTTCGCGATGCGGGGCTCGTCTCCACGAGCGTGACGCCTCTCTCGAAAGCACGGCCGCGGCGCTTCACCGTCCGACGTCCTGCCGCCCTGCGATGGTCCAAGACGGCGTCGTCGGGCGCGGCCGGCCGGCGGGCGGCAATCTACGGCGCCCTGATCGTTGTCGTTCTCGCCGGTCTCGCGGCGACCCTGGGCCGTCGCGGCGAGATCCAGCCCGTCCGCCGCCTCAACGCTTCCGTGCGCATCGACGGCCGGCAGCTCACGATCGGCAACACCGGCGACGAGGTGTGGCACGACGTCCGCATCGACCTCAACGGCGGGCTCGCCAACCGCGGCTACGTCCGGGAGCTGAGCACCCTGGCTCCGCGGCAGTCGATGGTGTTCGACGTCGCTGCGTTCAGCGACGAAGACGGCACGACGTTCAACCCGGCCAGCGAGAGGCTCCGGCAGCTCCGTATCGCCGCCGAGACCGCCGACGGGCGTGTGGCGCTGTACACGCGGCGGTGGGACTGAGCACCCCGGACCTCGGGCCCGACGGCGTGCCACGGGCGGCTTGCCCGCCGGTGGCCTCGACCGCACGACGCGTGCAGTCGGCCCGACCGGGTTCCCGTACCATGCCCGCATGAACCACGAGAACCTCTGGGCACCGTGGCGCACCGCGTACCTGCGCGAGCTGAAGCGAAAGGCCGAGGCGCTGGGAACCGCGGAGCTGGAGGCGGGCCCCTTCCTGAGCGAGTACTTCAAGACGCCCGGCGACGACGTCGCCAACCATGTCGTCTATCGCAACGACGAGGGTTTCATCCTGCTCAACCGCTACCCTTACGCGGGCGGACACCTGCTGGTGGCGCTGGGCGACGCGCGGCCGGCGCTGCTGGACTACGAGCCGCCCCAGCGGGCCGCGTTCTGGGGCCTCATCGAGCTGGGCACGGAGCTCGTCGAACGGACCTTCCACCCCCAGGGCATCAACACGGGCATCAACCAGGGGCGGGCCGCGGGGGCGGGCGTGCCCGATCACCTCCACGCGCACCTGGTGCCGCGGTGGCACGCGGACACCAACTTCATCACGGTGGTCAGCCAGCTCCGCGTCGTCCCGGATTCGCTCGAGTCGGTAGCTCGGCAGTACCGCAGCACCGTGGCCGGCATGGCAAGGTAGGCAAGAAGAAACGGCGCTCGACCCCACCGGGACGCCAAACGAGGCACGAAGCCCCGTGCCGCGGGTTTTGCTCGAACCCCAAGGCTAAGTGGGCTCGCCTCCTGCTGGTCCCGGTCTTCCACTCGATGGAGGCTTGACCTTCGCCGCAGATCGGCGATCCCTCGGGGTTCATTAGGCTCGAGCAAAATGCCCGCGACGGCTGCGTCCCGAGGGGGTCGAACGCCGTCGCCGCCAGACTAGCGGAAGATCCCGAAGCGGTCGACGATTTTTCGTCCCTTGGGAGATTTTGCCTTGGGTCGGCTATTTTTGCGTCTAGATTGGTTGAAGCACCGTACGGTGTTACATCTTGCTGTCGGGGCATTTCGCGCCGCCGGGACTTTTTTTTCTGGATTCGAAGCTCATGAAGACCGCTGCCCATTTCCTTCCCCTGCTCGTGATTGCCGCCTGCGGAATCGGCTGCGCGGAGGAGTACCAGAACCGCCCCGCGCCGGCGATGGCCTCGACCACGGATCGCTGGATCGACGCCGCCAACAACTACGTCTACATGAGAAACATCAACCAGCGAGGCCTCCTCGACGACGTCAATCGGACGATCTACATCGACAACCCGAGCCGGCTCAGCCCGTGGCCGATCGTCGACATGTCCGGCAACCCGCGCTGACCCGACGCGGACATCCGCAAAGAGAATCGTCACGCCGGCGGCCTTTCGGGCCGCCGGCGATGCTTTTGCCGCCGTCAATCTGACACGCATTCGAGACCGGCGCTTGCCCGGGACGAACGGGCTGCGAATGCTTCACCGTGAGTCCCCTGCAGCTTGCGATCGATTCAGTCGGTCGAGCCGTCGCCTCCTTTCATCCCAAGACCCAGCCCCTGATGCTCCGGGCCAACTACTCCCGGGAGCTGACCGCCTGGTTCTTCCTGCCCTTCATGCTCGGCGCGGTCGAGGGCGGTGTCACCGGCGTGCTCGCCAAGACGTTCTTTGCCGGCGCGGTCCATCCGTACCGGCTGAACCTCGCGGTCGCCGTCCTGGCGGGGGCGCCCGCGTTCGCCAACATCGTCAGCTTCCTGTGGGCGGGGCTCAGTCACGGCCGACACAAGATCGCGATGCTCGTCACCCTCCAGGCCGCCGCCTCGGCGTGCGTCGGACTGATCGCGTTGGCGCCCCGCAGCGAGATGGGGCTCTGGCTGCTGATCTTCGGCGCGGCGGGCACGCGGGTGTGCTGGTCCGGCGTGGTCACGCTGCGCTCGACCGTCTGGCGAGCCAACTACCCGCGTCACGCCCGGGCCCGGCTGGCGGGCAAGCTCGCCACGGTCCAGGCGCTGGTCATGACGGTCGCGGGGCTCGGCATCGGGGCGGCGATGACCGCCAACGTCCAGTCCTTCCGATGGCTCTATCCGGCGGCGGCCGTGTGCGGGTTCGTCGGCGCGTGGCTCTACAGCGGCGTCCGGCTCCGCGGCCACCGCGCGCTGATGCGGGCCGAGAACGGCGAGCTGGAAGGCCTGTCCTGGGCCAACCCCCTGGAGCTGCGGCGGGTGCTGCTCGGCGACGCACGTTTCCGCCGCTACATGACGTGCATGTTCGTCTTCGGCTCGGGCAACCTGATGGTCATGGCGCCGCTGGTCATCATGCTCAAGGACCGCTTCGACCTTGATGCGCTCGTCTCGGTGTTGATCGCGACGTCGATCCCGACGCTGCTGATGCCCGTGAGCATCCCTATCTGGTCGCGGCTGCTGGACCGCGTGCACGTCATCCGGTTCCGCGCGATCCACAGCTGGTCGTTCGTCGCCTCCACCGGGACGTTCCTTTTCGGCGCCGTCACCGGGCACCTGTGGCTTCTGTGGATCGGGGCGGCGCTCAAGGGCCTCGCCTTCGGAGGCGGCGTGCTCGGCTGGAACCTCGGCCACCACGACTTCGCGCCGGCGGAGCGGGCGAGCCAGTACATGGGCGTGCACGTCACCCTGACGGGGATACGGGGCCTGCTCGCGCCGATCATCGCGGTGAGCCTCTACGAGCTGCTGGAATGGGCCCGCCCCGGAACCGGGGCGTGGACGCTCGCCCTGTGCCTCGCCCTCACCCTCACCGGCGCGGTCTGGTTCGTGCTGATGCGGCGTACGCTCAGCGGCCCCGGCTGCGACTCCGAGTTCGAGGACGGCCCGCCCGTGCAGCCCCCGGCGGCGGGGTGATCGGCGTGTCGGGCGTGTGCCGGTCCGCGGCGGGCATCCTGCCCGCCCAACCGCGGCATCTTCGCCGCGCAGCGGGCCGGTCCTCCCGGATGGCCAATGGCTCTCCTCGCTGAGCCCTCGCTTCGCTCGGAATGACCGGCGTCTCTGGAACCGGGCTCTGCGCCGCGGCGTCTCTTCCCGAACCCCCGACCCCCCGCCCCTGATCCCTGATCCCTGGTGTTCTCCCTATACTGTGCGGTTCGCCGCAGAGACGGCGGGTGGGTGCCGCGGCCCGGCGGCGCTTCACTCGACAACAGTATGAACCGGCCCCACCGGGCGGGGCCCCAGAGAAGCTCCACCGGGAGCGTCTGAGCACGCATGGTCAACTACAACCTCATCGCAGAGATCGGTATCAACGAGAACGAGGTGGACGATCTCGTCCGCCAGGCCCTGGGCGAACAGGTGGCCGAAGGCAACATGGACGGCCTGCTCCAGGAAGACATCGCCAACTTCCAGCGCGGCAACATCCTCAAGGGCAAGGTGGTCGGTAAGGCCGGAGATGACGTGGTCATCGACGTCGGCCTCAAGTCCGAGGGTCTCATCAACAAGGGTGAGTTCGACAACTACGACGCCCTCGAGATCGGGGACGTGCTCGAGGTCTATCTCGAGGAGCTGGAGGACGACACCGGTGCGGTCCGGCTCTCCAAGCGCAAAGCCGACCGCATTCGCGGTTGGGAGAAGATCCTGGAGACCAAGAAAGAGGACGACGTCGTCGAAGGCAAGTGCATGCGCAAGATCAAGGGCGGCCTGCTCGTGGACATCGGCGTGCCCGTCTTCCTTCCCGCCTCGCAGGTGGATATCCGGCGGCCCAGCGATATCGGTGCCTACATCGGCAAGATGATCCGGGCGGTCATCTTGAAGGTCGACGAGGAGCGCCGCAACATCGTCATCAGCCGCCGCCGCCTCATCGAGAAGGAGCGTGAGCAGGCGAAGAAGCAGCTGCTGGCCAACGTCAAGGAGGCGGACGTCATCAAGGGCGTCGTGACCAACATCGCGGACTTCGGAGCCTTTGTGGACCTCGGCGGTCTCGACGGCCTGCTGCACATCACCGACATGAGCTGGGGTCGGGTCAGTCACCCCAGCGAGCTGGTCAAGATCGGTCAGGACATCGAGGTCAAGATCCTCTCGATCGATCGGGAGAAGGAGAAGATCGCGCTGGGCCTCAAGCAGATGGAGGCTTCTCCGTGGGAGACGATCGAGCAGAAGTACCCGATCAGCTCCCGCGTCAAGGGCCGGGTGGTTAACCTGGTCTCCTACGGCGCGTTCGTGCAGCTCGAGGAGGGCATCGAGGGCCTGGTCCACATCTCCGAGATGTCGTGGACCAAGCGGATCAACCATCCCAGCGAGCTCGTCAACGTCGACGACGAGGTCGACGTGGTCGTGCTCGACATCAACAAGGACAAGCACGAGATCTCGCTGGGCATCAAGCAGACCGAGGTCAACCCCTGGACCCAGGTGGCCCAGAAGTACCCGCCCAACACCCGCATCCAGGGCCGTGTCCGCAACCTCACCAATTATGGGGCCTTCGTGGAAATCGAGGAGGGCATCGACGGGATGATTCACGTCTCCGACATGTCCTGGACGCGAAAGGTCAATCACCCCTCGGAGATGTTGAAGAAAGGCGATCCGGTGGAGTGCGTGGTGCTGGAAGTGGACGCCGCGCAACAGCGCATCAGCCTGGGTCTCAAGCAGGCGCAGGAGGATCCCTGGACGCAGATCACCAGCAAGTACCACGTGGGGCAACTGATCAACGGCAAAGTCAGCAAGCTGGCTTCCTTCGGCGCCTTCATCGAGTTGGAAGAGGGAATCGACGGCCTGGTGCACATCAGCCAGATCAGCGAAGAGCGCATTCAGAAGGTGCGTGACGTGCTGAAACCGGGCGACGATGTCGAGGCCCGTGTGATCAA
>JBFGEG010000029.1:0-36512 GCA_041580235.1 Phycisphaerales bacterium
CACGCCGCAGGAGCGCGACCGACTCAACCTGCAGGGGCTCTTGCCGCCGCGGCACCTGGCCATCGAGCAGCAGGTGGAGCTCGAACTGGAGCACTTGCGGGCCAAACGCGACGATCTCGAGAAGTTCATCGGCCTCGCGGCGCTGCACGATCGCAATGAGACGCTCTTTCACCGGCTGCTCGTGGACAACATGGCGGAGCTCATGCCGATCGTCTACACCCCGACGGTCGGGCTCGCGTGCCAGCGCTACAGCCACATCATGCGCCGCCCGCGAGGTATCTGGATCACGCCGGAGGACATCGATCGAATACCCGATGTGCTCCGCAACGCTCCCAATCAGGACGTGCGGCTCATCGTCGTCACCGACAACGAGCGCATCCTCGGCCTCGGTGACCAGGGCGCCGGGGGCATGGGCATCCCCGTGGGCAAGCTCGCGCTGTACTCGGCGGCGGCGGGGATTCACCCGTCCCTGACGCTGCCGATCAGCCTCGACGTCGGCACCGACAACGCGGATCTGCTCCAGGACAGTTTCTATATGGGCTGGCGGCACCGGCGTCTCCGAGGCGAGCCCTACGACGAGTTCATCGAGGCCTTCGTAGAGGCCGTCGCCGACGTCTATCCCCACGCCGTGCTGCAATGGGAGGACTTCCACAAGAACACCGCGCTGAAGCTGCTCGATCGTTACCGCCTGCGGATCACGTGCTTCAACGACGACATCCAGGGCACGGCCGGGGTGGCGCTGGCCGGCGTTCTCGCCGCCACCGGGTTCAGCGGCCGCAGCCTGGCCGAGCAGCGTGTCGTCTACCTGGGGGCGGGGGCGGCCGGCGTCGGCATCGGCCGGCTCATGCGGATCGCGATGCTCGAACAGGGCGCCGATGACGCCACCGTCCGCCGCGCACAGGTGTATCTCGACAGCCGCGGCCTGCTCTTCGAGGGACGGACGATCACCGAAGCGTACAAGCGGCGTGTTGCGCTGGGGCCAGGCGACCTTGAGCACTACGGCTTCGAGGGCGACGGACCGTTCGGCCTGCTGGAGGTCGTCCGCCGCGTGAGGCCGACGGTTCTGGTGGGGACCTCGGCAACCCCCGGCACGTTTACCGAGCAGGTCGTCCGCGAGATGGCCCGTCACGTCGAGAACCCGATCATCCTGCCGTTCTCCAATCCGACCTCCAAGGCCGAGTGCACGCCCGATGAGGCGATCGCCTGGACCGACGGCCGGGCCCTGGTGGCCACCGGCAGCCCCTTCCCGCCCGTGGAGCACGGCGGCCGGACGATCACCATCGGGCAGGGCAACAACGTCTTCATCTTCCCCGGCGTGGGGCTCGGCGCGATGGTGGCCGAGGCGCGGCAGGTGACCGACGCCATGTTCCTGACGGCGGCGCGAGTCGTCGCCGGGGCGGTGACCAGGGATCGCTTCGACAGCGGCGCGCTGTACCCCGACCAGGGCGAGCTCCGCGAGGTCTCTCGCCTCATCGCGATCGAGGTCGCGAGGGAAGCGCGGCGGGCCAACCTCGGCCGGCTCCAGCACGACGACGAGATCGTCAGCGCCGTGGACGAGATGATCTGGTACCCGGACTACACCGACTATTGCCTTTAGATGGGCCGGCCGGTCATGGGAGGACGGTAGGCCGCCGGTGATCGCCTGCCGGTGCAGCAGACGACGAAGCTCAGCGTCGTGGCCACGACCATCTGCCAGCCGAACGCAATCGGTGTGACCTCGAGCAGGACAGCCCCGAGCTTCATGAGGACCACCACGACAAAGCCCGCGAGCAGGGCGACCACCGCCGACCGCGAGCTGCCGCGCTTGGTGAACAGCGCCGTGAGAAACACGCCCAGGAGGCCGCCATAGGCGAAGACCATCACGCCCAGGGCGAAGTCGATGAGCTTCTCGCTGCTGTATCGCTGCCAGAAGACGCACAGCGCGGCGAACCCGCCCAGGGCGGCGGCCCACAGGATCACGGCGAACCGCGACACACGCACCTGCTTGCCGGGGGTGATGTCGCCGAGACCCCGCTTGTATCGCCAGGGCCGGTAGAAGTCCGACACGGTCGTGGAGGCCATGGCGTTGAGCGCCGAGTCAAGGCTGCTCATGGCCGCGGCAAAGAGACCCGCCATCATCAGGCCCCGCAGCCCCACGGGCACTTCCTCAATAATGAACGTCACGAAGACCTTGCGGGTGTCAGCGCCGGCGGCCGCGGCGGAGGCGGCGTCCCCCATGAGGTCGGGACGCTGGTAGTACACGTACAGCAGCAGCCCCGCCAGCATGAACAGAGCGATCACCGGCCAGCTGATGACGTACGACAGCAGCAGGGCGGCGCTGCCCCGGCCGGCCGAGCGGCACGTCAGCATGCGCTGGGTCAGGTCCTGGTCCGTCCCGAACGCCGCCATGTTGAGCAGCGACAGGCCGACAATGACCGCCCACAGGTTGTAGCTGCGCGTGAACGAGGGATCGAAGGAGACATCGAACACCCTGAGCTTGTCGCCGTCACCGCTGGATCTCAGGGCCTCCACCAGCTCGCTCGGGCCCAGCGGGATCTTCTGCCACAGCAGCCATACCGCGAAGCACACGGCGCCGATGTAGACGACGGCCTGGAGCACGTCGGTCCAGATCACGGCGCGGATGCCGCCGGCCAGCGTGTAGAGCGCAGCGGCCACCGCGATGGCCGCGATCGACGTCAGCAGGTACGGTGGCTCGAGGCTGCCGAAGGCGATCAGGGCGAAGGGCAGGGCGACGATGAACAGGCGGGCGCCGCTGGCGAAGACGCGCCCCACCATGAACATGGCGCTGGCGGCCCGCTGCGCGCCGAGACCGAAGTCCTGGCCGAGCAGCTCGTAGACGCTGACCACGTCACGCCGGTAAAAGGCCGGCAGAAAGAAGACGGCGACCACGAGCACGGCGACGAGCCCGCCGAGGTTGGCCGAGAGATACGTGAGGTCGCCGGCGTAAGACTGCTCCGGTCCGCCGACGAAGGTGGCCGCCGACTGCGCGGTGGCGAGGATGGAGACGGCGACCGCCCACATCGGCATCGACCGGGCCGCGAGAAAGAACTCACGGCGTCTGACGGCCCGACGCCGGAAACGCAAGCCGAGGACGATGACGACGCCCAGGTAGGTCCCCAGCACGATCCAGTCGATGACGTGGAACATCCTGGGGCCAGTTGTAGCGTTTCCTGCGCGGTTTTGCCGATGCGTTGAGCGCGATGACAGCATCCGGCGCGCTGCTGATCGACTCCGGCGATCTGCCCTCACTGGTGGCGGCGACGATCGAGTCGCGGCCCCAGGAGCTGGTGATCTATCACCCGCGAGGCTCGGACGCGCCCGCGGCCCATCGCGAGGCGATGGCGGCCGAGCACGCGGCGGTGCTGGGCACCGGCCGGCTCATCGTGGACCCGCAGCCATCGCCGGACGCGATACCCACCGCCGCCATTCAGGGACCGGAGGTGCAGGGACTGCGCGAGGCGTGCCTGCTGACGCGGGCAGCGCTGGCGGCCGTGCAGCTGCATTGCTGCCGCCTGGTCTGGCCCAAGGCCGTGGGGCCGGAGGCGGGGCCGGTGGGTCTGGCCGTCCAGCGGGCGAGCATGGTGGCTGACCTGGCCGACCTGCACGCTCGGACGACGGCGGCCGAGCGAGTCGTCATCGACCTGCCCCTGGTCGACCTCACCGACACGCAGCTCGTGGACCTCGCCGAAGACGCGGGGGCGCCGATGCGGTCGTTTGGGCCGTGTGACGGCGACGGCGCCGAGCCCTGCCGGCGCTGCGAGGGCTGCCGGCGATGGCTGGCTGCCTTCGATGCCGCGGGCGTGCCCTGGCCGTGGGCCGCGATCACGGCCCAGGGTCGCGGTTGACCCACGCGAACCGCGGCTTACAATCACCGGCCCTGTTCAGGGAAGGAAAGCGGTGTACGCGATCATCGAAGACAGCGGAACGCAGATCAAGGTCGCCAAGGGCGATGTCGTGGACATCGACTCCCGCGAGGTCGGCCCGCGCACCAAGAAGATCAAGTTCGATCGCGTGCTGCTGGTCGGTGACGGCACCAGTGGCGACGCGACGGTCGGTACGCCTTACATCGACGGGGCGGCGGTGACCGCCGAGATCGTCGGCGAGATCAAGGGCGAGAAGATCGACGTGATCAAGTTCAAGCGTCGCAAGGGATACCGCCGCAAGCACGGGCACCGCCAGACTTTCCTGAGGGTCAAGATCGACGAGATCACCGGCCCGGCAGGTTCCACGCCCAAGCCGCGGACGAGGAAGAAGACGACCACCAAGGAGGACTAGAGGCTTCGACGAGCCTCGTCCGGCCCAGCGCGTTGGTGACCAGCTGGCTCACCGCGTACTCGATCTGCCGCGTGCGCTGCTCGTTCAGGCTCGCCGTGATCCGGCCCGTGAGACGGGCGGGGCTCAGCAGGTCGACAAACCCGCCCGTCGAGTCCAGCAGCGTCAGCGAGGCGTCACGCAGCGTGAGAGAGAGCTTCGGCCCGTCCGTCTTGCCATGGATGAGGGCGAAGCCGGCGCCGCCGTAGACTCCGACCTCGCCGTCGGCGATGACGACGAAGCGAATGCCCACGTTGGTGGCCGAGCTGTCCATCGGCGTGTCGCCCGCCTTGGGCACCCACAGGAGATCGAGGTGAACGATCGACCCCTGCGTCACGTCGCCCACGAGCAGCTTGTCCAGAGGCATGTCGGCGAGGAAGATCGAGGTCTCCGTGGACTCGGTCTCCGCGAAGAACGCCGTGGCGTAGTACTCGTCCAGGTAGACGGGCTCGGCTCCGAGCGACTCCGCCCGCAGTGTCGCCGAGGCCCGCCCGTACGAGCAGCCGCCGGCCGCACACAGCAGGATCAGGCCGAATCCGATGAGTACCGAACGGGTCATGCAGGGGCGCTGTCGGGGACGTCCGCAGGCTCCGGGTGGCGGACGAGCTCGACCATCGGGGTCTCGTCCTCCTCCGGCTGCCGCGGGCTCGGTGCGATCTCAGCGTTGATCCCGAGGCAGGCGAGGCTGTCCTTCTCCACGATCGCACGCAAGGACGGGCGGGCGATGGTGGGCAGCTGCGTGGCGTGGCTGAACGCGTTGACCGTGTAGAGGCTCTCGATGGCGCGGGCCGGCGTGTCGTTGGGGAAGCCGGATCCGAACAGCAGCTTCTCCATGACGCCCATGCTCGTGGCGTTGAGCAGCGCGTTGTACAGCTGCCACGGCCTGGCCACGACGCCGGAGATGTCGGCGTAGACGTGCTCGTGCTTACCGATCAGCACCAGCGCTTCGTCGATCCAGGGATGACCGATCTGGCCGATCACAAGCGGTAGAGAGGGGAAGGACCGCGCCACCTCATCCCACGTCCCCGGCCGGGCGAACTCCAGCACCGCGGCTGCGGTCAGCGGCTCCTCGAGGTTGACAAAGACGGGCAGCGTGAGCTCGGCGCACCGCTCGTAGACCTTCATCGCGTCGGAGTGGGCCGGATGAAAGCCCTGGCACGCGGGCGAGACCGTCACGCCGACCAGGCCGAGACTGATCGAGGCCTCCAGCTCGTCGATGACGTCGTCGGCCATGGGGTCGATGCCGGCGACACCGACCCGCCGGCGGGGGTCCTTGGCCGCGAACTCCGCGATGAACTCGTTGGGAATGCGGGCTCCGAGGCGGTCGGCCCGGAAGCCCAGCACCACCGCCCCGTCGACGCAGCCCATCATCCGCTCGTGGGCGGTCGGGCTGGCGTCCAGCTGGGTGCCGTTGTCGGCGGCCCGGCTGCGGCGGCGGGCGGCCACCTCCGGACCGAGCTGATCCAGGTTCGCCCAGACGTGCGTGTGCAGATCGATGATCATGGACGCCACCCCTCGCCTCAGAACGGGCCAGTATCGTACCTGTCTCCTCGGCCAGGGGCCAAGCCGGGCGACAGAATCCGAGTCAGGGCATATGGGACGTGTCCGGCGGGGCCGCGGAGACGAGGTCGTGGCCGCGACAGACCCCGCACCAGGCGGGGCCGGTCACACTTGCCTGGGCGGTGCCGAGGTAGGGCAGGGCCTGGCGGCGGTAGCGGTCCTGGAACTTGGCGAAATCGGGGTTGCCGCGGGTGTAGGCGTAGGGACCGGCCAGGAGCTTGTTCACGTCGGCGATCCGCGACTCGGGATAGGGATGGGTCGAGAGGAACTCCGGCTGTCGCGGGCCGGCGCTCTGGGCCTCGAGGACGTCCAGCAGCTCCAGCATCGCCTCGGGGTCGTAGCCCGCCCGCGTCATGTACCGCACGCCCAGCGTGTCGGCTTCCAGCTCCTGCTTGCGGTTGAAGCGGAGCAGGTAGCCCTGACCGCCGAGGCCGACCACAATCGGCACCACCTTCGCCCAGTCGCTCTCCGACTGCCCGGCCGCCACCGCCGTCCCGATGGAGATGCCTTGAATGAGCATCGAGTGGCTGACACGCTCGTTGACGTGCTCGGCCGTGACGTGACCGACCTCGTGGCCGAGGACGGCCGCCATCTGGGCCTCGTTGTCGAGCTCGACGAGCAGACCGCGGCTGGCGAAGATCTTCCCCCCGGGCAGGGCGAAGGCGTTCACCGCATCGGAGTCGAGCACGGTGAACTCCCACGGAAGCTGCGCGTAGTTCGCCTCGGTGCCCTGCACGATCGAGCCGCCGACGACATCGACGTACGACTGCAGATCCGGTGAGGGGACCTCGCCGCCGTACTCGGCGATCAGCGCCGGCGAGGACTGCTCACCCAGCGCGATCGACTGCTCGCTGGACAGCAGCAGCAGCTGGCTGCGTCCCGTCGCGGGGTTGGACGTGCAGCCCGCGGCAACAAGCATCGCCACCGGGGCCAGCAGCAGCAGACGGCGGATTTCGAATCTCATGTGAAATGCTCTTATCATCCCTGAGCCTCTCCGGAGACCATGACACGGAACAGTCCATCTTCTTCCCAGACGGCCTGGACTGCAAGCGACCTGGCGGACGACCCCCATCGCGCCGTCGACAAGGCAGCGCGGGTTCAGCGGATGTTCGGGGCCATCGCGGGACGCTACGACCTCAACAACCGGGTCCATTCCTTCGGCCGCGACCAGGTGTGGCGACGCCGGGCGGTCGAGCTGTGCCGTGTTCGACCCGCCGATCACGTGCTGGACGCCGCCTGCGGCACCGGCGACCTGGCGGAGGCGTTTGCGGCCGCGGGTCCGGCCCGGGTCTGCGGCGTGGACTTCACGGCCGAGATGCTGCAGCTCGCGCGACGCAAGGCGGCCCGCCGTCGACGCCGGGCCGGCCAGCCGCGGCCCACGTACCGCCGGGGCGACGTGATGGCGCTTCCCTTCACCGACGCGAGCGTCGACATCGTCTCCATCGCCTTCGGCATCCGCAACGTCGCCGACCCGCTGCGGGCGCTGCGGGAGTTCCGCCGGGTCCTCCGCGACGGCGGCCGCCTGGTGATTCTCGAGTTCAGCCACCCGGCCAACCCCCTGCTGCGGGGGCTCAACGTCATCTATTGCGAGCACGTGATGCCCCTGACGGCGACGCTGCTGGCCGGCGACCGGTCCGGCGCCTACCGGTATCTGCCCAAGTCGGTGTCAACGTTCGCCCAGCGCGACGAGCTCGCCCGCATGATGGAACAGGCCGGGTTCACCGCCGTGAGCCAGCACGCCATGACCTTCGGCGTCTGCATCGGCTATCTGGGCCGCTTATCGGGCGGTGCGAGCGTCCGATAGCTGCGGGGCGGCCCAAAGTTGAGCCGGCGGGGGTATCTGCTCGATGAACCGAAGCACGGTCGGTCGCCCGCCTGCGGGGGCGGTGCGGAGTCTGTCCACGAGGTACGAGGGGTCACAGGTCGGAGGCTTGCACGTGAACCAGGAAATCATCGTCGAGCGGTTGTTCCAGAAGCTCTGCACCGGCGATCGCGCCGGTGCCCGATCCATCGTCCAGGAGACGATCGACGAGGGCGTCCCGGCCGAGGAGCTGTCACAGCAAGTCTACTGGGCGGTGCTCGACATGATCAGCTCCCTGTTCCGCGCCGATCAGCTCAGCACCCTGGGCCACCACTACGGGACGCGGCTGCTGCGCAGCCTTGTCGACCAGGCGCAGGCCCGGTACACGCAGAAGCGGTCCCGCGACCGCACGATCCTGATGTTCTCCGGCTCCAGCGAAGCCGACGAGCTGGCCGGCCAGCTCGTGGCGGACCTCGCCGAGGCCGACGGCTACGAGATCTGGTTCGGGGGCGGCGGCGTGGCCGGCGACGAGATCCTGGCCGAGGTCGGCGCCCGCAACCCGCACATCCTGCTCATGTTCGCCTCCGCCCCCGGCGACGCGCCGCAGATCCGCCAGATCATCGACACCATCCGCACCATCGGCTCCTGCCCCGACCTGCAGATCGCCGTGGGCGGGGGTGTCTTCAATCGGGCCGAGGGGCTCGCCGAGGAGATCGGAGCGGACCTCTGGGCCCGCAGCCCCCAGGAGCTCCTGGAGAAGCTCGCGGCCGAGCCCCAGCGGCGGGCCACCCCCGAGCAGCGCACGGTGGGGCGGCATCGACGCAGCAGCAAGTCGGCCGCCTAGAAAACCCTGAATCCTCACGCGTGCCTCCCGGTATGTACAATCGCGGCGCGCGATGCAGAGATCGGTCGAGCACACGCTTGTTCGCCGGGCAAAGGAGGGTGACGAGGAGGCGATCGAGGCCCTCATCCGCGCCCACCAGGATGCGCTGTATGCGTTCATCCTGCGGCTGTCCGGTCGTCCGGAGACGGCCGAGGACATCGTCCAGGAGGCGCTGGTTCGGGTGCTCAAGAACCTCCGTCGATTCGACAACCGGTTCCGGTTCAGCACGTGGCTGTTCACGATCGCCAAGCGGCTGTACCTGAACTCGGTCGAGAAGCTCGCTCCGGTCTATGACAGCGACGCGGTGAGCTACCGCGCGGCGGGGGGACCGGGCCCCGGCAGGCACAACGCCCGAACCGAGACGATGGACAATGCCCGCCGCGTCATCGATGTGGCCCTGGCCGGGCTGCCGGCGCTGCAGCGCGAGATCATGCTGCTCTATCACCAGCAGGGCTGGGCCGTCGCGGAGATCGCCGAGCACCTGGACATGCCGCAGGGCACCGTCAAGAGCCACCTGCACCGCGGGCGGGCCCGGATGAGGCGGATGATCGAGGACAGCCGGACGATGCACCGCCACGTCAAGGAGCTGTGGGCGTGAGCCGGCCCCGCGAGTGCGGATCCGATCCGATCGGGTCGCAGCTGGGCCGGCCGGTGCCCGCCCCGGATCTGACCGGGCCCGTGATGCGACGGCTCGGTCTCGGCGTCACCACGCGGCAACGCGCGCGACGACGCCGTGCGGGCCGCGTGGTCGTCCGAGTGCTGCTGTGCGGGCTGGCGGTGGCCGCCACCGTGCTGGCGGTCAGCCTCGTCGAGCGGCAGCGACGCCCGTCGAGCCCGGCCCCGACCCTGCCCGCCGCCCTGCAACACGACCTGCAACACCACGGGCGGACGATCGATCGTGCGATCAAGTCGATCCGTGAGCTCTCACCCGCCCTGACCGCCGAGCCACCCGATGATCAGACCCCTTAGGTCCATCCTTCTGTGCCTCGCCCTGGCCCGGCCCGGCCTGGGGACCGACGACCCGTTCGCCAACGCGTTGATCGCGCCGCCGGACGTGCGGCTGTACGTGCACATCGAGGGGGCGGCGGCGATCCGGGCCGAGCTGCGGGACCGGCCGATCGCCCGATGGCTCCGGAGCCTCACCGCCGGCGACCTGCTGCCGGCGGCGTGGCAACGGCTCGCGACGGAGGCGGGCCGCGAGCCCGGCGGGCTCTTCGACACCGTCTTCGGCCGCCGGGTGACGGTGCTGTCGCGAGGCGTCGACGACGCGGCGGAGTGGGTCGTGCTCACCGAGGTCCAGCGGGAGGTGAGCACGGCTCTGCTGGACCGGCTCGCGCCCGTGGTGCTGGGGCCGCGCCGCGATGTCGGGCTCTTCCGGTTGCCGGAGCAC
The DNA here is from genome assembly GCA_041580235.1 of Phycisphaerales bacterium. Classification (GTDB taxonomy): domain Bacteria; phylum Planctomycetota; class Phycisphaerae; order Phycisphaerales; family SM1A02; genus JADFOJ01. The sequence goes on from JBFGEG010000029.1 coordinate 9,946, forward strand.
GGGCTGCTGCTGGCCCGCGGCAACGGCTTCATGGCGGCCGCGCCGGAGACGAGCGTCGGTCTGCTGCACGAGGTGATCGACAACCGGGCAGGCGCCACCCCCGATCGCGGGCTCGCCGGACACGAGGCGATCGGCCGGGGGCGGGCCCTCGGCGGCGGCCAGGTGGGCGTCTTCATGCGTCACGCCCAGCCGCTGGGCGGGTGGTCGGTGGCGGTGGCGACTCTGGATGGCGATGAGATCCGGACCCGCTACGCCTCGCGGTTTGACCACACGCCGTTTCGCAGCCGGGTCACCCGGCTGCACTGGGACCCGGCGCCGGTGCTGAGCCTGGAGGCCCGGACCTTGCTGAGCGTCATCGAGCCGACCGACACCGCGGGCGGACCGTTCGACGCGTTCGTCACGGCGACGCTGGGCGAGCCGCCCGTCACGACCGCGCTGGGCACCATGCTCGGCCCGCGGCGGATCACGGCCGTCTCCGACGTCGAAGGACGGCTGGAGGACCCGCCGTTTGACCTGATGTTTCCGACCGTGGCCAGGGTGTACGAGGTGAACGACGCGGCGTCGGCGTGGCGTGCGCTCGATACGCACATGCTGCGGCTGCTCGGGGCCCTCAATTCGCTGGGAGAAGGGGCCTTTGCGCTGGACGTGCCGGACCCCGCGACCTTCACTGACGGCGGGCCGAGGCGGGTGGAGATCGGACGGCTGGCGACCTGGCTGCTCGGCGACCTGCCGGGGATGGATCGCGTCTCGCTGAACTGGACGGTGGTGTCGAACGGTGACCCCGGTGGCGGGGGATGGTGCGTGATCGCCACGCACCCCGCACCGCTCGCGGCGGTGGCTGACGCGTTGCGTCGCGGCGGGCCTGGGGGTGAGGCCCTCGCCGGACCGTGGACCAGCTGCGGCACCGTCGACGGGCGGCGGCTGGCGAGTCACCTCGGCGTGTGGGGCGCCGCGGCGGGCATGCTTGCCCCGCCCGGGAGCGCCCAAGGGCTTCGCGAGGCGCTGGAGCTTGTGGGTGGTCTCGCCGGCGGCATCGATCTGTGCCGGTGGCGGCTCGCGCGGCCGTCGGATCACGCGGTCACCGCGGAGGCCGAGATCAGTCTCAGCCCGCCGGACTCATCGCGGTGAGAATGCACTAGCATTGACAACCCATGTCTGAACCGAGCGGTTCGAGCCCGGCCGCGGGGGGGCGATGGCGGCAGCTCGGCCGGAAAGTCACACTGATGTGCGGCACGCTGGTGGTGCTGGCCCTGCTGCTGGAGATCGGTGCGCGGCTGTTTCTCGACGTCGTCCCGCCGCTGACGGTGAGGGATCCGGTGCTTGGCAATACGTATCATCGATCCCTGCGGATCAAGGTCTACGAGCCGGAGGCCCAACGCGAGGTCTTCCTGCGGTTCAACGATGTGGGTTTCCGCGGACCCGATCGGCCGTTGGAGAAACCCGACGGGGTTCGTCGCGTCGCGATCGTGGGTGATTCGATGATCGCGTCGCTCGGCGTCGACGAGCAGGACACGCTCGTGCATCGGCTCGAGCAGATGCTCAACGAGTCGGACTCCGGCGAGACGTGGGAGGTCATGAACTTCGGCGTCTCCGGAGCAAGCCCCGGCCAGGGCATCGTCCTGTATCGGGAGCTCGTGTCGCGGTTCGAGCCCGACGTCGTCATCTGCGGCTACTTCGTCGGCAACGATCTGGCCGACAACTGCAACCGGCTCAGTCACAATCCCAGGATCTACTTTGACTTCGACGAGAACGGCAACTACCGCCAGCTTCCCTACTCGGCCGCACAGGCGAGGCTGTCGCAGTTCCTGAATCGTCATGCCCGTTTCTATGTCTGGCAGAAGCACCTGCTGCTCAAGGCGCGGGACGCCGCCCACGAGACGCTGCACACGTTCCGGCCCGGCGCGTGGATCTACTGCACAAAGGTGCCGGAGAAGGTCGAACACGCCTGGAGACTCACGGAGGCGGCGATCGAGCTCTTCCAACGCGAGGTCGTCGACCGCGGCGGCCGGTTCGTTTTCCTGCAGATCCCGGCCTCGGAGCAGATCTACCGCGACCGCTTCGAGACTCTGGCGGCGATCGACGAGCAGTACACGGCACAGTTCGACTGGGACCATCCCGATCGACGTCTCGGCGAAATCTGTGACCGGCTGGGGGTTCCCAGCCTGTCGTTGACCGAGGCCTTTCGTGCCGCGGCTCCCGGGGCCTCGAGCACGATCGAGGCGGAGTGGCTGTTCCATCGCGGGATGGGGCATCTCAATGAACGGGGCAACGAGGTGGCGGCCCGAGCCATCCACCGGTTTCTCACCCGCGGAGACGGTTGATGCCGCCGTTCAGGTACGGCGCCGGATCCAGGTACAATCCAGTGCATGGCGGTGGTCATTCAGAAGTTCGGCGGCACCTCCCTGGCCGACCCGGAGTGCATCCGCCGGTGCGCCGAGCATGCCGCGGCGGCGCGGGGCAGGGGGCACCAGGTGGTGGTCGTTGTCTCGGCCATGGGCCACACGACCGACCGGCTCATCGAGCTGGCGGGGCAGGTGTCCGACCGGCCGTCGCAGCGGGAGATGGACATGCTGCTGACCACGGGCGAGCAGGTGTCGATCGCCCTCATGACCATGGCCCTTCACCGTCTGGGCATCGACGCGGTGAGCATGACCGGGGCCCAGATGGGCATCATCACCGACGAGATCCACACGAAGGCCCGCATCCGGTCGATCGACACGGCCGGTCTGCAGGCGGAGCTCGATCGCGGCCGGACGATCGTCGTCGCCGGCTTCCAGGGCATGTCCAGCGACGGCCAGCTCACGACGCTGGGACGCGGCGGCTCGGACACTACCGCGGTGGCGATCGCCGCGGCGTTGGGTGTGGGCAGCGGGGGGGCTGATGACGGCGCGGGCGGCGTCTGCGAGATCTACACCGACGTGGACGGCGTCTACACCGCCGACCCCAGGGCCGTGCCCACGGCCCGCCGGCTCGATCGCATCAGCTACGAGGAGATGCTGGAGCTGGCGTCGCTGGGGGCGGGAGTTTTACATAACCGCGCCGTGATCTTCGGCCAGAAGTTCGGCGTGCCCATCTGCGTCCGTCACAACGGCGGCCAGGGCCCGGGGACGATGATCGTCAAGGAGACCCCCGAAATGGAAGACGTCACGGTTGTCGGCTGTGCCCTCAAGCCCGATCTGGGCCGGATCAGCCTGCGGCGGGTGCCCAACACGCCCGGCGTGCAGGCGGACATCTTCCGGCACATCGCGGCGACCGGGGCCATCGTGGACGACATCATGCAGACCGAATACGGGGAGACGGCCAACGTGTCGTTCACCGTCGATCACCAGGACCTCGCCGACGTCAAGGTCGCCGTCGAGCAGGCCCTCCAGGAGATCGGCACGGGTGAGATGGCGCTGGAGATCGGTCTCGCGAAGGTCTCGGCGGTGGGGGTCGGCATGCGCAGCCACAGCGGCGTGGCGGCGACCATGTTCAGAGCCATCGGCGACGCGGGCATCCACATCGGCAATATCACGACCTCGGAGATCAAGATCTCCTGCATCGTGCCGAAAGAACAGGGGCAGGCGGCCCTGCGGGCCGTTCACGACGCCTTCGGGCTCGACCGGGGACCGGACCCCAACGGCGGCGGGGGCCGAAGCGTACGAGCCACGTCGCCCAACGTGACGGCGACACCGCCCTGAGTGTCACTCCTGCGGAGCGGCATGACCACCGAGAGCGTATATGCGATAATCCTATAGGATCGTCCTATGCGCGAGTCCTATAGGATCATCCTATGCTACAGTAGCATATGCGCCGATCGCTTCCAGGCAGCGGTCCACCGCGTCCGCGATGGGGACCAGTTCGCCTTTGGCCCGGCCCGCCGAGCGGAGCTTGAACTCCACGGCGTCCTCCGCCAGCGACTTCTCGCTGACGGTCAGCCGCACGGGGCAGCCGATGAGGTCGGCGTCCTTGAACTTCACGCCGGGCCGCTCGGGGCGATCATCGACGAGGACGTCCAGGCCCGCCGCCGCGAGGGATGCCGTGAGCTCGCTGAGCGACGTCTGACCGGTGTCGTCCAGCTTGATGGTGACGACGTGCACCGCGTAGGGGGCGATCGCGGCCGGCCAGATGATCCCGTCCTCGTCGTGGCTGGTCTCGATGGCCGCGGCCAGGATCCGGCCGGGCCCGATGCCGTAGCAGCCCATGATGACCGGGCGGCGGGCCTGCTTCTCGTCGAGGACGGTGAAGCCCATGGCGTCGGAGTACTTCGTGCCTAGCTTGAAGACGTGGCCGACCTCGATGCCGCGTTCGGCCCGCAGCGTGCCGCCGTCGTCGCGAGGTGAGGGGTCGCCGTCCTGCGCGTGGCGGATGTCGGCGACGGTGAACCGATCCCCGTCGAGCAATGCCCCGACCTCACGCCGCCAGTCGAACCCCCGCACGTGGTAATCGATCCTGTCGGCGCCGGTCACCCAGCCTCGTCCCTGGGCCGCATCGGGATCGACGATCATCGCGGCGAGATCGATCGATGTCGCCACGGCGGGAGAGACGAAGCCGACGGCGAAGCCCGCCTTGCGTGCTTCCTGCTCGTCGGCCATGCCCACGGTGGTGCCCACGGCATCCTTGAGCTTGCCGAGGTTGAGATCATGATCACCGCGGACAACGGCCAGGATCCAGCCGCGTTCGCTGCTGCAGACGAGCGTCTTGAGCATCTCGGCGGGGGTGGTTTCGAGAAAGGCCGCGACATCGTCGATGCCCGGCAGGTCCGGCGTGTGCACCTCCTGGAGCGCGCCGGCGGGGGGGCCGTCCAACGACCATGCCCGCGGGCCCGTGGCGCACTTCTCGACGTTGGCCGCGTAATTGCCCTTGTCGGACTTGAGAATCGTGTCCTCGCCCGTCTGACACGTCACCACGAACTCATGGGAGGCCGAACCGCCGATCGGGCCCGACTCCGCCTCGACGATTTCGTAGCTGAGCCCGCAGCGATCGAAGATGCGGCAGTATGCCTGATACATGCGGTCGTACGTCTCGTCGAGGCCGCCGGAGCCATCCACGCTCAGATGAAACGAGTACGCGTCCTTCATGATGAATTCGCGACTGCGGAGGATGCCGAAGCGGGGCCGCGGCTCGTCGCGGAACTTCGTCTGGATCTGGTAGAGGTTCAGCGGAAGCTGGCGGTGGCTCTCGACCGACGCCCGCATCGCCTCCGTGATGACCTCCTCGTGAGTGGGCGCCAGCGCGTTGAGATGCTCGCGTCGGTCGGTGAGCCGGAACAGGTCGTCGCCGTAGTCGGCGTCGCGTCCCGTCTCCCGCACGAGCTCGATGGGCTCGAGGGCGGGCAGGAAGAGCTCGACCGATCCCGCCGCGTTCATCTCCTGGCGGATGATCTCGATCGCCTTGTGCAGCGACCGCCATCCCAGGGGCAGATACGAGTAGATCCCCGCCGAGAGCTGCCGGATGAGCCCGGCCCTCAGCATGAGCCGGTGCGACGGCACCTCCGCCTCCGCCGGCACCTGCCGCAGGGTCGGGATCAGGGTCTGGGTCCAGTTGGTGATCACGGGCCGGCCATGGTAGCCGTAGCAGGTTGGGCCGGAAGTTAGCAGAGTTTAACTTAATGCCGATTATGGGGCGTGACCAGCAGGGGGGCCGAGCCCCTTGACAGGTGTTTGTGTTGGGTCTATGTTAGGGTCATGGTGGGACCCGACTCCGTCCCTGGCCCGACGCCGCGAGGCCGCGGGACCCGGCTCAACCCGGCCAACCGGTTCGAGGGCCTGAGCCTGACGGTGCTGCCGCAGGAGGCCGCCCGGCTGGTCGAGGCGCACCCGCGGGGTGTCCAGATCCGCACCCGCGTCTACCGCGACGCGACGCGGACGATCATCAACCGCGTGGACAGCCCCGACCTCGGGTTCAAGTGGACGGTCAACCCGTATCGAGGCTGCGAGACCGCGTGCTGCTACTGCTACGCGCGGCCGACGCACGAGACGCTCGGCTTCTCGTGCGGGCTGGACTTCGAGACCAAGATCGTCGCCAAGCCCGATGCGCCGAGGCTGCTGCGGCGGGAGCTGGCCTCGCCCCGGTGGACGGGAGAGCCCATCGTGATGTCGGGCGTGACCGACTGCTACCAGCCGCTGGAGCGCCGGCTGCGGATCACACGCCGCTGCCTGGAGGTGCTCGCCGAGTGCCGCCAGCCGGTGTGTCTGGTCACCAAGCACCGGCTCATCGTTCGCGACCTTGACCTGCTCAAGACCCTCGCCGAGACACGGGCGGTGAACGTCTCGATCAGCCTCACCACGCTGGATGCGAAGCTCGCGGCCGTGATGGAGCCGAGGGCCAGCCACCCCCGCGACCGGCTGCGGGCGATCGGGGAGCTCGCCGACGCGGGCGTGCCCGTGGGCGTGATGGTGGCGCCGGTCATGCCCGGGCTCAACGACCGGGAGATCCCCCGCCTGCTCCACGCCGCGGCGGAGGCCGGCGCGGGGTCGGCCACCTGGGTGATGCTGCGGCTGCCCCATCAGGTCAAGACGCTGTTTCTCGACTGGCTGCGTGTCCACGTGCCCGACCGGGCCGCCCGTGTGGAGGGTCTGCTGAGGAGCCTTCGCGGCGGGCGACTGAGCGACTCACGTTTCGGCGATCGCATGCGCGGTCAAGGCCCCTTCGCCGCGCAGATCGCCGAGACGTTTCGTGTGTTCGCGGCCCGCTACGGTCTGGACCGGCCGCTTCCCACGCCCTCCTCGGCCATGTTCCGCCGTCCGGGGGACGCCGGGCAGCTCGGCCTCTTCGACTCGTTTGCCGCCTGACGCGTCAGTCCCGACGGCCATGAGCCGTCCGCCCGATCGCATCATCGATCGCCGCCACCGCGTTGGGGGCGAGGGCCGGCTGCAGGTGAGCCCGGATCGTCTCGACGAGACCCTGCCGGTCCCCCGGCGGCCGATCCGGGCCCAGGTGACGTGCCGGCTCGGGCAGAAGCTCCGGGTAGCTGAGGCGATCGGGCAGCCACGGCAGGCACCCGGCCAGCAGCGCCTCGACCACCGCCACCCCGAAGTACTCGTGGTGCGCCGTGGAGAGCACCCAGTCGGCGCGGGCCAGATGCTCCCAGTACCGACGCCGATCGGGTTCGAAGCCGCAGTGATCGAGGCGATCCGCGAAACGCCGCTGGAACTCGACAAGAGCCGGCGGCACCGTCGGGAACCGCTCCCCCAGAATCGTCCACCGCAGGTCCAGCGCTTCGCTGTGTCGGACCGCGAGCTCCAGCAGCTCCGCCGGCCCCTTGTCGTGCTCCCAGCGGTGGGGCCACACGATCCGGCCCGTGTTATGTGAAACTCTCCGTTCGAGATCGGCCGGGGGCGGCTCCACCGGCGGCCAGATGACGACGCTGCGCTGCTGCACCGCATTCTGCCACCCGTGGAGCTCCACCGCGCTGGCCCGCTTGAGAATCGCCCCCATGCCGGCCATGAAGGAGTCGAGGTTCCACCGGCTGTTCCAGATGACCAGGTCCGAGGCGAGGATGCTGGTGAAGTTGGTCAACGCAAAGTGCACGTCGCGTCTGGGGTCCACCTTCGGATGGTCCGACAGCGGGTAGGCGGCCTGGTTCTCGTGCATGTAGAGCACCAGGGGCACGCTGCGGAGATGCGCCGGCAGCAGAGCGCGCAGGTCCGCCGCCCCCATCAGCGACGTGGCGAAGACGGCGTCCGGGGGCTCGGCCAGTTGCCCGCCCGCTGTGGCCTGCTCCAGCAGCTCCACCGCGGCCAGCCGCATCCGCCACTTCCAGCCCCGCCCGGGTCGCGTCAGCCAGGTCCAGTCGTGATGCGAGTGCCGGCTGATCAGCTCCCGCACCGATCGATGCGAGCCGGTGTCGAAGGACTCGAAGGCGAGGATGCGAAGGTTGCGGGCGGGCGGTGACATGGTTCTTTTTCGCCGATGGCCGCGGTACACTCTCGTTATGGCGATTCACTCGCTCCCGACGCCTCCCCTGCCGCCCGAGGGCTCGCAGCTGACGGCGATGGCACCGTTGTGCTCCGTCTTCCGCCGGTTCCTCCGTTCGCAGAACCTCAAGTACACACCCGAGCGGGCCGACATTCTCAACGCGATCATCGAGCAGGACGACCTGTTCGAGGTGGACCAGCTTCTCATGGAGATGCGCCGACGGGGTCACCGCGTCTCCAAGGCGACAATCTACCGTACCGTCAAGCTTCTTCAGGACGCCGGGATCATCACCCAGGCCCTCTTTGACTCCAAGCAGGCCCACTACCAGCTCATCTACGGCAAGGCGGCCCGCGACTTCATGGTCTGCATGAAGACCGGTGACCACATCGAGTTCTCCGACGACGAGCTGGTCAAGCTGCGCAACCGCATCTGCCGGGAGCACGGGTGGGACCCCGTGGGCCACCGCTTCCAGATCTACGCCATCAGCCCCGAGGGCCGTCATCGCCTCGCGCAGGAAGCCGACGAGAGCTGATCACTCGAGCACACCGGCCAGCTCCCGCGGCGCCGTCAGCGTGACGCGACGCGAGGTCTCTCCCGTGTGCTCCAGAAGGACGTCGATCCGGCGGGCCGGCAACGCGGACTTGATGCGGCTGGGCCACTCCACGGCCACGACGACGTCGGGTGCCGCCAGCAGCTCGTCGAACCCGATGGACTCCAGCTCCTGCGGTCCGCTGAGACGAAAGGCGTCCACGTGCACGAGCTTCAGCGGGGCGTGGTCGTCGTACTCTCGCCAGATCACGAACGTGGGACTGCACACCGCCGATGGATCGAGCCCCAGCCCCGCCGCGAGCCCACGCACAAAGCACGTCTTGCCGCTGCCGAGCTCCCCTTCCAGGCAGATCATCTCGCCGCCCGTGAGACGGCCGGCGAGCGTCCGGGCCAGCGCGACCGTCTCCGCCTCGCTGGCGGTGCTTCGCTCGATGGTCACGACCCGTGCTCCCAGCCCAGCTGCGATCCATCCAGGCGTTCACCGCCGGCGAGCACGATGACCCGCGGCTCGTTCGGGGCCGGGGCCCGAACCACGCGTCCCACCGCGGTGACGGCGAGCCCGGCCACACGCGGCGGCACCTCGCCGGACGCGGCGAAGCACAGCTCGTAATCCTCGCCGTCGCCCATGGCGGCTCGCCAGTCGCTGCCGTCGCGGCGCGGCAGACGCTCGGCGTCGATCTCGATCTGCACGCCGGACTGCTCCGCCAGGTGCCCAGCGTCGCGTCCGAGGCCGTCGCTGAGATCGATCATCGCGTGCAGCGTTGCCGTCTCGGCCAGGGCCAGCGCCGCGCCGATCCGCGGCTCGAACGTCAGGTGATGCCCGCTGGGCAGGGAGCCGCCGAGCACGCCCGTCACGTACACCACATCGCCGGGCCTCGCCCCCGACCGCCGGATCGGGCCCGCCGGGCCCGGCTCGGCGAGCACGGTGACCGAGCACACCAGCGGCGCAGCCCCGTCGGCGTGGATGGCGATGTCGCCGCCCACCAGCGGGCACTCGTAGCGTCGGGCCGTCTCCCGCATGGCGTCGAACAGCTCGACCGCCCGCCCCTGGCCGAAGCCCGGCGGCAGGGTCACCGCCGCCAAGAGGGCCACGGGCCGCCCCGCCATCGCCGCCACGTCGCTGAGGCTGCGGGTCACCGCCTTGCGGCCGGCCAGCTCCAGGGGCGTGGTCGCCAGGTCGAGGTGCCGCCCCGCCACCACCTGGTCGACAGCGGCCAGCAGCGGCCGGCCCCCGATCGAGACCATGGCCATGTCGTCGCCGGGCGGGATGAGGACTCCCGTCCCCGGCCGCCCGGCCGTCTCGTACACGTGCTGAAGCAGCTCGAACTCGCGCATGGGCCCGGATTGAGTCTAGGACCCCCGGCCCGCTCCCCCACGGCCCCAGCACGCCCCCCATGGCCTCCGCGAGGGCCATTTTCAAGACGCCCCCGGCCGCCCCCCGATATCACATACAGCAGAGTCCCTGGTCTCCGAGGTCACGGAGAGACACGATGGGTCGCTCCGACGCCCAGTTCGGCCCGGCGGGGTCAAGAGAGAGAGCACGCCGTAGGTGGCTCGATGCGATGGCGAAATAACCAGCGCCGCGCGGACGTTGTACCGATCGCCTTTCCTTCCTTCTTCTTTCTCCTTTCTTCTTTCTCCTCCGTCGCCGTCCCGGTTACCGCCGGGACGGCGAATTCTTCTGCGCCGTGAGCCCACGGCGACCCCGGAACAAAGAAGAAGGAGGCTCTCTCACTCACGGCACTATCCGGGTGTTCCCGCCACCCGGTTGCGATAGGTTTGGGCATCTTGCGCTGCAAAGCAGCAGCAGATGACGCGCCGGGGTGAGAGGCCGCCGCGCAGCCAGGCCCCGATGACCTCCAGGGCGACCGCCGCCGCATCGTCGGCGGGGTAGCCGAAGATCCCGGTGCTGATACACGGGAACGCAATCGAGGCAAGGCCGCCGGATTCAGCCAGCTCGAGGCTGCGGCGGTAGCAGGACGCCAGCAGCTGCGGTTCGCCGTCACCGCCGCCTCGATACACCGGGCCCACGGCGTGGATGACGTGCCGCGCCGGCAGATCGAAGCCCGCCGTGATCTTCGCGTCACCCGCTGCGCACCCGCCGAGCGCGGCGCACGCCTCCGCCAGACGCGGGCCCGCCGCGGCGTGGATCGCTCCGCACACGCCGCCTCCCGGAGCGAGGGTCTCGTGGGCGGCGTTGACGATCGCGTCCACATCGAGCGTCGTGATGTCGGCGACGACGATCTCCGGCCCGGTCATGAGGCGGCTCCTTCGGTGGTCTCCAGCAGCGACGCGATCAGTTCGGCGTTGCGCGTGGTGGCCCCCTGCTGGGCGCGGAGCACCGCCCGGCCGTTGTCCGCGAGCCGGGCGCGGCGGGCGGCGTCGTTGAGCAGCTCGCCGACGACCTCGGCGAGGTGCTCGCGGTCCGTCTGCACGATGCCATCGCCGGCCAGCAGCGCGTCGACGGTGTCCTGGAAGTCCGCCACCGCCGGGCCCACCACGGTCGCGGTGCCCAGGGCCACCGGCTCCATCATGTCCGAGCCGTGCAGGTTGCCGAACGACCGGCCGATGACCACCACGTCGGCCAGGGCGTAGGCCTGCCGCAGCTCACCGATGGTGTCCAGCAGAAAGCGGCCGGTGGGGCTGCCGCGGTCCCCCTTTGACCGCCTCGCGCAGCCGGCCAGAACCGCCGCCGCCTGGTCGAACCACTCCGGCTTGCGCGGTGCGCACAGCAGTTGCACGCCGTCGCGGACGGCGTCGACCATCAGCTCGTGCTCGCCCGGGGCGGTCGAGCCGGCCACCACCAGCGGTCTCGTCCGATCAATGCCCAGCGCTTCGGCCAGCTCGTCGGCACCCTCGACCCGATCGGCGATGGCCGCCGTGTCCCATTTCATGGTCCCGGTGACGTGGATGCGGTCCGGGGCCGTCCCCAGGCGGCGGAAGCGGGCGGCGTACGCGTCGTTCTGCACCGCCGCGAACGCGAGCCGGCCGAAGGTGGGTCGCAGCAGCCGACCCAGTCGCCCGTAGCGCCGTGCGCTGCGTTCGGTGAGCCGGCCATTGACGACGCACACGCCGATGCCGCGGCGGCTCGCGGTCCGGATGAGGTTGGGCCAGACCTCCAGCTCCACCAGCGCGATCACGTCGGGCTGCACGGCGTTGAGAAACCGCCGCACCGACCACGAGAAGTCCAGGGGGTATCGAACGACCCGGTGACGGCCGCCAAACAGGTCGTTGGCCCTGGCCCAGCCCGTGTCCGTCGTCACCGCCACCACGACATCGGCGGAGACCGGCGGCTCCGAGAGACGCGTCACGAGGCCGCGGATGGCGTTGACCTCCCCCACCGACACCGCGTGTACCAGAACGCGGCCGCGGGGGGCCGGCTCCTGCCGCTCGGTGCGGCCGAACCGGCCGGCCCAGTCCGTCCTGATCTTGCCCGTGCGGATCATGCGCACGAGCCACACGGGCGACGAGACCAGCGCGACGATCAGATAGATCAGATCGGTGAGCCACGCCATCGGCCGTAGTCTACCGGCAGCCACCAGTCAGGAGCCGCGGGCATCTGCTCGCGGCTCCCCGACCGACGGTTGACTCTTGCCCGATGGCTCTTGGCGGTTGGCTAATGCCTAATGGCTGATGCCTGACTCCACTATCTCCGCTGCCTCTTCAGATCCGACAGCTGCTTGCGGAGGTCCTTGATCTCGCGCTGCAGCGTCTCCTTCGTCGGCAGGCCGGACATCGCCATGCAGTTCGGGCATCGGTCGTGCCACTTGATGAACTTCTCGAAGATCTTGATCCGCTTGCCGATGATCTCCACCTGGTTGCCGCTGCCGGAGCCGGCGTACTCCAGCCGGTTGCTCAGCAGCCGCAGCTCGCGGTTGGCCAGCTCCACGGTCTCCTGCCAGTCCGCGGCGATCCGGCGACCGTAGTCGCTGACCTCGTTCCACGCGGGCAGGTCGAGCAGCTCGGCGAGCTGCTCCTCGGTGTCGGCCGTACCGTCGGAGAAGCCGCAGTCGTACGCCGTGGAGGCCGTGAACACCAGGTTCTCGCCGTCACGAGAAAGGACCGTCTCTCCCGAGAGATCGTTGTAGAAGGTCACCTCTCCCGTGACGGGATCCTTGTCGTAGGACAGCAGGCTGGGGGCGTGGATCATCGCCTCGGCGATGTACGGGCTGCGGCCGCCCTGCTGCATCCACTCGCCGGCGCGCTGCATCCACTCGTCCAGCTCCTCGCCTTTCCAGGCCTGGCCGGTCGCGCTGTTGAACGCGGTCATGGCGCCGGCCGTGCCCTCGGTCATGAAGTAGATCTCGTTGCAGTGCATGGCGGTGGCGCACGCGGCTGAGATGGCCTGCTTGATCCACGCCACGAGGCGGTGACGCTTCTTGATGTCCATGAGCGTGTCGTGGATCTTCTCCATCTCCACAACGGATCCGCCGCCGGAGTCGATGAGCAGGACGATGATCTGGCCGTCGCCGTACTTGTCCGCCTCCTCGGCGATCGCCTCCATTTCCTCGTGACGGAACTCCAGCCCGACCATCTTGTTCAGGGGCAGCACGAAGACGCCGGGCTGATCGGGATCGACGTCCGACTCCGACGGCCGGGCGGCGGTCGTGCCGCGTCGCGGGCTGCGGTTCGCGTCGGCCGACATGCCCGCTCCGAGCGTCTTGATCGAGACGATGTCGCTCTTGAAGATCGTCTTGTTGCGGGTCTCGCCCGCAACGTCGGTTTCGATGGTCACGTGCCACTCGGCCGCCTTGAGCAGGCGACCCGTCAGGTCCATGCGGACCCCCTGCTGGATGACGGTCATGCGGACCTCGTTGGTCAGCTCGCCCGTCCACCGCGAGCCGTCCTTGAGCCGGATCTCCACCGACTCACCGGCAAACGCGACCGAGGCGATGACCAGGGCCATGATGGCCACGAGGGTTCTGTGAAATGCGTGTCTCATCGTCGTGTGCTCTCTATGTGCCTTGATTGGTGCCTGCCGTGGCTCAGCCGGGCCCGCCGGAGCCGAACCCGCCCCCACCGCCGCCGTAGCCGCCGCGGCCGCCCTGCTTGAGGGCCCGCAGCTGCTCGCGGAGCTTCTCGATCTCGACCTCCAGGGCGAGCTTGTTGACGCCGTAATCCAGCTGCCAGCGGACCTCGACCGCCTTGTAACGCTCCATGGACTTGACGATCTGCTCCAGGTCACGCTTGCAGCGGCCCAGCCACTTCACGGTGTCGGCACCGGACGCCCATCGCTGGTGCTGGAGGTAGTCGGCCCAGAGGTCCTTGCTCTGCTCGTAGACCTTGCGCCACTGGTCCACGTAGTCATCGACGAGCTTCGACCCGTCACCTTCGGACTGGCGGTACTCGCGGTAGCCGAGCAGGAACGCCAGGTCGTCGATCGAGTCGACGGTGCCCTGGCTGAGCAGCAGGTCCTCGGCGGTCTTGGCCCGCAGGGCCAGTGTCTCCTCGTCGTCGCTGTCGACCACGAACTCGCCGAGGTCGTTCAGCGCCCAGACGACCTGGCGGCCCTTGAACGAGGCGCTGAGCTTCTTCTCCGGCCAGAGCATCGCGTCGGCCAGCTCCATCCCGTGCCCCCCGTACTCCAGGAAGGCCTTGACAAAGGCGCTGATGGCCGCCGACATCTTGGCCCGCACGTCCTCGTCGGACCACTTGTCGGCGCCGCTCCGGTCGATGACGCTGCGAAGGCCCCAGAACCTCGCGTCCGGCGCCATGTAGACCTCGTCCCAGGCCAGCGCGAGCATCGAGCTGAAGCCCACGGAGTCCTTGACCCACATGACCTGCCGCACGTCGGGCAGTTCGTCCTTGAGCATGCTCACCAGCTCGCGGTACTCGTCGATCATGAGAATCCCGCGTGACTCCCTGGGGTCCTCCACCTGGGGGATCATGAGGTCCGGGTACTCCGAGGAGTCCAGGATGAAGATGACGACGTCGGGGTTGTGCTCCCTGATGTCGTCAACGACCTTCTCGTAGATCGACCGGTGAATGTCGGTGCCCATCTGGCCCTTCATGGGGACCATGTAGAGGGCGGGGACGTCGAGGCTCGTGTTCTCGGTCTGCGACCGCCCGAATCGCAGCGGCTCCGGCTCGTCGGCGGGCCGGCTGGTGGCCGCGAGACGCTTCGTCCTGCGCTGCGGCTGCTGCACCTGGGTCTTGACCGGCACGTCCCGCTTGATGTGACTGACGTGCTCGGGATCGAGCCGCAGCTTCGTCTTGAGGCCGAGCACTCGATCGACGAACTCGAAGACGATCTCGGTCGAGGATTCGCTCACGATCTGGCCGTGCAGCTCGCGGCCATCGACCATGAACAGCACGTCCTCGGTCGGGGCGGGGTCCTCGCCGGCAAGGGCAGCGGTGGCGGCCAGGGCGACGGCGGCCAGGGCGATGCTCAACCGCGACAGGAGTCGTTTCTTCATTCGATGAATCCTCGCATTGGGGGGACTGGGGCCGGCTCCCGGCAGCCCTGCGGCCTGGGACTACTCTATACGACGCTCACGGCCGGACAAGGTTCCCGGTCTATGAGGCCCTGGGGCCCTGGCCGGCCGCTTCGGCGAGGGCCCGGGCCAGCTCCACCGCGTCGTCCTTGCCCGCGAGCCCGCCCTCCAGCTGCGCGTCGTAGACGGCGTCGAGGACCCGCCGGAACATGGGTCCCGGCCGCAGGCCCAGGGCGATCAGGTCGTCCCCGCCGATGAGCGGCTCCGGCGCGAGCCCGGTCTCCGCCAGCTCCAGGACACGCCGGCGCACGTCAACGAACGCCTGGCGATCGGTTGCCTGCAGGATCATGAGTGCCTGCTCGAAGTCCGGGCGGGCGGCCAGGCGTTTCTGGGCGGCGACGCCGAGCCCCGGCCACGGTCCGCGCAGCGTCTCGAAGGACTCCAGGCAACGCTGCATCGCGACCTGGTCGGCGTTGGACAGGAGAAGGGCCCCGGCCCAGCGGCGCGCCCGTGCCAGGACCGCGTCGTGGTCGGGCTCGCTGCGGTCCAGCAGCCACGCGGCCAGGGCCGTCGGGTAGGGCGCGTCGGCGGGCAGCCGTCCAAGCCGCTGCGGGGCCACGGTCTGGTTGGGCTCATCGAGCACCGCTTGGTCGAGGCCCAGGTACTGCAGTGTCCACGCCGCGACCCCCCGGTTCGAGTGGCTGAGCATGCGTCTGAGCTCCTCGCCGATGCGCTCGCGACTGACACCGACGAGATCCCCCGCCCCGGCCCGGATCGCCTCGCTGGTCGACTCCTCGATGTCGAACCCGAAGCGGGCGGCGAACCGCACCGCCCGCAGCATCCGCAGGGCGTCCTCGCGCAGCCGCGCTTGCGGGTCGCCGATGGCCCGGACGATCCGGGCCTCCAGATCCGATTGGCCGCCGACGTAATCGATCACTTCGTTGCGGAGCGGGTCCTCGAACAGGCCGTTGATGGTGAAGTCGCGACGCTCGGCGTCGTGCCGGGCATCGGAGAAGGAGACCGAGTCCGGGTGCCGGCCGTCGGAGTAGACGCCGTCGGTGCGAAACGTGGCCACGTGGACCTGGTGGCCCTGGAGCCTCACCAAGGTCACGCCGAACGACTCACCGACATGCTGGGCGTTGCGAAAGAGCTTGCCCACGGCCGGGGGCCGGGCGTCGGTGGCCACGTCGTAGTCGGCCGGCTCCAGTCCCATGAGCCGGTCGCGGACGCACCCCCCGGCGAAGTACGCCTCGTACCCCGCCTCGGTGAGCGTGCGCACGATGGCCACCGCCGCCGATCGCAGGTCCGATTGCCCCTTCCTGGAAGGCTCCTTGCCCATCGCTACAGCCTATCCGTCCTGCTGGTCGATGGCCGACGGCTCGTACAGCAGCACCCACATGTCCTTGCGGTAGCGGTGCGGCTCGGGCCCTCGAAAGCCCGCAAGGGAGCCGATTTGGTCGGGTCCGACCGGGCTCCGCAGCACCAGGAACCCCCGGTCGGCCATGACCTCGCGGCAACGCGCGACCTGGTCGAGCACACGCTGACGGGAGCGGGGATCCTGCAGGAGGGTGTAGGGCGGATCAACGAAGACGAGGTCCACCGGCCTGGGCGCCCGCAGCAGCGCCGTCTGGCCCAGGGCGTCGCCGAGCAGGGCCTTGGCGCGGTCGCCGCAGCCGAGCTGCTCGATGTTCCTCTTGAGGAGCCTGTACGTGGCGGCACTGCGCTCCACCATGAGCACCGACGATGCGCCGCGGCTCACGGCCTCCAGCCCGACGGTCCCCACCCCGGCGAACAGGTCGAGCACGCGAGCGCCCTGGAACCATTCGTGCAGCATGCTGAAGATCGACTCCTTGACGCGGCTGAGAAACGGCCGCGTCGACTCGTCGTCGCTGGCCGTCAGCAGCTTTCGGGAGCGGTACTCTCCGGCGATGATCCGAACCATGGCCGTGATCCTACCCCGCTATCATCGCGCCCATGTACGGCGAGGCCGCCGCCATCCCCTCGTCGCTTCGCCGCAACGCGCGGTGGGAGCGTCTCACCGCCGCCGGCGTGCCGGCGATGGTCGTCCATCCCCAGTGGGAGGCGGGCACGCCGTGCCCGGTGGTCCTGTGGATGCACGGCCGCACCGTCCACAAGGAGCTCGATCCGGGCCGGTACCTGCGGTGGATGCGTGCCGGCATCGGCACCTGCGCCGTGGACCTGCCCGGGCACGGGCAGCGTTTCGAGGAGGCCCTTCAGGCCCCGGATCGGACACTCGACGTCGTCACACAGATGCTCTCGGAGATCGACCCCCTGATCGACGCCCTGGCCCGGATCGGGGTCTTCGACACCGCGCGCATGGCCATCGGCGGCGTGTCGGCGGGCGGCATGACCACCCTGGCGCGGCTGTGCCGGGAGCACCCGTTCCGCTGCGCGTCGGTGGAGGCTGCCAGCGGCTCCTGGCGTCATCAGCACCACCGGCCGATGTTCCGCGGCCGCGAGGCCGAGGCGGAGACGCTGGACCCCATCGAGCATCTCGACGGCTGGCGCGAGGTCCCGCTGCAGGCCCTGCACGCCAGGTTCGACGAGTGGGTGTCGATCGAGGGCCAGGTCGCCTTCATCGACGAGCTGCGTCGCCGCTACCGGGATCCGGAGCTCATCGACTTGGTCGAGTACGACCAGACCGGCGCCCCCTACGAGCACGCGGGCTTCGGCCGCCTCGCCGCCGAGGCCAAGAACCGCCAGACGGCGTTCCTCCGCACGTGGCTGGTTGACCTGGCGTAGAGGAGAGTCATTCTCGTATGAGCCATTAGCCAATAGAGAAGAAGTCCGTCGCGCTGAGTCTGTTCCCGTCGAAGTCTCTTCCCGAACCCCGAACCCCGAACCCCGAACCCCTATGCTGCACCCATGACCCAACGGGCACGGCTTCCTGACGCCGCGGGACGGTTCGGGCCGTTCGGGGGACGCTACGTGCCCGAGACGCTGGTGGCGGCGCTTGATCAGCTCGACGAGGCGTACCGCAAGGCGTGCGGGGACGCGTCGTTTACGGCCGAGCTCGAGGGGCTGCTCACGCGGTTCGTGGGGCGGCCGACGCCGCTGTACTTTGCGCGGCGGCTCACCGAGCACGCCGGCGGAGGGCAGATCTGGCTGAAACGCGAGGACCTCGCCCACACCGGCGCCCACAAGATCAACAACACCATCGGGCAGACGCTGCTCACGGCCCGCATGGGAAAGAAGCGCGTCATCGCCGAGACCGGCGCGGGCCAGCACGGCGTGGCCACCGCCACCGCCGCCGCCCGCTTCGGGCTGGAGTGCGAGATCTACATGGGCGCCGAGGACGTGCGGCGGCAGACGCTCAACGTGTTTCGCATGGAGCTGCTGGGGGCGACCGTGCATGTCGTGGACAGCGGCTCCCGCACCCTCAAGGACGCGACCAACGAGGCGATGCGCGACTGGATGGAGACGGTCGAGCACACCCACTACATCCTCGGCTCGGTCGTGGGCCCCCACCCCTTCCCGCTGATCGTGCGGGACTTTCAGGCCGTGATCGGGACCGAGTGCCGGGCCCAGTGTCTCGACGCCGTGGGCCGGCTGCCCGACGTTCTCGTGGCGTGTGTCGGGGGCGGCTCGAACGCCGCGGGCCTGTTCCATGCGTTCATGGGGGACGAGGGAATCGCCAAGATCGGCGTCGAGGCGGGCGGCCGGTCGAGCACGCTGGGCGACCACGCGGCGCCGCTGTGCCACGGCGGGCCGGGGGTGCTGCACGGGTCGCTGAGCTACGTGCTCCAGGACGAGTTCGGTCAGACCGCCCCCGTCCACTCCTGCTCGGCGGGGCTGGACTATCCCGGCGTGGGGCCGGAGCACTCGTACTGGAAGGAGACCGGGGCCGTCGAGTACACCTCGGTCGGCGACGTGTCGGCGCTGGACGCGTTCGAGCTGCTGGGCCGGCTGGAAGGCATCATCCCGGCCCTGGAGCCCGCCCACGCGATCGCCGCGGCCGTGGACAGGGCGAAGGGCATGACGGCCGAGCAGGTGCTCGTGATCAACCTCTCCGGCCGCGGCGACAAGGACGTTCAGGAGGCCGCGCGGCTGCTCGGCCGTCACGCCACGTGAACGGCGGTCAGTCGGCCTTGGCGACCTGGCCGCGGCGCTTCTTCCATACCGGGTCCAGCCACAGGAGACGATCGCCGGCAGTGATGATCGCGTAATCCGCGCCGACCTCGAACAGGGAGGGCCGTGTGCCCTCCAGCGCGGCGGTCAGATCGGCAGGCACCTTGGTCCGGTCCACGACCTCGCCTTGATCGTCGAGCTCGAGCACCGCTTCGGGAGTCAGCGCGTAGGTCGTGCCGTCGGGGGCGACGAGCACGTCCGTGTACTCCAGGGCGGTGTACTGGCGGCTGTTGAGGTCAACGCGGCCTACGTTGCCGTCCTTGTCGACGACATACGCCAGGCTCCCCGACACCGAGACGTCCATCAGCCAGGGCTCCACCTCGATCAGCTCCACGAGCTCGCGGGCCGTGGTGTCGACGACGGCGAGCCCGCCGGCGTAGCTGCGGGCGACATACAGACGCTCGCCGGCCAGGTCAGCGTCTCCGAGAATGCCGCCGGTGATCTGCACCCGGTCGCGGGTGCGGGTGCGCCCCTGCTCGACGTCAAGGAACCGCACCTGGACCCCCTGGATGACGGCGAGACGCCCGTTGGCCAGGAACCCCGCCAGGTCGGTGACCCCGCCCCCCAGCGTGATGCTCCGGATGAAGCCGCCGGTGTTCGGATCGACCAGATAGAGATCGTTGCGGCGGTTCTCGGCGGCGTAGGTGAGCAGGTGCGTCACACCCGCGGCCAGCTCGATGTCCACGATCTCGAGCCCCTTGAGGTCGAACAGCGGCGTGACCTCGCCGGTCACCGTCGAGACCCGCAGGAGACCCTCCCGCCCCGCCGCGACCAGCAGGTCGTCGCCGTGTGCGTGGACGTCGCGGATCCGTTCCGGCAGCG
This sequence comes from Phycisphaerales bacterium, assembly GCA_041580235.1. Taxonomy (GTDB): domain Bacteria; phylum Planctomycetota; class Phycisphaerae; order Phycisphaerales; family SM1A02; genus JADFOJ01. The sequence continues at coordinate 29,799 of JBFGEG010000029.1, forward strand.
TGGCCAGGACCGACCACGTCGGCTGCTCGCCCGACCTGAGGGCAAAGCCCATGACGGCTGCACACACCGCCACCCCGATCAAGACCACGAAAAAGAGCCGGCGCATGTGCCCTCCATCGGCCCCGGACGGCAGGGTCATGAGCCCGATTCCTACACCGGCGGTCGCCGGTCCCAGACGGCCAGCTCACGCTCCAGGGCCATGCCGGCCCGGCACAGCGTGCCCTCGTCATACAGCCGTCCCCACAGGGTGATGCCGTGGGGCGTGCCGTCCTCTTTGAATCCGCTGCGGATCGTCAGAGACGGGTGCCCCGTGCTGTTGGTGATCAGCAGCAGGCCGCCGGCGTAGCTGGGGCTGATCATGACGTCCACGTCGGCGAAGCGTCGGGCCATCATCTCCATGACCAGCCGCCGGAAGCGTTGCGCCTGCACGTACTCGATGGCCGGGGCGAAGCGTGTCTGGCGGAAGGTGTTGGGCCAGGCTCGCGTCTCCTGCCACACGAGCTCGTCGTCGCGGCCGCTCAACGTGAGCGGCTCGAAGGCGGCCGCCGCCTCCACGAACAGAACGGTCAGCAGCGTTCCGTAGGGCCACTGGGGCAGCTCGACCTCGACGAGGTTCATGACGCGGCGGGCCGCGTCCAGGGCGGCCCGATCGAGATCGTTGGCCCGCTCACCCTCGAACCACGACGGCGCATAGCCGACGCGGAGGCCGTCCACCGGCACCGTCGCGTCGAACGCCGGCGGCACATCGCGCGATGACGGGTCGCCCTCGTCGGCACCGTTGATCGCGTCCAGGACCAGTGCGCAGTCCTCCACGGTGCGGCAGATGGGGCCGATCTTGTCCAGCGACCAGCAGAGGGCCATGGCCCCCGTGCGGGCCACCCGGCCGAAGGTGGGACGCAGGCCGGTCGCCCCGCACCGCATGCACGGGGTGACGATCGACCCCAGCGTCTCGGTGCCGAGACTGAAACCCACCAGCCCGGCGGTGGTCGCCGCGGCCGAGCCTGCGCTGGAGCCGCTGGACCCCTGCTGCAGGTTCCAGGGGTTGTTGGTTCGGCCGTCGAACCAGATGTCGCCGTAGGCCAGCGCCCCCAGCGTGAGCTTGGCGACGAGCACGGCCCCCGCGTCGTCGAGACGCCTGACGACCGTCGCGTCGCGCTCGGCGACACGCTCCTTGTACGGGGTCGCGCCCCATGTCGTCCTGATCCCGGCCGTGTCAAGCAGGTCCTTGGCGCCCCAGGGAATCCCGTGCAGCGGTCCGCGGTATTGTCCGGCGGCCAGCTCGAAGTCGGCGCGGGTCGCGTGGGCCAGCGCCCGATCCTCGGTCAGGGTGACGACGCACTCGAGCGGCGGCCCCAGACGCTTGAGACGCTCGAGATAGATCCGGGTGAGACGCCGGCTCGTAAGCTCGCCGCGCTCGATCCACCGCGAAAGGGCCGTCACCGGCGCAAAGGCGATCGCCTCGCGGTTGGCCGGGCACGGTCCCGGATCCCCCTGCGAACGAACGAGCACGCGACCGTCGGGGACCCGCGTGCCGGGGAGACGCGGGTCGAAGACATCCGCCGGGGCGAGGCCGTTGGCCAGCTCCATGCTTCGCCGCGCCCGATACCGCTCGATGTCGCCGCCGATGTCCTCGAGCACCTGCTCACGCTCGTCGGCGGTGAACTCGACCCCGGCGAGCTTCTCCGCCTCGGCCAGGGTGGCGGTCGTGATCGACGGCGGTCCCGGCTTCTCGGCGCCGCCGACATCCTGATTCGCGTGCGACGGCAGCGCCGTGGCCGCGGCCGCCGCCCCGCCGGTCAACATGAACGCCCGCCGTGTCGTGGAGGGCTCGTGATCACCCATGACACGCTCCTTTGCTCGTCGTGGTGTGCACGCATTATGGCCCCAACCGGGGCCGTTGCAGAGCGATTTTCTTACCGCTCTTGACAGGGCGACCTGGTGAGATGCACGGGCCGGCGAAGCCCTGCCGGTTGATCCACGTCGACCGGGCGGCATCCCATCCCAAAGCGGGGGTCGGGCTCGGTGGCGTCCCCGATGACGTCGATGACGCCGTTTGGAGGCACTACCTGTGGGGCGTTTTGTTCCATGCGTGCACGTGCCTTCCGGCGGGGAGTCGGGCTGCTGGTCCTCCTGTTTGTGCTCAGCGGTTGCAGCTCCGCGACGAAGAAAAACTATCTCCGGCATCTTTCCGTGACGATTGCGCCGTCGGATCGCGAGACGGAAACCGAGGCCACGCCCAACGGGCCTACCGTGGCCGCTGTGAACCGCGCCGAGCGGTAAGCGTCTCGGTCAGACCAGCAGGGTCGCCGGATTCTCGATGAGCTGCTTGAGCGTACCGAGGTAGCGGGCCGCCGTTGCGCCGTCGATGATGCGGTGGTCGAGGCTCAGGGTCGCCGACATCTCGTAGCCGACCGCCAGCTCGCCGCCGCGGACCACGGGCTTGCGCAGCGCCGCCCCCACCGCCAGGATGGCGCTGTTGGGCGGATTGATGATGGCCGTGAAGTGCTCCACGCCGAACATGCCGAGATTTGAGATCGTGAACGTGGCGTCGGCCATCTCCTCGACCGTGAGGCCGCGGTCCCGCGCCTTCTGGGAGAGATGCTTCGACTCGCGGGAGATCGCACGCAGGCTCTTGCGGTCCGCATCGCGAATGGTGGCGACCACGAGCCCGCCGCCCCGCTCGCGGGGCAGCGCGATCGCGATGCCGACGTTGACGTCACCGTGGATTTCGAGGTGGTCGCCGCCCCACGACGCATTGAACTCCGGATGCTGGTGGATCGCCAGCGCGCAGGCCCGCACCAGGAAGTCGTTGACCGACAGCTTGACGCCCTGGTCGGCGAGCTGATCGTTGAGCGTGCCGCGCAGGTCCATCAGCCGGTCCATATCGAAGGTCACGGTGACCTGGTAGTGCGGAATCGACGTCTTGGACTCGACCAGTCGCCTGGCGATCGTCTGACGCATGTTCGACAGCGGCACCAGGCCCGGCTCGAGCTGGGGCGGGGCCTCCACCGGCGCCGGTCCGGTCAACGCGACGGGCGTGGCCTCGACGGCGCGGCCGACGTCACGGCTGATCGGGGCCGGGACCGCGGGCTGGGCCGACGGGGGCACGGCGGCGGCCGTCTCCCGGCGGGCCTCGACGGCCCGCAGGACGTCGTTCTTGACGATCCGGCCCGACGGGCCCGAGCCCTGAAGCGTGCCGAGGTCGATGCCGTGCTCCTCGGCGAGACGCCGCGCCACGGGGCTCGTCCGGATCCGGCCGTCACCGGGGGGGCTCACGCGAACGGGCGGCTCGGACGGCACGTCCACCGCGTGCTCGGCGGGCGACGTCGTCGCCGCGGCCGGAGCGGTCGCCGCCGAGGAGGCGATCGTCTCGACGTCCTCGTTCTCCTCGGCCATCACCGCGATCAGCGTTCCGATCTCGACGGTCTCGCCCTCGCCCACCAGGATCCTGGCGATGCGGCCGTCGTCGAAGACCTGCATCTCCATCGTCGCCTTGTCGGTCTCGATGTCGGCCACCGCGTCGCCGGCCGCGACCTCGTCGCCCTCCTTGACGTTCCACTTGATGATCGTGCCCTGCTCCATGGTGTCCGAGAGACGCGGCATTGTGATGTCAATGGGCATGGGTAAAGAGGGGTCAGGGGTCAGGCGGCGTAGGTGACGGCACGGACGGCTTCGACGATCTTGCGGGCGTTGGGGAGCATCTCCTGCTCGAGGTTGTAGGCGTACGGCGCCGGGACGTCATCGCTGTGGACGCGGGCCACGTGGTTGTCCAGGTCGTCGAAGCACCGCTCGTGGACCTGGGCCGCCACCTCCGCTCCGATCGACGCGAACGGCCAGGACTGGTCAACCACCACGCAGTAGTTGGTCCTCGATACGGAGCGGGCGATGGCGTCGATGTCCAGCGGCCGGATGGTCCGGCCGTCGATCACGTCACAGTCGATGCCGTCGGCCGCCAGGGTCTCCGCCGCCTCCAGGCAAAAGTACAGCGGACGGCCGAAGCCCACGATCGTGCAGTCGCTGCCGCTGCGGCGTACGGTGGCCTCCCCGAACGGGATCATGTACTCCTGCTCCGGCACCTCCCCTTTCACCGAAAGCAGCCGCTCGGACTCCAGGAAGAACACGGGGTTGTCGTCGCGGATGGCGGTCTTGAGCAGCCCCTTGGCGTCGTGGGCGTCGAAGGGGATGGCCATCTTGAGACCCGGCACGTTGGCGTAGAGCGACTCGACGCACCAGGAGTGCGTGGACCCCAGCTGCCCCCCTGCCCCGTCGTTGCCGCGAAAGACGATGGGCACCGAGAACTGCCCCCCCGACATGTACAGCATCTTCGGAGCGTTGTTGAGGATCTGGTCGGCGGCGACGAGGCTGAACGACCAGCTCATGAACTCGATGATCGGGCGCAGCCCCCACATTGCGGCCCCGATGCCCAGGCCCGCGAAGCCCGTCTCGGAGATCGGCGTGTCGATGACCCGACGCGGTCCAAACTCGTCGAGCATGCCGCGGCTGACCTTGTAGGCGCCCTGGTACTCGGCCACCTCCTCGCCCATGAGAAAGACGCGCGGATCGCGTCGCATCTCCTCGCTCATCGCCTCCCGCAGGGCGTCTCGGAATTCGATCTCTCGGCTCACTCCGTGCCTCCGTGCCCTCGTGCCTCCGTGCCTTTTTCGTGCATCGGGGGCGGGCTCGTCCCGGTGTACGGGCCCCACGCGTCGGCGTAGACGTCCCGGTACAGCTCGCTGACATCCGGCGGCGGCGAGGCCTCCGCCCACTTGATCGCGGCCCTCACCTGCTTGCGGGTGTCCTTGATCAGTGCGTCATAGTCCTGCTTGGCAAGGCCGCGCTTGGTCATCAGGAACCGGGCCAGCCGCTCGATGGGGTCCTCCGACTCGAACCGTTGCTCCTCCTCCTTGGTGCGGTACTTGCGGGGGTCGGACATGGAGTGGCCCTTGAAGCGGTAGGTGCGTACCTCGGCAAAGGCGGGCCGCGAGCTCTCGCGGCACTGCTCGATCATCGGCTTGAGACCGTCGTAGACCTTCAGCACGTCCATGCCGTCGATCGACGCGCTGTCGAAGCCGTAGGCGAGCGCCTTGGCCGGAAGGTCATCGGCCATCGTGGTGCCGCGGGCCACGGCCGTGCCCATGGAGTAACCGTTGTTCTCGCACACGAAGAGGATGGGCAGGTCGAGCACACCGGCGAGGTTCATTGCCTCGTGAAACGCGCCCTGGTTGAGGGCGCCGTCACCGAGGAAGCACAGCGTCACGCGATTCGAGGTGCCGTCCTCGATGACCTCCTGCTGGTACTTGGTGGCGAAGGCGAGGCCGACCCCCAGCGGGCACTGCGCGCCGACGATGCCGTGGCCGCCGAACATGTTGTGATCGCGGTCGAACAGGTGCATGGACCCGCCCTTGCCCTTGGCGCAGCCGCCGATGCGACCATACATCTCCGCCATGCAGTACTTCGGGTCCATCCCCCGGGCCAGCGCGTGCCCGTGGTCGCGGTAGGCCGTGATCAGCGGGTCGTGCGGCGACATCGCGCCGACCGCCCCCACGGCGACCGCCTCCTGCCCGATGTAGATGTGCAGAAAGCCGCCGATCTTCTTGTTCTGGTACGCCTGCATCGACCGCACCTCGAACTCGCGGATGAGCAGCATGTCACGCAACCACTTGCGCAGCGTCTCATCGGAGAGCCGGGCCGCGAATCCTGAGGGTTCGGTGGCGCGGTCGGTTGCCATCGTCGACATCGAGCGATCTCTCGGGGGCGGCGGGGACAGCAGGATAGTATCGGCGGAATCCCGCCGGGGCGTCATAGATTCACGGACGGTGCCGCGGGCCGCTTGCTTCCGCCGGCTCAGCCGGGCGAGGCGGCCTCCTCCGCCATGGCGTGCCGCGTGTCGGCCTCGGTGGTCTCCAGCGCCTTGGCCTGCAGGATCAGCAGCGCGGTCTCGAGCTGCGGGTCCAGGCCCTCCGTGATCAGAGCGGCGATGTGGGGACGTTCGACGGGGTCGTTGTTCTCGTCGCGGGCTGAAATGATGTCGGCGGACTGGCGAATGTCATACGCCGCCTTGATCTCCTGCGGCGTCGTGCTCACCTCGATGTCGGGGTCGACGCCCCAGTCGGTGGCGCCGGACCGCTTGTGCACCAGGTCGCCCTTCTCGCCCCTCGCGCGCTGCTCGGGGCTCGGCGGCAGACGGTAGTACTGCGTCGTCAGCTTGAGCAGGGCGTTGCTGCGCGAGATGGGATGGACCGTCTGCACGCTGCCCTTGCCGTAGGTGCGCCGGCCGACGATGATCGCCGCCCCGTGGGCCTGCAGGCTGCCGGCCACGATCTCGCTGGCGCTGGCCGAACCCTCGTTGATGAGCACGACGGTGGGAACGCCTTCCTTGGCGATGATCGCCTTGTTGGGCTCCGCCCGCCGGTCAGGCCATGCCTTGCCGCCGTCCTTCGTCTCGCCGGAGACGATGACGCCCTCGCGAACAAAGAGGTTGCTGACCTCCACGGCCGAGGTGAGCAGACCGCCGGGGTTGTAGCGCAGGTCGAGGATCAGGCCGTTGGGCCGCCCCGCGCGGTTCATCTCGTTCCACGCCCGCTTGAGGTCCTCGTGGGAGTCCTCATTGAAGGCCGTGAGACGCAGGTACGCGATGCGGGTGTCGGGATCGATGAACCAGTCCCAGACCGGGTCACCGTCGACGTCGAGGTCCTTCTTCCACCAGCCCTTGAC
>JBFGEG010000030.1:0-36296 GCA_041580235.1 Phycisphaerales bacterium
CTGCCTCGGATTTGAACCCTCGCTTCGCTCGGGATACCCCGGCGTCCCTGGAACCGGGGGCCGCGCGGCGGGCGGTTAACCACTGACCCTACTGCTGCTCCCGCGGTCGCAGGCGGTATGTCGCCTGCAGACGGGTGCCGTCGCCGGACGTGAAGAACGCTCGCAGCTCCGGCAGTGCGGGGATGGGCACCTGCTCGACCTCCAGCCGGAACAGGTACGTTCGGGTCACCTCGTCGTAGTGGGCCTGGTTGACCTCCAGGTCGGCCAGGTCGGTCGTCCACGAGCCGATGGGATCGGCCATGAACTGCGAGGCATCGGCGTCATACAGGTCGAGGTCCATCCGGCCCACGGCCTTGCAGGTGTCGCCGTCGGGGTCGAACAGCTCGATCCGGGCCTCGATGAGCAGATCGCCGCTGCTGCGGTCCTTCACGAAGTGGCTCAACGGGTGAATCCGCATCCGCTGCGGCCAGAAGGGCCACTCGCCGTCGTCGACGCGGTAGTTCCGCGGCGGGGCCTCCCGGGGGATGCCGGCGGGTTCGCCCGTGACGCATCCCGCGGCCGTGGCCGTGGCCACGACGAGTCCGCCGATCCACATCAGCCGGCGGATCGGTCGCAGGGGTGTCACGCGGGACGTCATCCGGCCAGCAGAAGGGGCACAGGAGATCGGGAGATGCTTCATCGCCGCTCGACTCGCTCTGAGAGTCCTGGTGGACGTGTTGGATATCGGCGCAACTTCGAGGCGCGCTCGCAGAAAGCACGCGTTAGAATCGACTTGGATCCTAACTGGAGCGCTCGCATGCCCTCTCGACAACGGTACTTTCTCGCGGCGGCCGCCCTGGCGGCGGGGCCCGCACTCGGCCATGCCCAGACCGAGCCGGTCAACGGCATCCGTCCCTCGGAGGTTCGGACCCACGCCATCGTCGGCGCCACGGTCGTCATCGCCCCCGGCCGCCGGATCGAGGACGCCACGATCGTCATCCGCGACGGGGTGATCCAGGCCGCCGGGTCGAACGTCGAGGTGCCGGCCGGGGCCCGGTGGTGGCCGGCCGAGGGGCTGACCGTCTACGCCGGGCTCATCGACGCGGCGGTCATGGTCGACCTCGCCGACGGCGCGTTCGGCACGGGTGAGGGCGCGCACTGGAGCGCGCGTGTCCATCCGGAGGTCTCCATGGCCGAGCAGCCGGGTCCGGGCGCCGCGACCCGCGAGACGCTGCGCGGGTTGGGGTTCACCGCGGCGGCCGTGTACCCGTCCAAGGGGATCTTCCGCGGCAGCGGCGCCGTGATCGCGCTGGCCGACGACGACCAGCACGTCCTATCCTATGACGATCACGCGGCGATGGCCGTCGGCTTCGATTACCGCGACCGCAGCGATCGCACCTACCCGCGCTCGCTCATGGGCGCCATCGCCATGATCCGCCAGACGCTCTACGACGCACAGTGGCACGCCATGTGCGTGCGCATCTGGCGCGAGGATCCGGCGGGCCACGAGCCGCCGGCGCGGGCCGATGCCCTGGCGGCCTTGGCGGACGTGATCATCGGCCGCCAGCCGGTCCAGTTCGACGTCAGCGACGAGCACGACGCGTTGCGGGCCGCCCGCCTCGCCGAGGAGTTTGAGCTCGAGGCGCTGCTGCTGGGAAGCGGTCTCGAGTTCCGCCGGCTGGACGAGATCCTGGCCACCGGGTTGCCCGTCATCGTCCCCTTGAACTACCCGCAGCGCCCCGCGGTGTCGTCGCCGCTGGAGGCCGACGACGTCTCGCTCCGCGAGATGATGACCTGGGAGCAGGCACCCACCAACCCGCGAAGGCTCCTCGACGCCGGCGCCACGGTGGCCCTCACCACCCACCGCCTGACCAACCGCGGCGACTTCCCGGCCGCGCTGGCCAAGGCGATCGCCCACGGGCTTGCCGAGGACGAGGCCCTCGCCGCCCTCACCACGACCCCCGCCGCCCTGCTGGGGCTCGACGACGTCATGGGCACCATCGAGGCCGGCAAGGTCGCCAACCTGGTGGTGGTGGAAGGATCCCTGTTCGAGAAGAAGCCCAAGATCCGCGACACGTGGATCAACGGACGTCGCTACGAGATCTCCAACGACGGCGAGCACACCTTCGCCGGAGAGGGGACGCTGACCACCAGCACCGGCGCGGAGGCCTCCGTCACGATCGACACCACCAAGGCGAAGGTGTCGGCCCGGATGCCGGGGGGCAAGAACAGCAAGGCCAGCACCGTCGTCGTCCAGCACGACCGCCTCTCGTTCATGCTCGACGGCGGGCTCTTCGACGCCGAGGGCTACGTGCGGCTGACGGGGCTCATGACCGGGGGCCGGATCGTCGGCACCGGCGTGCTTCCCGACGGGGGCCGATTCACGTTCACGATCACGCCCGCCACGGACACACCGGCCGATGCCCCCGCCGACACCGATGAGCTGGAGGCGAACGACCCCATGGTCGTCGCCATCCAGCCCGCCGGCGCCGGCGACGCCGATCCCGGCGAGGACGACGATGAAGACGACGCCGGGCAGGACACGCCCGAACTCGAGCTGCCCCCCGACGAGCTGGTCGTGCCGCTGGGCGCCTACGGCTTCGGAGAGACGCCGCGGCCGCGCAACGTCCTGATCACCAACGCCACCATCTGGACCTGCGGCTCGGCGGGCATCCTGGAAGACGCCGCGCTGTACGTGCGCGACGGCCGGATCGTGTCGGTCGGCCGCGCCCCCGGCCGCGTGCCGGCCGACGTGACCGTGATCGACGCCGCGGGCCGGCACGTGACCCCCGGCCTGATCGACTGCCACTCCCATACGGGGATCTCCGGCGGCGGTAACGAGATGGGCCAGGCGGTGACGGCCGAGGTCCGCATCCGGGACGTCGTCAACCCTGACGACATCAACTTCTACCGCGCGCTGGCCGGCGGCCTGACCACGGCCAACGTGTTGCACGGCTCGGCCAACCCCATCGGCGGCCAGAACAACGTCATCAAGCTCAAGTGGTCCGCCCCCGCCGGCGACTTCCACATCGACACGTCCCCCGAGGGCATCAAGTTCGCGCTGGGCGAGAACGTCAAGCGGTCCGAGAGCCGCTACCCCAACACCCGCATGGGCGTGGAGGCGATCATCCGCGACTCGTTCAGCGCCGCCGAAGACTACCGGGAGCAGTGGGAGCGTTACGCCGCGCTGCCCCGTGCCGAGCGGCAACGCTCGATGCCGCCCCGCCGGGACCTGGAGCTGGACGCCCTGGTGGAGATCCTCGAGGGCGAGCGGCTCGTTCACTGCCACAGCTACCGCCAGGACGAGATCCTCATGCTCATCCGCGTGGCCGACGAGCTGGGCTTCACCATCGGCACCTTCCAGCACGTGCTGGAGGGGTACAAGGTCGCCGAAGCCATCGCCGCCCACGGGGCGGGGGCAAGCTCCTTCAGCGACTGGTGGGCGTACAAGGTCGAGGTGATGGACGCGATCCCCTTCAACGGGGCGCTCATGCACGAGGTGGGCGTGCTGGTCTCGTTCAACTCCGACTCCTCGGAGCTCGCCCGCCGGATGAACACGGAGGCGGCCAAGGCGGTCCGCTACGGCGGGATGGATCCCGTCGACGCCTTGGGGCTGGTGACGCTGAACCCCGCTCGACAGCTTGGCATCGATGACCGCACGGGCTCGCTGGAACCCGGCAAGGACGCGGACTTCGTGATCTGGTCAGAGAGCCCGCTGAGCACCTATGCCCGCTGCGAGCAGACCTGGATCGAGGGCGTCCGGTACTTTGACCTCGAGACCGACCGCGAGTTGAGATTGAAGACGCAGTCCGAGCGCCGGCGGCTCGAGCAGAAGATCCTCGCCGACGCCCACGGCAAGCCCAAGACGCCGCCGGAGCCCGGGCAGACCGACCATACGGAGCCGCAGGAGCCGACCGGCCTGCGACCGTCCGACGACGTGCGACCGTATTCCTGCTGCTGGAGTCTCGACCGATGAGTGCCCCTTCCCTTGTTGTCCGGCTCGTGACCGCCGCGGCGCTGCTGCCGGCCGCCACGATCTTCGCGCAGTCACGTCAGATTCCCGCCCCGCCGCAGGGTCACCCGATCGTCATCGCCGGTGGCGTGGTGCACACGATGAACGGCCCCGCCATCGAGGAGGGCTACGTCGTCTTCAAGAAGGGGCGTATCACGGACGTCGGCCGGGGCCTGCCCCCGCGGGTGCCGGGAGCGGAGATCATCGACGCCGCCGGGCTGCACATCTATCCGGGTCTGATCTCGACCGACACGACGCTGGGCCTGGTGGAGACGGGCGCCGTCTCCGTGACCCGCGACTACTCCGAGTACGGCACCGTGACGCCGGAGGTCCGCGCGGCGGTGGCGATCAACCCCGATACGGACCTGATCCCGGTGGCCCGTGCCAACGGCATCCTGACGGCGATGGTGCTTCCGCGGGGCGGCCTTGTTCCGGGCCGCGCCTCGGCCATTCGCATGGACGGCTGGACCTGGGAGCAGATGGCGATCGCGCCGGATGCGGGTCTCGTGATCGAGTGGCCGCGGACCGAGCCCGACCTCCGCGACGTCTGGTGGCGGCAGACCAAATCGGAGAAGGAGCAGCGCAAGGAGATCAAGGAGAGTCTGGCGAAGATCGACCGCCTCTTTGATGACGCCGAGGCCTACCTGACGGCGGTCGATGCCGACCCCGAGCAGGCCACCGACCTCCGTTACGAGTCGATGCGCGAAGTGCTCGCCGGTCGCCGCCCGATCTTCGTGCGCGCGTCCTCACAGGGCCAGATCGAGTCGGCGATCGGCTTCGCCGCGCGGCGCGACCTGCGGCTCGTCATCGTCGGCGGGCGGGAAGCCGACCGGACGGTCGAGATGCTCCGCGAGCATGACGTGCCGGTGATCATCACGGGCGTCCATCGGCTGCCGTCGCACCGCGACGATCCGTACGACGATCCCTTCACGCGGCCGGGGCGGCTCCACGAGGCGGGGGTTCGGTTCGCGATCGCGTCCGGCTCCGGTTCCGCCCACGAGCGGAACCTGAACCACAACGTCGCCACCGCGGTCGCGTACGGCCTGCCCCGCGACGAGGCGCTGGCGGCAGTGACGATCCGCGCCGCCGAGATCGTCGGTCTCGGTGACACGCACGGCTCGCTCGCGGTTGACAAGGTCGCGACGATGATCATCACGACCGGCGACCCTCTGCAGATCACGACGGACACGCTGGTCGCGTTCATCGATGGGCGCCGCATCGATCTCGGTAACCGCCACAAGACGCTCTACGAGAAGTATCGCGAGAAGTACCGCCAGCTCGGCCTGATCGATCGGTCACCCGCCGTCGATCAGGGCGGTTGATCGGGCACGCGGCTTCGTTGCAGATTTCAGGCCAGGTCCTCGATGAGCCGCTCGATCGCGGCGTCGATCTTCTCGCTGGTCTCGTAGGTGCCGTCCTCGATCGAGCGCTTCACCTGCTCGACGAGGTCCGAGCGCACGTCGGGAAGACTCCGAAGCTGCTCCAGCAGCCGGGCGTGCCGTGACAGCTCGACCCGGTCGCCAAGGGGTTGCGTCGCTTCGCGTGCCTTGGTCGTGTTCTGATAGGCAGAGACGCTAGCCGCCCGGTTGACGGGTCCCACCGCACCGTGGCCAATGGACGGAATCTCCGGCATTCAACGACTCCTTGACGGTCTGCGACCGCACACGTGCCATGACCCCCCGGCCACGAGCCACCAGCCATGCGGCTGCGGACCGGACGGAGCAGGCGTCTTCAGCTTGTTCCCGGTTGGCGGCCATCCTGGCCACCGTCCACGCAAGAAGTATCGTCGGTCGGGCTCGCTTCGCTTGAACTTTCCGATCCGACGCCCGATTGACACAACTTCGTTGTTGCCGCTAGGTTAGCAAACGGTTAAGCCGCGGCCGCGAAGGATGCGTACTCCCGGTGAAAGGCTGATCAGACGGCTGGCCATGAGCACCGACACGGGATCCCATAAAACCGCCTGTGGCGCCCTCGCAGCGGCGTTCTGCGTCATCCTGGCGGGGTCGTGCGGCCCCCGGCAGACATCCCGGACCGAGCGGTTCGCCTACTACGAGCCCGGCCCGGCCCCGACACGGGCCCCCCAGCCGGGGCCGCAGGGGCCGACCGAGCCGGCCCCGGCACCGTCGCCGCGAACACGCCGGCCGCAGCCGCCGGCCCCGACGCCATCCCCGGACGACTGGGGCCAGGACTGGACGCAGGCGGCCCGCTCCCCTGCCGCCCCGCCCGTCACGGGCACCTCGGCCCGCTCCACGGTGTGGACGATCGTCCTGGCCACCTTCTCGGCCGAGGGGCAGCACCAGACCGCCGCCGCCAACATGATGTCACAGCTTCGCACGCTGGCGCCGCAGCTCGGCGACGTGTGGATCCACACCACCGACAAGGGCTCGCTGGTCGTCTTCGGCCGCTACGACGGACCCAAGGAGACGCGGGCCCAGGCCGACCTGAAGATGGTCAAGGGGATCACGATCCAGGACCGCCCGATGTTCGCCAGGGCGATGCTCACCCGCGTTCACGTCGGCGCCCCCGCCGGTCCGGTCAGCCCGCTGGCGCTGATGTCGGCGCGGCAGCGCTACCCCAACGTCGATCCGCTGTACACGGTCGAGGTGGCCATGTGGAGCGACTTCGGCACGGGGGAGCTCACGTTGAAGCAGATCCAGAGGCTCGCGGAGAACTACACGCGGGAGCTCCGCACCCAGGGATTCGACGCGTACTTCTACCACGACTACGACACCCGGATCAGCACGGTGACGGTGGGGCTGTTCAACCGCACCGCCATCGACCACCGCAGCGGGCTCTACAGCCCGGCCGTTCAGTCGGTCATGGACCGTTTTCCCCAGCGCCTCGTCAACGGGGAGCCGCTGCTGGAGCTGATCGATTCGAGGAATCCCGACCGGGGCACCCGGGTGCAGAAGCCCATGCTGGTGCATGTGCCGAAAGAGTAGGACTCGGCGTTTAGGGGTTACGGCGAGAAGGACCCGACGCCCTAGTCTGTCTCTTCGTCGAGCGAGCCGGTCAGGCCCAGGGACACCTGGAAGGCGAGCTGCTCCAGGGCCACCGAGAAGTCGACGCTCGCCACGCTCACCTGGTCGCGGACGTCCAGACGCACGGGCGCGAAGTTGAGGATCCCCATGACCCCCGCGTCGATGACCGCGTCGCAGACCTGCTGCGCCGCGTCGGCGGGCACGGTGAGGATCCCGATCTTGATGTCGCGGTCCCGGACCAGCTGAGCCAGGTCGTCCATGGGACGCACCCGGTGCCCGGCGATCACCGTGCCGATCACGGCGGCATCGCTGTCGAAGACGGCCACGATCTCGAAGCCCTTGTGGTGGAACCGCTCGTAAGCCATGAGGGCACGGCCGACCCGGCCCGCCCCGACCACGGCCGCGTTCCACGTGCGGTCCGTGCGAAGGATCTGACGAAGACGATCGGTGAGCTCGGTCACGCGGTAGCCGATGCCCGGGTGCCCGAACTGCCCGAAGTACGCGAGGTCCTTGCGGACCTGGGCGTCGGTGAGTCCCAGCGCCGCGCCGAGCTGCTTGGAGCTGATCGTCGGCTGGTCGGCCTCCGCCCGCGTCTCCAGCTCGCGCAAGTACAGGCTCAGCCGCTTGACGGTGGGGCGGGGGATCTTGCCTTTCGGATGCGGTCCGGCCATGCTGGGGCCGCAGTTTATCAGCCGGGCGCTTCGTTGCCCTGCGAGGCGACTACCATGGTTTCGGAATGCACGTCAAGGACATCTTCGAGCGGGATTCGAAGACCTTCAGCTTCGAGTTCTTCCCGCCGCGGACCGACGCCGGGTGGGGCGCGCTGTTCCGCCGGATCAGCGACTTCGAAGCGCTGAGGCCGTCGTTCGTCTCGGTCACCTATGGGGCCGGGGGCTCGACCCGCGAGCAGACACATGACCTGGTCGTGCGGCTGGCGGAGGGCACGCGGCTCGACCCCGTCCCGCACCTGACGTGCGTGTGTCACCGCCGGGCGGACATCGCCGCGATCCTGGAACGCTACGCCCAGCGCGGCATCTCCAACATCATGGCCCTGCACGGCGACCCGCCCGCGAGCGTGGGGAGCTACGACCGGTCCGCCGACGAGTTCAAGCACGCCGTCGACCTCGTCCGGTTCATCCGATCCTTCAACGACCAGGGCGCCCACCCCGATCGGCGGGGATTCGGGATCGGTGTGGCGGGGTTTCCGGAGGGACATCCCGAGACACCCAACCGGCTCAAGGAGCTGGAGTATCTCAAGCAGAAGGTCGACGCCGGCGCCGACTATGTCTGCACCCAGATGTTCTTTGACAACCGGATGTTCTACGACTGGTGCGAGCGGTGCGAGCTGGCGGGGATCTCCGTTCCCCTGGTGGCCGGGGTGATGCCGATCACGTCGGTCAAGACCCTGCACCGCATGGCCGAGTTGTCGGGGGGAACGCGTTTCCCCGCGCCGCTGCTCAAGCAGATCGAGCGCTGCCAGGACGACCCGGAGGCGTTCAGATGCGTCGGAACCCACTGGGCGACGGAGCAGTGCCGGGACCTGATCGATCACGGGGTCGCCGGCATTCACTTCTACACGCTCAATCAATCCGACGTCACCAGGCAGATCTACCAGACGCTCGGCGCCAAGGACTCGGCCGCCCTGCGCTGACCACCGGACCGTCCCAAGCGGAAAACGGCACTCCGCGCGGCTGTTTCGCCGCTTCCCGTGCTATCCTTCAGGGACCATGCGCAGGATCCTGATCATCGTCGCCCCGGCCCTTTGTGCGATCGCGGCCGCCGCCGGCGTCTGGGCCCAGGAAGGCTCCGCCCCGCCCCAGCCCAACCTCACCAAGTCGGCGCCGGCGTGGCTGGGGTTCATGGTCATGGTGATCCTGCTGGCCCTGGTGCTCGGAGTGAGCCTGCTGCCCTCCAAGCGCGGGCACCAGGACTGAGCCCGCCGCACGAGAGGAAGACGCCATGCAAAGCACCGACCGACCGACCGCCCGCCGCACACCGCTGACGGCGATGCTCGTCCTCAACGCCGTGCTGCTGGGGCTGCTGGCGGTGGTCACCTTCGCCCCGACCGTCACCGCCCAGGTCCGCAACCGCGGCCTCTACACCATGGTGGCCGGCGGGGCGAACAACACCCAGAGCTCGGCGGTGTACGTCATCGACGCGGTGAACCAGGAGATGATCGTGCTCACCTATGACGCCGCCAGCCGCAGCCTCAACGGGCTCGCCTACCGAAACCTCGCCGCCGATTCCGCCGATCTTCGCGGCCGGACCCGCGCCGGCGGCTGATGCCGCAGCGCCAGGAGACGCACCCCATGAAACGTCAGCACGCCACCGGCGTCCTGTGGGCCTCCGCCTTCGTCATCGCGGCCCTCGTCATCGTCCAGGCCGGCCGGCTGCCGTCGGCACAGGCCGAGGTGGTCTCGGAGCTCGGCGATTACGTGGCGTTGACGGCGGGCACGGGCAAGGGACCCGACGAGCGACCCTACGAGGCGCTGTTCGTCATCGACAATCGCGAGCAGGTCCTGGTCGTGTACGACCTCGAGGACGCGCAACGCGGCAACCTCATCGTCCGCGGCGGCGGGTCGCTGATGAACCTGTTCCGCAACGCCCGTCCAAGGTGAAGGGCACGCGCGGCGGGTGCGCTTTGGAACTGCTGTCGGCATCCTGCCGGTCCAACCGCGGCATCCATGCCGCGGACTGGTTATGTCGATTGTTCGGCATCCTGCCTCACAATCGAGCCCTCGCTTCGCTCGGGATGAGCCCGCGTCCCTGGAACGGGCTTGCCCCAGCGTGTCCTGAAGTCTCAGTTCGCCGGCTGCCTGGGGTCGAGCGAAGCGAGCCCCCGGTCGAACACGCATCCGCGCGACATGTGTTCGTCGCCCTTGCTCGCCTCTAGTGGCCCTCTTGCGCTTCCCCGAAGATCGCCGACCCCACCCTCACGATGTTCGCGCCGCACTCGATGGCCACCTCGAAGTCGCTGGACATGCCCATCGACAGCACGTCGAACTGATCGCCGCCGAGCCCGGCGCTTCGGATCTCGTCGGCGAGCTCGCGGCAGCGCTCGAAGACGGGCCGCGCCACCTCGGGATCCTCCGCCAGCGGCGCCATGCACATCAGGCCCCGCGGGCGAAGGCTCATCATCGTGTCGATCTGCTCCACGAGGTGCGCCGCCGCGGCCGGGGCCACGCCGTACTTCGACTTCTCGCCTGAGGTGTTGACCTGGACCAGCACCTCCACCGGCTCCTCCCGCCGGGCGGCCGCCGTCTGGATCTCCTCGGCCAGACGCAGTGAGTCCACGGAGTGGACGAGCCGCACGAGGTCGATCAGCTTGCGGACCTTGTTGCGCTGCAGGTGGCCGATCATGTGCCAGCGAAGACGCTCCGGCAGCTCGACGGGCCGGGTGTGAGCGAGCTGGCGGTGCCGCTGCACGAACTCGTCGATCTGGGCCGCCCGCTGGATCAGCGCCTGCAGGCGGTTCTCCCCGAAATCCACGTGGCCCAGCTCGATCAGCTCGCGAACCTGGTCGATGGAGGCGTTCTTGGTTACCACCATCAGCACGACGTCGTCGGGGCGGCGCCCGCTGCGCTGAGCGGCGGCGGCAATGCGCCGGCGGACGGCCTCGTACCGCTCCTTGAGAGTCGCCTCGCTGTGAGTTTCCGAGCGCTGGCCGGGTACGGTGGTCATGGCCGGAGCATAGGCGCACCGCCCCCGGCTCACAACCGGGGCTCCGGCGGGCCCGCGGCTTGCCCTTCGGACCAAGCTGTGGCACCCTCCCCTGGTCATGCCCGACGCTGCCCCGCTGGTACTGATCATTCGAGACGGGTGGGGTGAGAACCCTCACCCGGAGCACGACCGCTTCAACGCGGTCAAGCTCGCCGCCACGCCCGTGGCCGATCGTCTGATGCGTGACTGCCCAGTGACGCTCCTCCATACGTGCGGGCAGGACGTGGGGCTGCCGGCGGGCACCATGGGCAACTCCGAGGTCGGCCACCAGAACATCGGCGCGGGTCGGATCGTTGACCAGGAGGTCATGAGGATCACCCGCGCCGTCCGCGACGGATCGTTCTTCGAGAACCCGGCGCTCAACGCGGCGTTCGAACGGCCCGGCCACGGGCGCGTACACCTGCTGGGGCTGGTCAGCGACGGCCAGGTGCACAGCGATCTCGATCACCTCTTCGCTCTGATCGATCTCGCGGCGCGGCGGGGGCTCGCCCCCGACCGGCTGCTCGTCCACGCCATCACCGACGGCCGCGACACCGCGCCCCGCGGCGGGCTGGGCTATGTCCGGCGAGTTCAGGAGAGGCTCCGGCGGGCGGGAGTCGGCCGCATCGGCACCGTCATGGGCCGCTACTACGCCATGGACCGGGATCACCGCTGGGACCGCGTGGCCCTGGCCTATGACTGCCTGACCGGCCGGGGAGACGCCCGCTCCGCCGCCACCGCCCGCGAGGCGATCGAAACCTATTACGACCACCCGACGGAGCCCAGCCGCACGGGCGACGAGTTCATCGTGCCCACCCGGATCGCCGGCGGGGCGCCCGTGCAGTCCGGGGACTCGATCATCTTCTTCAACTTCCGGGGCGACCGCCCCCGCGAGATCACCCGGGCCTTCGTCCTCGACGACGACGGGTGGGCCGGGGTCGCCAACGGAGGCTTTGACCGCGGCTCCCGGCTGAACGACCTCTACTACTGCACGATGACACGCTACGAGCAGGGGCTGCCCGTCAGCGCCGTCGCCTTCGAGAAGCCCCCCCGGATGGTGAACATCCTCGGCGACGTGGTAAGCCGGGCGGGGCTCACGCAGTTTCGCTGCGCGGAGACCGAAAAGTACCCGCACGTGACCTTCTTCTTCAACGACTACCGCGAGGAGCCCTTCGAAGGCGAGCGTCGTCTGCTGGTCCCCAGCCCCAGGGACGTCAGCACCTACGACCAGAAGCCGCAGATGTCGGCGTACGAGGTCTGTGCGGCGGTCGTGGAGCGTCTCACCGCTGATGACGGTGAGACGCTTCTCGTGGTGAACTTCGCCAACGGGGACATGGTCGGCCACACCGGCAGCCTCGAAGCGGCGACGCGGGCCATCGAGGTGACCGACGAGTGCGTGGGCCGGATCGTCGACGCGGCCGTGGCCGCGGGCGGGTCGCTGATCATCACGGCCGACCACGGTAACGCCGAGCAGATGTGGGACACCGAGAACGACTGCCCCCACACCGCCCACACCACCTACGACGTGCCGCTGATCGTGGTGGGTGAGTCCTTCAAGGGCAAGGCGTTACGCCCTGGCGGTCGTCTCGCGGACATCGCGCCGACGGCGCTGGACATGCTCGGTGAGCCGATTCCCGCCCAGATGACCGGGACCACACTCCTCGAGGCGGCACCGGATAAAGCTTGACCCCGGTTGCGGGGCGGCTATCCTCGGGCAAGGAAGCGGTCTCAAATCACTCTATGGCCTCGAGCCACGCCCACTCGAAGCTAAGACTGAACCAAGGAGCCGCTTCTTTTTTTTTATGCCCTGCTAGCTCAATTTGGCAGAGCAGCTGACTCTTAATCAGCGGGTTGCAGGTTCGAGTCCTGCGCAGGGCATTGGCGACGCGGATGACGCCGACGTCAGCCGCGTTTCTTATGCGCTCTTCCGCGCCGACCCGCCGCGATCGTCCGCCCCGTCGCGTCTCGCGCGGAGCCGCCGCGGCGGCTCGACCTTGCGGTAGCCGTCGACGATGTGAAGCAGCGCCAGCACGGGGTGCCGCCGCATCATCCGGGGGCCGGCGTAGCCCATCACCGTGCGAACCCGTTCGCGCATGTTCGGCTTGTAGCAGTGGATGGGGCAGTTCACGCACGTGGGCTTGGCCAGGCAGTAGGGGCACTTGTCGATGCGCTGCATCGCATAGTCGTGAAGCGTCGTGCAGCGCTCGCACAGCTCGCCGGTCCGCCCGTCATGGCGGTCACGGCAGTACATCCCGATCATGATCGAGATCGTTTTCTTCTCCCGGCGGATTCTGCGGCTGTCGTTCATGGCGCTGGCCGGTATTGTATGGACACAGGTCGCGTGCGAACCCTCCCCTGGAGGACCCATGATGGCCGGCGTCAACCGAAGCAAGGGGCCGTGGTTTCACCGGGCGGCGGTGTGGCTGTTCAGCGTGGTGTTCGCGACGCTGGTGTTCTGGCTGCTGGGCTACGTGGTCAGGGACATCGGATCGTGGCAGGGGCCGCAGTCCGGGGACTTCGAGGCGGCGCGGCTCGACTCGACGCTGCTCGACACCGAGGCGGCCCTCGCCGAGCAGATCGCCGACACGCAGCGGGTGATCTCCGATCTCAAGAGCGACCAGGCCAACCTGCGCGACAGCATGAGCAACTCGCGCGAGACGATGAACGAGATGCGCGCGACGTACCGGCTGGCCCTCGCCCAGGACGTCAGGCCCACCCAGGCGCAGCAGGACGCCCTGGCGGCCAGCGAGCGTCTGTTCCTGGAGAACCAGCAGCGGTATCAGCGGAAGGTGGAGCAGATCGTCGAGTCGAGCAATCGCCTGCGCGACCTCGAGGCCCAACAGCGGGCCAACGCCGAAGCGCTCGCCGAGGCGAGAGGGCCGATCCGCGAGGCGTTCGAAACCGTGTACGAGCGGCACCGCCTGAAGGTGGCGGCCGTGAAGCTGGCGGTGCTCATCCCGCTGCTGGCGGTGGCGGTGTTCCTGTTCGTGAAGTACCGCACGTGGCTGTACGGGCCGATGGTGTATGCGTTCGGCATCGCGGTGTCCCTGCAAGTCGGGTTCGTGATGCACGACTACTTCCCGGAGATGTACTTCCGCTACATCCTCATCGCGGTCGCGGTGATCATCGTGGCCCGCGTGCTCGTGCACCTGCTGCGGACAATGGCGTTTCCAAAGCGTGACTGGCTCGTGAAGCAGTACCGCGAGGCGTACGAGGCCTTCCTCTGCCCGCTGTGCAGCTACCCGATCCGGCGGGGCCCCCTCAAGTACGGCTCGTGGACACGCCGCTCCATCCGCAAGCAGCCGGTGACCGCGGGAGCCGGCGAGGAGGCGGACGAGCCGTACACCTGCCCGGTGTGCAGCACGAAGCTGTACGAGAAGTGCGAGCACTGCGGGGCGACGAGACACTCGCTGCTGCCCGCCTGCGACCGCTGCGGGATGGTGAAGAACGACACTACCTCAGCTTGAGGCGCCGCAAGGCCACCCAGCTCATCTTCAGCAGCAGCAGGCCGTGGCGGAAGCGGTGGATGTTGGTGGTGCCGTAAGTGCGTGCGCGGTAGCGGACGGGAATCTCGACGATGCGAAAGTCCGCGCGGGCCGCGCCGAAGATGAGGTCGAAGTCGCCGAACGGATCAAAGTCGCCGAAGTAGCTTCGGTTGTCCGCAATGACCCGGTAGCTTTCCCGTGTGAGCACCTTGGTGCCGCAGAGCGTGTCGCGGAAGCGCTGGCCGATCAGCCAGGTGAACAGGAGGCTGAAGAAGCGGTTCCCGCACTTGTTGAGGAACCGCATCGCCTGGTCTTCCATGGGATAGACGAGACGCGTGCCGTTGATGAACTCGCCGGTGCCCTCGACGATCGCATCGAAGAAGCGCGGCAGGTCCTCCGGGGGCACGGTGAGATCCGCGTCGAGGATCATCAGGACGTCGCCGGTGGCGGCTTCGAAGCCCTTGCGGACGGCGTCGCCCTTTCCGGTGCCGTCGCCCTGGTGAATGAGCTTGATGTCCCGCTCGGGGCAGGCTTCGATCACACGCTCGATCTCCTGGGGCGTGCCGTCGGTGGAGCTGCCGTCGACGAAGATGATCTCCGTGTGACGGCCCATGGCCGGCGTGCGGCGCACGGCGTCGGCGATGTTGCCCTTCTCGTTTCGGCAGGGGACGAGCACCGTGCACGTCATCTCGTCGGCCCCGGCGGGCCTCATGACCTGCCGGGCCACGAGGAACCGGCTCAGGCAGAAGTGCCGCATGGGCCAGAGCCGGGCGAGCAGTCGGTTGGCCAGCGTGTTGACCAGCGGCACCCGCACGGGCAGAAGCGTCTCGGCCGTGCGGGAGATCGTCTCGAAGCCCGTCAGCGCCAGCAGGTTGTCGAAGTCCTCCGGCCCCAGCCAGTTCTGCTCGCCGGCGGGCCGCCGCAGCCCCACCCGCGACGCCAGACGCAGCAGCGGCTCCCACAGCGCGTTGTAGTAGCACAGCAGCAGCCGCGTGCCGGGATGGCAGACGCTCGCCGCGCAGGCGAGGCACGACTGGATGTCGGTCATGTCCGCCAGCGCGGTGTCGATGATGACGTAGTCGAACGCCGCGTCGATATTGAAGTCCGACGGGTCCATCGCCTCGAAACGCAGCTTCGGGTGCCGCGTCCGCGCGATCTCGATGACCCGCGGGCTGAGGTCGATGCCCAGGCCGTCGGCCGGCTCCATGCGGCTGAGCAGGTCGCCGGGCCCGCAGCCGACGTGCAGCACCCGCGAGCCCGGCGCCACGTGCTGGCGAAACCATCGCTCGATCTGCCCGTAGTAGTACCGGTGACGATGCCGCCACGCGACGAGGTCGTCCGCCTCGGCGTTCTGCCGGGCGAGCCGCCGGCGGCGGTCGCGCTCGCGGATCGACACCGCCTCGATCGTCTCGTGGATGGTCGTGACCTCCTCCTGCATCGATCCCACCAACGCCTACGATACGTGGCGCCGCGGAGCCGGGCAAGGATTTCATGATCACCGTTGAAGGCGAAGCATCCCGGAGGCATTGGGACGCGCTGGCGGCGACCTACGACGACGCCAAGGCACGTCACGCCGTCTACTACGGCTCGCTCAAGCAGCTCGTCGGGGACGCCGTGGGGCCGTCGCACCGCGGCGACGTCCTGGACGCCGGCAGCGGGACGGGGCAGGTGCTGGCGGCGCTCGCCCCGACACGCGGTGTCGGCATCGACGCCAGCGAGCGGATGGTCACCGAGGCCCGCCGGCGGCATGCGGGGCGCAGCGAGCTGGAGTTCAGGGTGGCCGACGCGGCCGAGGCGGCGGCGCAGGGCCGCTTCGACGCCGTGGTCTGCGCCGACGTGCTGGAGCACGTGGCCGACTGGCCGGCGGTGATCGACGCGCTGACCGAGGCCTGCCGCGACAACGGCCTGCTCGTGCTGACCACGCCCAATCCCGTCTGGGCGCTGCCCCTGTGGGTGCTGGAGAAACTGAGGCTCAAGATGCCCGAGGGCCCGCACCGTTATGTGGCGGCCGCCGCGCTGACCCGGCGGCTCCGCGAACGTGGATTCTCCATTCGGCGCAACGAGACGCACCTGCTGCTGCCGGCGCGGCTGCTGGGGCTGGGGCCGCGGCTGTCGCGATGGGCCGCGAGGCTGCCTATCCTGCGTCGCCTCGGCGTGATCCAGCTCGTGGTGGCGAGTCGGGGCGCCGGTGAGTCGGACGAGCAGCCGTGAGCAAGAGGACAAAGCGCCGCCCCAGGAAAGCCCGCGTCGCTGCCACGGCGGCTCCGGCGGCCCCGACGCCGGCCCCGGCACCGCTGCCACCGCCGCCCGTCCGCGTCGCCGGCGACTGGCGGGCGTGGGTGCTGGCGGGGCTGGCGGCGATCGTGGTCTTCGCCGTGTACAGCCGGACCCTGGGCCACGAGTTCGTCGACTGGGACGACACGGGCGTGCTCACCGAGAACCCGTTCTGGCGCGGGCTCGGCGCCGAGCAGATCCGGTGGATGTTCACCACGAACCACTACGGCCACTACCAGCCGATCACATGGCTCACCTACGGCCTGGATTACGAGCTGTGGGAGATGAACCCCACCGGGTACCACCTCACCAACAACCTGCTTCATTCGATCAACACGCTTCTGGTGTACTTCGTGGCGCTCATCCTGCTGGGCTCCGCGCTGCGGTCCAACGGGGGCTTTGTCCGTCTCGGCGCGGCGGCGGCGGCCCTGCTGTTCGGGCTTCACCCGCTTCGGGTCGAGTCGGTCGCCTGGGCCACGGAGCGTCGCGATCTCGTGAGCGCGATGTTCATCCTGCTGACGGTCCTGGCGTACCTGCGGTACGCCGATCCCCAGCGGCGGGGCCGTGCGTGGTGGTTCGCCCTCGCGCTGCTGGCGTACGTCATGTCGATGCTCAGCAAGGTGGGCGGAGCTCCGCTGCCGGTCGTGCTGCTGGTGCTGGACTGGTATCCGCTTCGTCGTCTCGGTCTCTGGCCCCGGCAGTGGCGGGACCGGTCCACGCTGCGGATCGTGGCCGAGAAGATTCCGTTGCTTCTCATCGCCGTCGGCTTCTCGGTGGCGACCATCATGCAGCAGACCGGCCGCTGGCTGATCCCGCTGGAGGCCCACGGGCTCGTGGCCCGGACGGCTCAGGCGTTCTACGGGCTGGTCTTCTACATCTGGAAGACGGTCCTGCCGTGGGGACTGCAGCCGCTGTACGAGATGCATCTGCCGCTCGACCCGGTGGCCGTGCGGTTCGTCATCGCATTCGTGCTCGTGGTGGCGGCGGTGGTGGCGGCGCTGACGTTGTGGCAGCGGGGCCGGCCCGCGTTTCTGGCCGCGGGGCTCTGCTACGCGGCGATGCTGGGACCGGTGCTGGGCTTCTTCCAGAACGGACCGCAAATCGTCGCCGACCGGTACAGCTACCTGTCGACGCTCGGCTGGCTCCTGCTCGCCGCGGCCGGGCTCGTCTGGCTGCTGCGTCGCGTCGCCGGCCGACCGGCGCTGACCGCGGCCGTGGGCGTGACCACCGCGGCCGTGCTGGCCGGTCTCGGTACGCTCACCTGGCGTCAAAGCGCCGTCTGGCGTGACACCGAGTCACTGTGGGCGTACCTGGTGCGGGCCGATCCCGACAGCTCCTTTGCCAACAACGGGTACGGCTATGTCTTGCGAACCCGCCACCGGGCGGACGAGGCGGTCGAGTATTTCCGGACCGCCATCCGGATCAACCCCGGCAATCGCGAAGCGCACGAAAACCTCTGGGAGGCGCTGGAGCGGTCCAACCGGCTCGACGAGCGTCGGGCGGCGCTCAACGACGCGGCCGGATCGTCCCAGCACGGCATCAAGGCCAAGGCCCTCTACCTGCTGGGCAACGATCTGATGCGCGAGAATCGCAACCAGGAGGCCGCCGACCGGTTCATCGAATCCCTGGCCGCCGTCGAGCGGTACGCCCCGGCCCACAGCAACCTGGCCAGGGTCCTGGCCCGCGTCGACCGGACCAACGACGCCATCCTTCACTACATGCGCGCGATCGCGCTGGATCCGACGCTGCTGCCCGCCCGCGACGGGCTGGCCCAGACGTACGCCCGGCAAGGCCGTTACGACGAGGCGATCCGAGAGCTGCAGGCGGCCCTGGCGATCGACCCGGAGTACTCGCCGTCCAAACGCCGGCTCGCGGCGCTTCGCCAGGTCGTCGGTGACCGATAACCGGGGCTCTGCGCAGCAGACTCTTGCGAATGGTTGCCCCGTTCCATAGCCTGGAATCGTGTCATCGGATCAACATGGAGGAAGCTGGATATGACCCTTTCGACGATGGGCCCAACGCATCTGGGCTTGCTGGCTCTGGCGGGCGTCTCGTTACTCTGCGGCGGCGCCGCGGCCACGGGCGTGGTGGCCCAGCTCGACATCAAGGCGGGCGGCTGCCCGAACCCGCTCAACGCCAGAAGCAACGGCGTGCTGCCGGTGGCCCTGCTGGGCTCGGCGGACTTCGACGTCAACGACGTGGACATCGACACGATCCGCCTGTCGCGAGCCGATGGCGTCGGCGGCAGCGCGGCCCCCAACGAGGGCCCGCCCGGACCGCGCACCGTCGTCGACGATGTCGGCACGCCCGTCAACGGGACGACCTGCGAGTGCCACGAGCTGGAAGGTGACGGGATCAACGACCTCTCGATGAAGTTCCGGACCCAGATTCTGGCCGATGCGCTCGAGCTGGATTCGGCCGAGCGAGAGGTGGAGCTCGTCCTGACGGCCAACCTCCGCGACGGCACGCCGATCGAGGCCTCCGACTGCGTCACGCTGGTCCCCCGGTCCGACCTTGACGGTGACGGCGTCGTGGGCCTGTCGGACCTGATCATCCTGATCGGTTCCTGGGGCGACTGCCCCGCCACCGGTGACTGCCCCGCGGATATCGACGTCGACGGCGCCGTGAGCACGCCCGACTTCCTGCAATTGCTCGGCGAGTGGGGCTGAGCCGACGCCGCCCGGATCAGTTGCGTCTTGGGCGTCCGGTCCTCGGCCGCGGGCGCCACGGCGGGAAGGCCCGGTACGCGCGGGGCACGGCGTAGGGCGGCTCGAAGAGGCGGCGGGCCACGTGCGTGGCGCACTCGGGGCACCGCACGGGATCGTCGCCCCCGTCGAGGTGACCGACGAGGTTGTGGCCGCAGCAGGGGCAGGCATGCCGGGCCTTCTCGGAGACCGCCCGCAGATGCGACCGCATCAGGTCGCCGCCCCAGGAGACCTGAAGGTACGCGAAGACCATGAACCAGCCGGCGGCGAGCAGCCGGTAGACCCACCGCTCGGCCGTGTCGGTCAGGAGCCGCCCCTGGTAGAGTGCGACCGCCAGCGCGACGACGGCCAGCAGCAGTCCCACTTGCACCGCCACGAAGCTCCAGAAGCGGCGGTCGCCGAGGGCGTGCCCGATCGCCCGCCACCAGGCGACGGTGACCGCCCATCGGGGCCGGACGTCGCGAAGCTCCGGATAGGAGTCGTTGCTCAGGTACAGACGCCGGCGGTCCACGTGCCCATGGTCGTCACCGCGGTCGGGCGCGGCGCTCATGACGCCGGCGTGCTCAGGATCCATCCACCGAGCGCCTTGAAGAGCCTGACAGTCTGTTCGTTGGTCAGCAGGACGGGGCCGAAGCTGAAGCAGGCGACGTGGAACGCCCACAGCCGCGATCCCACCGCGTACCCGAGACGCAGGCCCGATCGATTCTCCAGCCATCGGGTCACACGCGTCTTGAAGAAGATCTCGATGGTGACCTCCGCCGCCAGCACGAGCCCGGAGAAGCAGCCGAAGAAGAGGAGGCCGTAGGAGTCGCCGTGCCAGAGGCCGCAGATCACGAACGTCACGAAGATCGCCGCCGCCGCTGCCAGCGCCTTCTTACCCGGCCGGTCGTGACCGATCACGCTCATGATGGTGAACATCAGCGGGTAGAAGATGTAGTCTCGGAGCCAGGCGGCCAGGGTCATGTGCCATCGGCGCCAGAGGTTGGTGAGGCTCGTGGCCATGAAAGGGTAGTTGAAGTTCTCGGAGGCCTGCATGCCCAGCATCCGGGTCGTCGAGATCGACATGTCGCTGTAACCGGAGAAGTTCACGTACTCGTAGAAGTAGTAGGCCACGTAACCGAGGTAGATGACGGCCGCGTTGTCGAGCTTGCCGTCGGCGATCGAGGGCAGGGCGTAGGGCAGGATGAGCGGGGCGACGAGGAAGGTCTTGGCGACCCCGAACATGAAGCGCGGCACGCTGGTCTCGGCCGTCGGAAGCAGCGACTTCGACCCGGCGGCGTCGTTGACGGTCCGTGAGAACGCCCCGAACCGCTCGATCGGCCCGGCGAGGAAGGCGGGGAAGTGGGTGATGTACAGGAGGTAGTCCAGGTACGAGTCGCCGTGCAGGCGTCCCGAGCGGGCATCGATGATGCTCGAGTACACCTTGACCGCGATGTAGGCGAAGCCGAGCGCGGGCAGCAGCCCCCGGTCGACGAGGCTCAAGGCGGCGTCGAGGACCGGCTCGTCGAGCCCGTGCCAGAAGTCGTACTTGAGCGCCGCGAACGCGGCCGCCAGCATGAGGATGAGCGGAGCGCTGAGAAGCCGCTTGCGGGCCTTGGTCCAATCCCTCCTGAGCAGGATGGTCGCCGCATAACCGGCGGTGGCGACCACGAGCACGAACGACACGTACCGCACGCTCACGTTCGGCATCACCACAAGCAGCGACACGTTCGCCGCGAGAAGCGTGAGCTTGAAGAGTCGCCCCGCCGCATAGCGGGTGAGGCCGAGCAGCAGCAGCAGGACCGGCAGACCCAGGAAGAACTCGAGGTTCGTGAAGATGTGGGGCGTCATCCCGCTTGCGCTTCCGCCCGCGCCAGCGCCGGCCGGTCGATCTTCCCATTGAGCGTGCGTGGGAAGTCGTCGAGGATCCGTATCCGGTTCGGCAGCATGTATTGCGGCACGCGTTGCCTGAGCCCGCGCAGGATGTCGTCGACACTCGTAGCCTGCGGAGCCCGCACGAACGCCGTGAGCGAGGGGTTGCCGGCCTCCTCCATGAGAAGAACCGCCGCCTCCGTGATGCCGCCGACGGCCCGCAGCGCCGCCTCGACGTCGCCAAGCTCGACTCGGTAGCCGCGGAACTTGACCTGCTGGTCCTGCCGGCCGAGAAACACCGGGCCGTCGTCGCCGACCACGGCCGTGTCGCCGGTGCGGTAGCATCGGGCGCCGGTGCCTGGATACCGCGGGTCCTCGATGAACCGCCGCGCCGTCTGGTCCGGATCACGCCAGTAGCCGGGTGACACTTGTGACCCGGAGACGAGGATCTCGCCTTGCTCGCCCGGGTCGGCGAGCCGGCCGTCGTTGGTCTAGATGAAGATCTCCGTCCCGAGCGTCCGCCATCCGATGGGAACGGCCGTCGCGTCCGCGGCGGGCGGTTCGCCGAGCTCGTGGCAGCTGCAGGCGATCGTGGCCTCCGTCGGCCCGTACAGGTTGGCGACCTTCACGTGCGGCGCGGTCGTCATCAGCGTCCGCACCGGACCCGGCGGCAGCGCCTCGCCGCAAAAGAGCATGTAGCGGAGCGGGGCGAGCAGCTCCGGTGAGACCTGGCGAGCAGCGATCATGCCGGTGAGCACCGACGGCACCGAGAACCACACGGTGATGCCGGAGTCCCTGATGAACCGGCCCGGCAGCGTCCGGTCCACCGGGCTCATGACCGGCACGAGGCACGCGCCCGCCTCCCAGCAGACGAACAGATCGAATACGGACAGGTCGAACGTCAGATCCGAGTGGTTCGAGAAGCGGTCGTCGTCGCCCAACGCGAACCGGCCCACCGCCCACTCGACGAAGGCCCTGACGTTGGCGTGGGTCACCATCACGCCCTTGGGCCGACCGGTGCTCCCCGAGGTGAAGAGGATGTAGGCCAGGTCCTGCGGGGAGGTCAGCGGGGTCCAGTCCGTGGGCCCGCCCGCGTCCAGATCGGCGACCGCCAGCTGCGGGAGGCCCCCCCCGATGGCGGCCCGGTGATCCTCGTCGGCGTAGATCAGCAGGTCCAGGTCGGCGGCCTGCACCATGTACCGGAGGCGATCCACGGGGTAGGACGGATCGAGCGGTACATAGGCGGCGCCGGCGAAGAGTGTTCCAAGCACGAGCGAAAAGAGCGATTCGCCGCGGTCGACGAGCAGCCCCACACGCGAGTTGCGGCCGAGGCCCTCCGCCTGCAGGCGGGCGGCCAGCCGGCTCGCCGCATCATGAAGCCCGCCGTAGGTGATCGTCCTGTCGGCGAAGGCGAGGGCCGGCGCGTCGGCCCTGCGCTCGAAACTTTGAAGGAAGCCGCTATGGAGCCCGCGAATCTCCATTCAGAGCACGAACTCGCCGATCCGGTCCGTGACCGATCGATGGAACGTCGCCAGCTCGCGGGTGAACTCCGCACGGTCGACCAGCGCCCCGCTCAGGTAGAGCAGCTCCCACTTCGCGAAGAAGACTCGTGGGTCGCCTTCGAGCAGCTCCGGGTGCTCGCGACGCAGGGTCCGCTGAACCCGGTCCATGAAGAGCGTTGCCGCCCCCAGGTAGAAGATGAAGTACGGGTGCTGCAGGAACGGCTGGGCCGTGCGAAGGGCGCTCTGCACCAGGTCGCCCTTCTCGCGAAGGAGCCAGCAGGGGTGCTCGTATCCGAGGTCGGCCCAGTACTGGTCCAGCGCGCTGCCGGCGATGAAGCCGTCGATCTCGCGGGTGGCGGGATCGACGTGCGGCAGGTACGGATAGAACTTGCAGATGAGCGGTCTCCAGTCCGGGTTCGAGCACATGCCTCCGAGATCGCACACCGCCGTCACGAAGTGCAGCGTCTTGTCCCCGTCGAAACGGAAGGCGTGATGTCGCGCCGTCTCGGCAAAGCCCTCCTGCAATCGGTTGGTGCGCTCGAGAAACGCGTACTCTCCCTCCATGAAGACCATCCCGGCGCTTTCCTTCTTCATGAGCCTCAGGTTCTGCAGCTCGTGATTCGTCTTGCAGCAGTAGGAATCGCAGTTTTCCCAGCACGCGCCGAAGGAGAGCTCTACGGAGTGAATGTCCTCCCACTCCCGGTCGGTCGGTCGCGGTATGGCGTCCGTCATGCCACCGAAACTCCCGCCTGCTCCAGGTAGTCCTTGATCTTCACGTACGACGTGAGCTCACCGATCAGGTCCAGATCGATCGTGCAGCCACGGCCCTCGAGCTCGATCATCAGGCTCACGTGGTTCAGGCTGTCCCAGCCGACGACCTCGTTGATGGCGGCGTCGTCCGGGATCTCCTCATCGCCGCGGTTGAACACCGTCCTCATGACTTCCTTGAGCTTGATTTCCAAGGGCAGGCCCCATGCCCCGCTAACGAGCGATGAGCGTTCCGCGGTGGCGTCTGAGATTCATCCCGATGTAATACTCGCTGATCGGCTCGAAGTCCGTGTTGATGGGGTAGCCCGCCCCGCGCTCGTCGATGTAGGCGCGATCACCACGATAGTAATACGGACGATCCATACGCCGGCTCATGGCTTGCTTCATGCCGTCGTCGATCTGTGCCATCAGGTGCTCGCGGCGCGCGGGCGAATGCTCGAAGCGCCCGTTCGTGCCGAGGCAGAAATAGTAATACACGCGCACGTCGTCGAGCACGGCGGCAAAGGTCTTGGGAATGATCGTGTACTCGTTCATCCACAGGAACATCAGCCCGTCGGGCTTCAGACGCCCCGCGGCCAGCTCAAAGAACTCCTTCGAGCAGAGGTTGTTGGAGTAGGCGCTTGTCGATCGCAGCGGGTCCATGAAGATGGCATCGTAGCGGGTATCGGTGTTCTGCAGGAAGCGGCGCCCGTCGTCGATGATAAACTCGAGCCGCGGATCCGACCAGATCTCCGGATAGAAGTCGATGCGGCCCAGGTTGCGCAGCAGCGTCTCCGAGATCTCGACCACGGTGACCGACTCCACGCCGTCGACCTTGAGCAGCAGGTCGGCGATCGTTCCCCCGCCGTACCCGATGACGAGAATATCGCTGACCTCGGGGGCCCAGGTGATCGCCTCCACGACCTCCACGAAATACGCGGCGCCGGGATACGTCGCGTGAGGCATCCCGTTGATGTACACCGACGCACTGCGTCGACCGGCGTAGGCATAGCTGGCCACCACGCCGTCCACGCCCTCGTCGATGAGAAGCTCGCCGGACGTGGGCGGCGGATGCATGACCCGGTAGAGCCGATCGCGGCCGGGCAGAAGGGCCAGCCCGATGAGCGCCACGAGCAGTCCGGCGGACTTGACGGTCCGCGACCGTCCGGCGAGAAGCAGCCCGCCCCAGACCAGCCCCACGGCGCCGAACAGGATCATGACCCACTCCGTGCCGACAAGCGGCAGCAGTATGAAGCCGGTGACCAGCCCTCCCAGCACGTTGCCGGCGATGTTCACGGCGTACACCCGCCCGACGCCCCAGCCCTCATGCTGGCGATCGGAGATGGCCAGCGTGCTGATCAGCGGGAAGCTTGCGCCCATCAGAATGGTCGGCACCAAGACGAAGAACAGCGGCCAGATGAGGATGTCCAGAGCGAGATACCACGACGCGGCGGTCTCCGCGGGTGTCTCCCCCTTGATGGCGTGGACGGGGTGGTAGGGCGGGTGCAGGTTCTCCGCGAAGGAGGTCTCGACGAGCCAGCCAAATGGCGTGAACTGGGTTCCGTAGTAGAAACACAGCACGCTGGCGACCGTGTAGACGGCGATCCCCAGGTTGACCAGCAGGAACCACTTCCGGAGGTTGAGTGACGGGTTACGGCGGATGGCGAGGTTCATCCACCAGCTGCCCAGGGCGATCCCCAGCAGGTACACGAACAGCACTGTGGGAAACACATACGGCGACACCTTGATCAGGACGCCGGTCACCCGAAACCAGATCATCTGGTATCCGATCGCGATGAAGCCCGTCACCAGGACCGCCACCAGCGCCCAGCGGGCGCCGGCCGGCGTCGCCCCGCCCTCCGGCAGCGGCGTCTCCTGCCCCGACGGCTCTCCCGCGGACGGTGGACGGATCAGCACGGCCGCAACGACCATCACGCCCAGGCCGAGGTTGCCCAGCGCCGCGACCTCGACACTTCGCTCCAGGCCGTAGAAGGAGATCAGATAGTACGCTGCGAACAGGGCGCCGCAGGCCGCCCCCAGCGTGTTGAGAAAGTACAGCAGCGAGATCGTGGCCGGCAGGTTTCGGGCGACGGCGTTGGTGATCTTGATGACCAGGGGCAGCGTCATGCCCATCAGAAGCGTCGGGATGCTGAGCAGGGCCGCGACCACGAACAGCCCACGGACGTAGCCCGTGCCCGAGAGAAGCGGGATCGCCGCCCGTAAGGCATCGAGGCTGAAGTAGCCGATCACGCCGAGCACCAGCTCCAGGACGAGATAGGCATACAGGAGGCCTCGCACACGCTCGGCGAGGATCCCCCCCAGCAGGCTTCCCAATCCCAGGCCAAACAGGAAAACCGTCACCACGATCGTCGTCGAAATCGGACCGACCCCGTAGTGAAGCGTCAGCGCCCGTTGCCAGACCACCTGATACACGAGGCTCGCACCGCCCGATATGAAGAAGACGGCGGGAATGATGAGCAGGAACAGCCGATCGCGTAGGAGTGTGGACATGTGACCGTGGCGCCGTCTGGCTAAAAGTCGGCGTAGATGAATGAAATCCCGTCGCTGACGACGTTCGGCGCCAGGCACAGTGCCAGCAGGACCAGGGCCCAGAAGAAGGCGAACAGGACATCGCGAAACAGACTCGACCAGCGCGGGCTATTCATCGGCTCTCACCATGCTGATCAGGTCGGCATTGAGGCGATCGGCGAGCCGCCGCTGCCCTTCGACGGTGAGATTGTCGAAGTGCCGCATGTGATTGCTGAGCTGCGGCTCCTCCAGGTAGTCGAGGTAGGTGAGGCCGTGTGCCTCCACGATCGCACGATACGCCGACGAGGCATCGCGCAGATCCCGTGCCTCGATCACCGTGTTGGCGTCCACCACGTCCACGATCGTGGGCACCATGAAGAACACCGCCGTCATTCCGTTGCGGCTGAAGTAGCTCGCCAGCGCGCTGATCAGCCCGAAGCGGGCCTGCTCGTCCTGAAACGCCTGCGGATCCTCGACCTTGAAGGCGGCGAAGAAAGCCTCGCGGTCGGGATGGCCGAGAATCGAGGCCTGGCGGGCCGGGGGCAGCGGCCGCGTGTAGCTGTCGATGCGCTGCCACCGGTCGCTGTAGGTGGAGTGTCGCAGCCCGTAGAACGTGTCGATGAGGAATCGCTGGCGGTAGGCCGGCAGCCGGCTCAGGAGATCGAGACGAAGGACGGTGCTCGCCTCCCACACGGCATCCTTGAAGGGCCCGTACCACAACTTCTTGGACGGGATCATCGACAGGGAGAACGCACGAAACTGCTCGCGTGCGAACTGCATGAGCTGGGCGTCATCCAGGGCCGGGAGATCGGGCTCGCCGGGCAGCGGGCGGCCGTGCTCGTCCGGGTTGGAGCGGCGCCAGAAGCTGTCAACGGCCGTCTTGAGCGAGTAGTGCTCGAAGGGATGCAGCTGGAAGATGAAGTCCCTGACGCCGGCCTGACCGGCCTCCTCCACGATCAGCAGCGTCAGCGCAGGGTGCAAGGACTGCATGCTGAGATTGACGACGCGCCGGTCGCGGTACTCCAGGAAGTCGGTATAGCTCTGACGCACGCCGTGGCCGAACGTCACGCAGTCGCCCATCACCACGACGCAGTGCGGGCCGATGTCCTGCGCGGCCAGGTAGTCCTGCACGCCCACCCGCATGGTCGCCTCGTCCATGTGACGAAACGACGGGGGCATGCTCAGCTCGGCGAGGTGACGCTGGGGCAGACGCGCGGCCGCGATGCCCGCGTTCATCAGCGCAAACAACGCGAGCGTCAGCAGGAGGCGTCTCCAGGTGAGCCTCCCCAGCGTTGCCCCGATCTCGTCCGTCAGTGCCTTCATCGCGCCGCGGGCCTCAACCGGCGGTCGTGGGGCCGCCGAGGAGCGACAACGATAGCAGGAAGACCGGGCCCTGGGAGACGTGCCTGTGGTGCAGCGAAGCGACCGCACGGGCGCACGGAGAGGACCGCCCGCGGGGGGTCGAGAGCCAGTAGCCAATGGCCATGAGCCAGGGAAGAGAAGTCCGGCTCTACCGGGGCAGGCCTGTGGGTCGCAGGCTCATCCCGAGCCAAGCGAGGGCAGACTCACAGGCCCGCGTCGCGTGACACACCGGCTGGACCGGCCGTCACTACGCGGCGACGATGCTCATCATGAAGAAGCTGAACAGCATCAGGTAGACGATCGTGAGGATGACGTTGAAGACGATCGCCCGGATGAAGTCGATGCCCGCCACGAAGATGGTCACGGCCAGCATGACCGGATAGCTGAAGATCATCGCCGGGAAGAACCCCAGCGCCATGGCGAGCCCTTCGAAGATCGGGATCGCGGCGGCGGCCACCGCGGAGAACCGCAGTATCAGCGCGCCGGCCGACCCGTAGTCGTCACCGAAGATCTTGGCCACGATCCAGCCCGCCGCGCTGGCGCACAGGGCCCCGATCGCCAGCGCAATGGTGACGGCGATACAGCCGCCGATGGCGCTGCCGACGCCGCCGGCGGCCATGCCGCGGGCCCCGTAGATGAACAGGGCGATCGCAACGCTGATGCCCCCGACGGCCAGGGGGACGGTATGGCTCTCTTTGAGGAAGTCGTCGATGAACTCCTGGTCGGACATGAAGACGGCGTCTTCGTCCGACCCGTAATTCAGCGGCACCTGGGCCGGCTGTGCCTGACCGAACTTCTCGGGTTCCGCGGGTGGTCCCGAGCTGATCGTCTGCAGCTCGCCCTGGCCGGGCCCGGGCGTGGCGGGCCCGGATGCGGCGGTCGGAGCCGGTGCGGCGGCGCGTGGGGTCGCGGGCCCGGCACTTCCACCCGAAGCCGGGGGCAGGTTCGGAAAGCTCGACATGGGTAACCTCCTGGAAGGCCCGCCCCGCAGATGGACCGGACTCCACCCGCATCGACCGCGCGGCCGGGCGGCTTCAGCCGTGCGGCGGGGAGGCGGCGTCAAAGTCCCCGGCGGTGATCGACCTGTCCAGATTGGGGCGAGGCTGCGCGGCCGCGGTGTCCGGTAACCGCGGAGGGAAGAGATATGCTACTGTAGCATATTGGGTCTGAACGGCATATGGGAGCGTCCTACGTGCACTCTCCCATATCGTGTCAGGGCTCGCCCGGCAGCAGGGCGACACGCCACGCGCCGTCGTCGACCAGCAGCAGCCCCACCAGGTACCCGTCGGCCCGGCCCACGACCGCCGCCCCGTGCCACGACTCGTCCAGGGACACCGCCGGGTCCACGGCCCACCCGTCTTCGCCGGCGGTGAGCCGGGCCGCGGCCAGCGGCAGCGGGGGCGCGGCGGAGTCGCCCACGGCCAGGCAGTCCTCCGGCGCGGTGCCGCGGCGCCGGCGGTCGGCCGGCCATGCAGGCCCTTCGAGCCGCACGTCCAGCGCGGCCACGCCGCCCTCGTCGAGAAGGGGACCGTCGGCCAGGGACACGACGGTGCCGGCGACCTCCAGAGCGGCCGACTGCTGGTCGGCCTCGACGTCCGGGACGAGCAGGTCGGTCGGCCCCAGCAGCCCGGCATCGGTCTGGAGAACCCACCCGTGACGCGAGCGGTGGCGGCTGATCAGCAGCCCCTGCTTCCAGCCGATCGTCGCCCGAAGCGGGTGCGGCAGGGGAGCGCCGGCGGGGAGCATGTCGCTGCCGATGGCCACCAGCGGCTGCCAGTCGAGCCATTCGTCGCGAGGCTCCGACGCCAGCACGAAACGGTGCCCCGTGCGCACGACGTCGCCGGCGTCGGGCGGCGTGGCCAGGGCCACCCCGCCCGTGAGCACGGTCTCGATGGTGTCGGCCCTGACGGTAAGCCCCGTGAGCCCGACCGTCGCCTCGACCCCGCCGACGTCCCAGAACCGCGTGGCCCGCCGGATGAGCTGGACAAAGGCACGATCGATGTGCACGCGCGCCTCGACCGCGCCCCCGTCGCTGGTGAGCCCCACCGACAGCACCGTGCCCACCCGCACCTGCCGGTAAGTGACCGCGGCGCCGCGACGCAGCCCGCGCTGCTCGCTGGCCGTCACGATGATCTCGAGATCACCCGGCTCGATGGTCTCGACCACCGGCGGGTCCTCGATACCGACGAAGTGGCGTTGTCGCGCCCCGCGCCCCGGCAGGACCGCGAGATACCGCGGGCCCACGATGGTCTCGATGCCCGCAATGCGTGACAGCCCCAATTGGGGACGGACGACCCAGAAGCGGCTGCCGGCGCGGGCGAGGGTGTCGGCTCCGGAGCTGAGACCGGCGGTGATCCGCAGACCGGAGCGTTCGGTCAGCTCCACCGCCCGCACCTCGCCCACGGTGACGCCCCGGTACCGCACCGCGTCGCCGGGTTTGATGCCGTGGCCCTCCTCCAGCAGCACGGTCACCACGACGCCCCGTTGTCTCCAGGCGTCGACCACGAGCCAGCCCGCCGCGACCACCGCCAGCGCGGGCAGGATCCAGGCCCAGGAGAAACGCCGCTGCGGCCGGAGGGTGGCCGTGGGCACGCCCGCCGGCTGATCCCTTCCGGGGGCGGGGATGTCGGTCATGGCGGGGACTCCCAACCGCCGTGCGGATCAAAGGACGCCGCCGCGAGCAGGCTCAGCGCCACGCACGCCGTGAAGGCGAGAAGGCCGGGACCGGCGCTGACGGTCACGAGGTCTCCGAGCTTGAGCACGGCCACGAGCACCGCCACCAGCAGCACGTCGAGCATGCCCCAGCGGCCCGTGAACTCGACGAGCCGGTAGGTCAGGCCGCGGTGTCGGTGCCCCAGCCCGCGTCCCGTGGACAGCACGACCAGTGCCGCCAGCTTGCTCAGCGGCAGGATCACCGAGCACAGCAGCACGATCATCCCGACCAGCACGTGGCCGTGGGCCAGCAGCGCCGTCACGCCCTCCAGCACGCTGGACTCCTGAGTGTGCCCGAACTTCTCGATCCCGATCAGCGGCAGGGTCACGGCCAGGGGGTACAGGACCAGTGCGGCGGTGGCAATGGCGGCGGTTCGGCTGCCGCTCGTCCCGGATCGAGCCGCACTGCGCAGCCCCCCTGCGCACCGCGCGCAGCACGCCCGCATTCCGGCGGGGACGGCCGGCAGCAGCTGCACGAGCCCGCAGTGGGGACAGCTTCTGAGACGCGGTTGATCCGGCATGTCGGGCCTTATTCCGATTCCCGCGGCGTGGATGTCTCTTCGACGAGGCTGATCAACGTGTCTCCCGGCTTCGGGTCCGCCGGCTGGTCGGCGGTGACCACGGTGAGTCGCTCGTTGGCCGTCACCACGAACAGCGGGATCGCGGCGTCGCCGTAGTGCTCCTGGAACGATGCAAAGGTGAACTCCTCGGTGAGCCGCGTGGGCTTGACGACGGCGCCCGCGGCGACGCGGCGCGCGAGCTGATCGTAGCTCAGTGATTCATTGAACAGCCACCGGCCGTGCAGGTGACGGTGCGCCTGGTCGGCGGTTTCGCTGCGCTTGCGGGGCGGCACCTGGAACACCTCGCCGCGGCCGAAGACACGCATGAAGCGGTTGATGGTGAGGATGTTCACCCAGTCGTTGGGGGTGGCCGCGATGAGGCGGCCGAGGCCACCGAGGTCGATCTCGTCCAGCAGGTGCTCGGCGAGGATGCTGTCGCCGTACGTCTTCAGCCCCGCCATGCGGGCGGCGGCCAGGTCGGCCCGGTTGGTGTCGACCACCAGCACGCGGAAGCCCTGCTCCTGGATGGCCTTGGCGATCATGCGCCCCCACGGGTGCGCGCCGACGAGCAGGATGCCCTGGGGCTTGGGATCGGCCAGGCCCAGCCGATGGGCCACGGGGCCCGCCGTGAGGCTCGTCACGAGCACCGTGCCGATGATCACGAGAAAGGTCAGCGGTACGAGCATATCCGCCTGTGCATGACCTTCGGCCTGGAGCCGCAGGGCGAAGACCGACGCCACGGCGGCGGCGACGATGCCGCGCGGCGCCATCGCCGCCAGCAGCGTGACCTCGCGTTTCGTGGCCGATGACCCGAGCGTCGACAGGATCACGCTGACCGGCCGCACCACGACCATCAGGACCAGGAGAAAGATCACGCCGCCCCAACCGATGGCCCGGAAGTCCCCGGGCTCGATCCGCGCCGCCAGCAGCATGAAGAGGCTGCCGATGAGCAGCACCCGGAGGTTCTCCTTGAACTCGGCGATGTGCCGCACGTCAACGAGACGCTGGTTGCCCAGGGTGATCCCCATGACCGTGGCCGCCAGCAGCCCGGATTCCGGCTGGAGCCGGTGCGCCGCCGTGTAGACGCCCACCACGAACATGATCGACACCGCGTTCTCGAGGTAGTCGGGCACCCAGAACCAGCGCAGCACGAAGACGAGCGTGATGCCACCGACGAAGCCGAACACGCCGCCGGCGGCGATCGTGCGGAGCAGGACCCCGACCACCTGCGACGCGGCCTCCTCGACTCCGGGCAGGCTGATGACCTCGAAGACGAGCACGGCCAGCATCGCCCCGATGGGATCGATGACGATGCCCTCCCACTTGAGGATCGCCCCGATGCGACCGCTGGGACGCAGGTGCCGAAGCATGGGGATGATCACGGTGGGGCCGCTGACGACCAGCACGGCCCCCAGCAGAATGGAGAGCTCGGCGCTGAGCCCCAGCAGCCACCACGCCGCCAGCGAGCTCAGCAGCCACGTGAGGGCGGCGCCGAGCGTCACCAGCCGGCCGACGACCCCGCGGCCCTCGCCCAGCTCGGCCAGACGCAGGGTGAGACCGCCCTCGTAGAGGATGAGCCCCACCGACAGCGACACGAACGGCAGCAGCAGGTCGCCCAGCAGGGCGTCGGGATCGAGCAGACGCTCCCCGAAGACGAGGTCGCTGACGGGACCGACCAGAAACCCCGTCAGCAGCAGCAGCAGAATCGAAGCAATGCCGAGCCGCCAGGCGAGCCATTGCGCGGCGACGCCCAGCACGATGAGGCCGGCCAGAGCCAGGAGGAGATGCTCGGACAAATCGCTAACGGCGGTGAGGGGGTGGTAAGGGAGACAGCTCGCCCTATCGTACAGTTTTCTCGGACCGCGGCTCGTGGCGAACCGGCTGCAGGCGGCTACACTGCACGAACATCGCGTTTGGAGCCGGTGCCTGGTCAGGGGGCCCCGGACCTGGAAACCAAAACCTGACGACGTATTCAGGGTTTCCCGCGGCGGTCGCCGATACACCCCGGCTCGACCGCCCAACGCGATCAGCACGCGGCATGTCGATCTTTCCCCTGCCCGTCTTCGAGGCCGATGACGATCCGCGCCATCGCGACGCGATGGCCGACGAGGAGGTCTACCGGCGTCTCGATGCGCCAAAGACCATCGTGGTGCGGATCGGCTACCTCAAGCAGATCGGCGAGTACCCCTACGACGGCCAGGCCAAGCCCGGCTGCGGGTCCAAGCTCGTGGCCCGGACCCACCGCGGCACCGAGATCGTCGAGATGCTCACGACGACCTGCACCAACGCCGGCTGCTCCAAGTCCGTCACCCGCCAGGAGATGCTCGACTACATCGACAACTCCGGCGGCAAGGACTTCGCGTTCCACACGGAGGGAAAGATCCTCCACGTGGCCACGATCGAGGAGCTGAACAAGCAGGCGGCGCTGGACTCCAGCAAGAAGCAGTACATCAAGACGTGCAAGGCGTTGATCGGCGAGCTGGATCTGTCCATGAAGCTGGTCGAGGTGGAGCCGATCCTGGGGGAGGAGCTGCTGACCTTCTACTTCATGGCCCAGGACCGCGTGGACTTCCGCAAGCTCGTGCGGCAGTTGGCCGCGGAGTTCAAGACGCGGATCGAGATGCGCCAGGTCGGGGCCCGCGATGAGGCACGGCTCGTGGCCGACTACGAGCGGTGCGGCCAGCACTGCTGCTGCAAGAACTTCCTGAAGGTCCTCAAGCCCGTCTCCATGCGGTCCGCCAAGCTTCAGAAGGCGACGCTGGACCCGCTCAAGATCTCCGGCCGCTGCGGGCGGCTGATGTGCTGCCTTCGGTACGAGGACCAGACCTACGACGAGCTCCGCAAGAGGCTGCCGTCACGCGGCAAGCGGGTCGGCACGTCGGAGGGGCCGGGCGTGGTGGTTGACACGAAGATCCTGGTGCAGCTGGCCCTCGTGAAGCTCGAGCACAACGACCAGGAGATCGCCGTCCCCATCGAGGAGCTGGTGCACCCCGACGAGTGCCCGCCGCCCGGCGCCAAGACGGACCGGCCCGGCGACGACGCGTTGCGCGGGCTCTCGCCACAGGAGGCTGCCGAGAAGACCGACGACGAGAAGCGCACCCGTTCCCGGCGCCGCAAGGGACCGAAGCGCACCCGCGGGCAGCAGCAGGACGCCTATCGCGCCAC
Organism: Phycisphaerales bacterium; assembly: GCA_041580235.1. Taxonomy (GTDB): domain Bacteria; phylum Planctomycetota; class Phycisphaerae; order Phycisphaerales; family SM1A02; genus JADFOJ01. The sequence continues at coordinate 33,564 of JBFGEG010000030.1, forward strand.
GTCGCGGCAGCAGGAAACCGGCGGCGGCAAGCCACGGCCGCAGGAGAAGACGGGCGTCAAGGCACCGCAGCCGGAGACGACGCGCACGGCCGAGACGCCGCCGGACAAGACGCCCCGGTCCGGCGGCGACCAGCCCAAGCGACGACGGCGCCGCCGGCGTCGACGACGCGGTTCGCACGACGGGGGCGGGGGCGGCGGCGATGGCAGCGGGGGCGGCGGCGGCGGGCCGACGCAGGGCTCCTAAACAAACTCGCCTCCTGCATTTCCCGTACCATCACCGGCCATGGACCCGACGCCGCCGACACCCCACCATGAAACCTCGACGATCGGGACGCTGCAGTCGCTCATCGTCGCCTTTGTGCTGGCGATGACATTCCGTGGTTTCGTCACGGAGGGGTTCGTCATTCCCACCGGCTCCATGGCTCCGACCCTGATGGGGGAGCACCTGCTGCTTCACTCGGATCAGACGGGCCTCACGTACCCGGTGGACAGCAAGGGGAGCAACCGGCCCGGCGCCCTGTACGACCCGATGCTCGGCAAGGAGTACCAGCTGAGCACGGTGCAGGTGAAGACGATGCGCCCGCGTATGGGCGACCGCATCCTGGTCCTCAAGAGCCTCTATCCCTTCGCCAGGCCCGATCGCTTCGACGTCGTGGTCTTCAAGAACCCCACCGATCCCGACGGCGACGCGGAGAACTACATCAAACGTCTCATCGGCCTGCCCGACGAGGCCATCTGGCTCGTTGACGGCGACGTCTTCGCGGCTCCGGCCGACGAGTGCGACGATCTCACGGCGTTTCGGATCCAGCGCAAGCCCGAATACGTTCAGCGCTCCATCTGGCAGCCCGTCTACGACAGCGACTACATCCCGGTGCATCCGGAGCGTCTGAGCCCGCCGTACGGCGCGCCGTGGAACGGCGAGGCGTGGAGCACGTCCGATCGTCGCAGCTACCGGTGCGACACCGACGCCCGGTCCACGCTTCAATGGGACTCCAGCCGCATGCGGATCACCGACTGGACACCCTACAACATGTTCTCGCTCACCCGGACGCTGCGCGGCCGCGCCGACCAGAACATCAGTGATCTCCGGGTGGCGGCCGCAATCGTGGCCGAGCAGCCGGGCCTGTCGACGACCCTCGAGCTGGATGCGCGGGGTCACCGTTTCCAGTTCGTGATCGCCGCCGGCCGGGTCGTCATGCGGATCGGCTCTCTCGAGCAGCCGGGCGTGTGGCTGCACGAGCAGTCGGTGGAGGCGGCCATGCCGGAGCCGGGGAGGGTCTACGGCGTCGAGTTCTGGCACGTCGATCAGGCGATGACGATCTTCATCAACGGCTCGCCGGCGGGCGAGCCGCTGCACTACGAGTGGACCCCGCAGCAACGCATCGAGCAGACCTTCGGTGTCTCCATGCAGGCGTGGAAGCAGCGCACACCGCGGATCGAGGCCGAGCCGCCCGCCCTGCGGTGGATCGTCGAGGGCTCGCCCGTGACCCTGCACCGCGTGCGGGTGGATCGCGACCTGTACTACCGCGCCGACACCATCACGACACAGGCGACCAAGAACTCGACGCAGCCGGGTTTCGAGACGCTGGTGCGGCCGCAGAGCCCGGCCTTCGGCACCCATCCGGACAAGCTGGCCGTGCTGGGGCCCGACCACTTCTTCATGCTCGGCGACAACAGCCCCGCGTCCTCGGACTCGCGGCTGTGGGGCAATCCCCACCCCTACGTGGCCGACCAGATCGACCCCAGCCCGTTCGTCGTGCACCGCCAGCTGCTTCTGGGCAAGGCGTGGGTGGTGTACTTCCCCGCCCCCTACCCGCTGACCGGCAACGGCCGCGGCGTGGTGCCCAACTTCGGCAAGCTCCGCTTCATCCGCTGAGCGCCCGGCTCAACGGATGATCCCTCGTCGACGCTGCCCGCGCGCGAGGACCGCCACCGCGAGCAGCGGCAGCGCCGCCGGCGTCGGAACCCCGTACGTGTGATTGTCGATGATCGTGGACCACCCGCCCGGGCTGCCGGTCAACGAGACGGCGCCGATGGCCGGTGCCTCGTAGCCGAGGAACACGCCGACGGGCCCGTCGATGAACAGGTCGAAGCTGTCGATGAGACCGCCGACGGAATCGAAGATGCTGACCGTCGTCACGTGCGAGAGGCCCTCAAAGTCGAGCAGGTCGAGGCCGAAAGCCATGATGGGTCGCTCGTACTCGATGGTCAGCTCGCCCAGGACGTCGATACCCTGACTGGCGCCGAGCGTCTTCGTGGGGAGGCCCGTATAGCCGTCACCCTGCCAGAAGAGCAGATCACCGGGCTCGCCCGCTCCCGTCACGTACCTGGCCCCGGGCTGGACGAGCCCCGGGCCTTGGCCGTGCACGATCGTCTCCGCATCGAGAAACGGGATCAGAAGAGCCATCGTGCCGCCGGGCGCGACGTCGAACGACTCGAAGTCCTCGTGGACGGCCGCCGCGCCGAGCAAGGCGTCGAGCGTCGCGCGATCGGCGATGAGCTCACCGTCGGCGGGCCGAGCGAGCAGCAGCACCACCAGCGTGGCAGGCCATGGAATGCGTCGTCTCATCGGTTCCACCTTCAGCGCGAGTCTACCGGCCCCCGCGCCGTTGTCCACGGTGATCCAAGCGATTACTCGGGCGTTGCCCGTGGTTCGTCGACCCGCAGCGTCGTGATTGCATGGCCCAGCGTCGAGCGGGCTGCCTGGAATCGCTCGTGGACCTTGGCGAGATC
>JBFGEG010000031.1:0-35882 GCA_041580235.1 Phycisphaerales bacterium
CAGCGGGCCGCGCTCGCCGGCGCGGGCGCGACCCTTCTCTTTGCGCTCCCCGACAACGGCAATGGGGCCTGCCGATGGGGGTCGGTGACCGTTACCCCGCTCCCGCTCATGCTCGTCATCTGCGGGGCTTGCGCGGCTTTTGCTTGAATGACTTGCGGGGAGAGACCGTCTTGGTGCTGCCCTTGGATTTCGGATTCTGGCGGGTTGCCGGGTCGCTGTCGGTGCGCGGCGTCAGGTTTGCCCGCTCGTTGGCATTTGGATCGCGGACTCCCCGGCTGCCGGGCTTTCGTTCGGTGGACATGGTCTCGCTCCCTCGATGACGATCTGGTGCTGCTGAAACAGGGCCGCGTCCATTGTAGCGCGCCGGCGAGAGTCCTCGACGGCCAGGATCAAGGGAATCCCCACACCGCCCCCACCCCGGTTGCACATTCCCGTCCCAGCGCGTGTGATGTTCACTGGTTCCCCGACCCCGGACCATCGTTTCGCCCATGACCCTGCCCACGCACCTTCGCGGATACCTCACCGCACCCCGCCAGATCGGCGCGCCGGTTCCCAGCTCACGTTGGCTGGCCCGGGCCATCACGGATTGGGGCGACTGGTCGCGGGTACGGTCGGTCGTCGAGTTCGGCGCGGGCACCGGGGCCATGACATCGGCGATCCTCAACGCCGTGCCCGCGGATTGCCACGTCCTGCTCATCGAGCGCAACGCGCGCTTCGTCGACGTTCTTCGGCGGCGCTTCCCCGGCGTGGAGGTCATTCACGGACGCGTGGAGGATGCCGCCGCCTGTTGCCGTGCCGACGGCTCGCCGGCGGATGTCGTCGTGTCGAGCCTGCCCTGGGCGTCGTTCTCGCCCGAGACCCAGGCGGCGTGTCTGGAGGCGGCGGTGTCGATCCTGCACGAGCAGGGCATGTTCGTCACGTTCTCGCAGGTGCAGAGCCTGCTGCTGACGGGCGGGCGGCGGCTGGCCCGCATGCTGCCGCAGGCGTTCGAGCAGGTGCAGCGTACGCGGATCGTCCTGCGCTGCCTGCCGCCGGCCGTCGTCTATCGATGCTCACGCCCGCGCAGACGCGACGGATAGAGACGCAGGTGGAATGTGTGCCCAGGTCGACGCGGCGAGGTCACGGAGACTCGTCAGATGGGCACACCGGCACCCGATAAGAACGACGCAGTTGACACCGTCCGTGGCGATCGCGACCCCGCCCAAAGACCGCTCCCGCCAGGGCCGATGGTTCTGATGGGAGTGCAAAGCCGTGAGGCAGGGCGCCGGGGGCAACAGGTGGTGGATCGCCGGTCTGACCGCGGCCGTCGTCCTCATGTGCGCCACGGCGCCCGCACCCGCCGGCCGGCAGGATCTGAGGCGGCAGCTCTGCGGCCCCGGCTCCTGCCAGAGCTGCCACCACATCGAGCCGGCCTTCTCCCGCCCCGTCGGTGTCGTCCCGTCGATGCAGACCCCGCCGCACCTGGTGCTTGTCAACGGCACCATGACGTGCACCACCTGTCACGGCCTGCACCGCCGGCGTGGCCGCGACGCCGGGCCGGCCGACGCCCCTGACCCCGCCCTGGACCCGGGCTTGTGCCTGGAGTGCCATACCCCGGTTCGGGGCGGAATGGATGAGCTGCACGCGGCGACCCTCGGCCGCGCGCACCTGCTGGGGCCGGGCGCTTCGCGGGCCAGTTCCCGCGGCACGTCGTGGCCCGCAAGCCCGGACCCCGAGAGCCGGTCGTGTCTGGAGTGCCACGACGGGGCTCTGGCCCGAATCCCGGGAATCCGCACCGGTCCCGCCGGGCCGGTCTCCGCGGCCCGGTTCCTGGTCGGCCGCCATCCGATCGGCGTTGAGCAACGGCCGCGCGGCGCGGGCGACCATCTGGTGCCGGCTCACATCCTCGACCCGAGAATCCGTCTCTTCGACGGCCGCGTTGGCTGCGGCTCGTGCCACAACCCATACGGCGACAACGAGGCGCTGCTTGTCATGTCCAATGAAGCCAGCGCGTTGTGCCTCAGCTGCCACAACTTCAGTCGGTGACATCAGTTGCTCCGTCCCTGCTACACTCTCGTCAGATGAGACGGCGGGGTTCGCGCCCATCGCCAGGGAGGATTGAACGATGAACGTCAAGGACCTGTTGCGCTACAACATCGGCTTCAGCCACAACGTGACGAAGATGTACCTCGACGACGTCACCGAGGACGAGATGTTTGTTCGAGCGGTGCCCGGCTCGAACCATCTCGCGTGGCAGCTCGGTCACCTCGTCGCCTCGGAGCGGTCGCTGCTCGAAGCCCTGGGCGCCGATGTGCCCGACCTGCCCGAGGGCTTCGCCGAGAAGCACGGCAAAGACAACATCGGCAGCGACGATCCGAGTGACTTCCTCACGAAGGCCGAGTACTTCGAGCTCATGGGAAAGATGCACAAGGCGGCCGAGGCCGCGATCGACAAGACCGACGATGCCGAGCTCGACCAGCCGAGCCCGGAAAACCTCCGGAAGTTCTTCCCCACCGTCGGCGCCGTGCTGCACCTGACCGGGTCGCACGAAATGATGCACGCCGGGCAGATCGCCGCGATCCGCCGCAAGCTCGGCAAGCCGGTTGTGATCTGAGTTCGTCGGTCGAGCGCCGGGCCGGTCCTTGGCCATTGCCTCCCGGGCCGCCGCCCGCAGGAAGTCGTCATGGCCAAGTTCGGCAACATCAAGAGGCAGCACGGCCGGGTCGCCGGTCTGGACGAGATCCTCGATCGGATCGTGAGCAACTGCCCATACGTGAGCCGAGTCATCCCCGGCCGCCTCGGGCGCAAACGCGGCAAGACACCCGGCGGGCTGAAGATCCAGTATCCGACCACCCCCAGTGGTGACGTTGAGGGTCCGACGACCGGGCTCAAGTGCATCTACACCCGACAGGGAAGCTGGCAGGAGGTCTTTCTGGTCTGCAGCGATGTCACCAAAGCCCGTCGGTGGATCGAGACGAACGTCCTGGTGGATTGATCCTCGATCGTTGGACGACCGCGTTGTTCGGGTATTGCCAAAAGAGCTTTGCGATGACTCTGGCTCCTGGTACGCTTGTTTCGCCGGACTCGGAGGAAAGGTCGTCACAATGGGGAAGAGCAAGGTTCGGATGCCCGGCCGCAACACCTTGCCGGCCAGCCTCGGCGCCGCTTTTCTCCTGCTCTCGACGAGCCTGATCCATGCCATTGACTGGGAGCTGTACGATCCGGCGCGGCACGACCGATTCTCCGCCGGATACCCGGGCTTCAACACGTTACCCAACTGCGAGCTGTTTCTGGCGGGTTTCGACCTGTCGGGTATCGGCTGGAACAGCTCTCCGAAGACGGCGGCCATGATCTCGCCTCAGCACTTCTTGACGAGCACCCACGCCGCGCTGGGCAGCACCATCCGATTCATCAACCGGGACGGAGAGTTCAGGCAATACACGGTTGACAGCCACATCCGGATCCGGGAGCACCATGACGATGTCACCATCGGCAGGCTGACCAGCCCGATCCCGGCGACGGACAAGGTCTCCTTCTATCCGATACTCAGCGCCGACCTCTCGAAGTACGAGCATGGCCGGGAGGTGATGTACTTCGGACAGGGATCCAAGGCCGGACGCACGGCGATCGACTCTCTCGATGGGCCGCCGCTCGAGCAGCTCTTCTTGGATCGATTCCTGATCGATGACGAGAACAACGGGGACCGCTGTTTCGGGGTGGGGGGGGATTCGGGGAGTCCCTCCTTCATCGTTGACAACGGCCGGCTGGTCCTGCTCGGCCATCATGAGGGGCCGCAGAGTGATCGGTTGCTCGCTGCCTACCGCGAGGATGTCGATGCCGTCCTCGCCCTGGACGGCTATGCGCTGGTCGTGCTGGATGAGCTCTGCGTGGCGGACTTCGACGGCGACGGTCTCGTCGCCACCGAAGATACCCTCGCCGTGCTGGAGGCATGGGGCGATTGTCCCGAAACGGATTGTCCCGATGCGCTGCCACAGCCGTGTCCCGAGGATGTCAACCATGATGGAACCGTCGACATCGTGGACTATCTGGCGGTGCTGGGCGCCTGGGGACCGTGCTGACCTTTCTCAGCCCCCGGCGCGAGTCGTGCTTCTGAATACGGCAAGGCGTGGCACGACCACCATCCCGCGTTCCCGACCTCGGCCCGTCTCGTGGGCAACGTCCGGATCCCCGCGCCCGAGCAAATGATCGCCAAGCGCGCACTACCGCCCGGCCAGGTAACCACCGAGTAGAGCCAGGCCGAGCCCGAACAGGCCCATGGCCAGGCTCTCGATCCTGGCCTTGCGCAACGCGGCCGCGCCGCGCTCCAGGACCGCGGTCTGCGGCTTCCGTGGGTCGCAGTAGACCGTGACGCGGGCGCCTCGCGAGTATCGATTCACGGTTCGCTGGATCGGCTGGGGGCTGCTGCGGCCGTCGTCGGTGAAGGCAACCCTGTCGGATCGGTATGTGCGACTGCCGATCGAGTACTCGTAGACCACGTGGGCCTTGTATCGCCGGTACGTGGAGTGGTCCGACGTGATCAGCTCGAACGTCAGTTCGGACTCGACGATTCTTCCCTCCACCGCGGGCCACGTCACGCTGGCCCTCACTTCGTGCAGGCGGCGGCGCACATGGATGTAGGAGAGGGCCGCGACGGCGACAATAATCACCCCGAACACGATGAGCGATTCTGCCATGGTCCGACGCTCCGCTCCTAATCCGCGCCAAACACGAACATCACCAGCGCGACCCAGATCAGTCCGACGAGCAACTGGCCCCCGCCGGTGAATGCGAAGAAGAGGCCGATCGCCAGCGCCGCCCCGGAGAACGCTGCGGTTCCGGGCACGAGGACCGCGGCCTCCGGGTCGTCAGGGTCGTAGTAGACACGCACCTCGCTGCCCACGGGGTACCTGCTGACGGTCTCGCGGGCCCGCTGTATGTTCCCGGACAGACGCACAGCGGAATGGAACACCGTGTCGGACGAGTACGTCGTGCCCCCGACGACGTACTGGTACAGCACCGATGCCCGGTCGTACCGGGACTGATCGCTGTAGCGGGTAAGCACGTCCGAGGCGAGCACCCGCCCCTGCACCGTGGGCCACGACAGGCTCGCACGGCTGCGCTTCATGGTCCGACGCCACGAGGTCACCCCGGCGACGCCGACCGCGAGGAAGACCAGCCCGGCCACGACGATCCCGGAGCCGATGAGCAGGGATGTGTTCATCGAACCTCTCTCCCGCCGGCCGCCGGGACTCCGGTCGGGCCGGCCGGCTGCGGCGACCGCCCAGAGACCGTCACCACTCGTCTATCGGCTCAATCCGCGGGCAGTTCAACGGCTCTCGGGCCTTGGGCATGGGGCTGATCGAGCCTCACGGCGAGCGCCAGAACCCTGGAAGCAGCAGGACCACGAACGGAAAGATCTCGATGCGTCCCACGGCCATGAGCAGGGAGAGGACCAACTTGCTGGGGCCGGTCATCCAGCCGTAGTTGTCGATCGCCCCCACGCCGCCGAAGCCCGGGCCGACGTTGCACAGCGACGCCACGCTCGCGGAGGCGGCGGTGACGGACGAGCAGGCGCCCGCGGGGTTGAGCTGCTCGAGGAGCATGACCGTCACCCAGCCCGTCGCGAAGAGCACAATGATGCCAGCCGCGTAGATCATCGCCGCGAGCTGGGCCCGACGGTCCACGGTCGAACCCGAGATCATGATCGGCCGGGCGACCCGAGGCCGGACGAAGTGCTCGAGCTCGGATGCCAGCACCCGGAGGCAGATCCAGACCCGGATCACCTTCAGCCCGCCCGTCGTCGAGCCGGAGCATCCGCCGATGAACATGATGGTGAACAGGACGGCGTGGGCCGGAAACGGCCAGCGGTCGAAGTCGGTCGTGCAGAATCCGGTGCCGGTCTGGATCGACGCGCTGGTGAAGACGCCCTGGCGGATCGACTCGGTGACCGTCGCGTCGATGGTCTCACCCGTCGTGAGGACCAGCGGCGAGCGGCTCGTGGCCAGGGAGATCGACACGAGCACCGACGCGACGATCAGGCAGCCCAGGTAGAGCCTCAGCTCGCTGTTCCGCCAGACGTCTGAGACCCGCCGCTGCCACAACAGGAAATACAGGCCGTAGTTCACCCCCGACAGCACGGTGAACACGATGACGATGACATCCACCGCGGGCCGGTCGTAGTAGGCGCCGATGCTCGCGTTGCGGGGGCTCAGCCCGCCCGAGGCGACGTTGGAGAACGCGTGGCAGATCGAGTCATAGAGGGTCATCCGGCCCACCGTCCAGAGGGCCAGCACCTCCAGGACCGTCAGGGAGACGTAGATCAGCAGCAGCACGCGGGCGGTGCCCCTCAACTGTGCCTGCAGCGTGCCCGGCGCGGGCCCGGCCGCCGCCTCGGCCTTGAAGAGCCGCTTGCCGCCCACGCCCAGCGAAGGCAGGACGAGCACGAACAGCACCACGATGCCCAGCCCGCCGATCCAGTGGGTGAAGGCCCGCCACATGAGGATCTCCCGCGGCACCGCCTCGATGTCCGAGAGAATCGTGGCCCCGGTGGTCGTCAAACCGCTCGTCGCTTCGAAGTAGCAGTTTTCAAATGACCGGAAGGGATGACCGGCGGGGGCCTCGCCGGGCAGCAGCGCCCAGAACCAGAACGGCAGGGCCGCGAACAACGCTCCGAGGATCCAGCTCAGGACCACCAGCAGCAGCGCCTCGCGGCGTCCCAGGAATCGATCGCCACGGCGGGTGGCGAACCACGCCCCGCCCCCGGCAACCAGGCAGCAGGCGGCGCCGATCAGCAGCGCGCCCACCGCCTGCACGTCCACGCCCTCCCCCGCAAACTCCTCGAACGCCAACGCGACGATCGCGAAGCCGGCCATGCAGACGCCGAAGATGACCAGGAGCTTGCCCAGCTGGTTCGCGACGTTTGAATAATTCATGGAAGAGCGCTGTCGATCCGGGAGCCCGACGCAAGTGTATCGCAGAACCACGAGACGTCGCGTTGCCCGCCAATCCTGTATCCTGGCGGTGGCGCCGCAAGAGGACCTGTCGATGGAAGAATCACAGCTTCGCGATCGTCTGACCGAGCTTCACCGGGAGCTCGAAGCCGGCCCGGAAGTGCACGAGGAGACGCGGCGGCTGCTCGTGGCCATCACGGATGACATCCGGCGGATGCTCCAACGGCCGGAGGCACCGACCTCGTCCGAGCACGAATCGATGATCGAACGCCTGCGGGCGGCGGGACGAAACCTGGAGTCGTCGCACCCGAAGCTCACGACCGCCGTCAGCCAGCTCGTCGAGGCCTTGACACGCCCCTTTCAGTAATTGCGGGCGATAAGCCGCCGCCAAGCTCCAGACGCTCCGTAACGACCGGCCTCCCCTTCCGAACAAGCCAGTACCGGTCACTGAGGAGTTTGCCATGATACGATCACGCTGGCTCGACGCGGCCCTGCCGGCCGCTTTGCTTTGCGCCGCGTTTCCCGCGCAGACAAGTGCGGTGACGCCCGCCCAAGGATTCGGAGCCGACACCAGCACGTACCTCGGGCGGCTCGCGAAGCTCGGCTTCGAGGGTGTCGTCCTGGTCGCGAAGGACGGCAAGCCGATCCTGGTCGAGGGCTACGGTCTCGCCGACCGCGAACGGGGCATCCCCTGGGGGCCGGGGACCGTCAGCACGATCGGATCGATCACCAAGCAATTCACCGGTGCGGCGATCCTGCTCCTGCAGGAGGAAGGCCGGCTCTCGATCCGGGACCCGATTACGAAGCACTTTGCAGACGTCCCGGCGGACAAGGAGTCGATCACGCTGCACCACCTGCTCACCCACTCCTCGGGGATCGTCGACCTGGACGGCATCGGCGACTTCGACCCCATCGAACGCGACGCGTTCGTGCGGCGGGCCCTCGACCAGGGGCTCGCGTTTGGGCCGGGCGAGGGCTACGCGTACTCCAACGCCGGCTACAGCCTGCTGGGGGTGATCATCGAGCAGCTCACCGGCGGGACGTATGAGCAGTTCGTCCGCGATCGGCTTTTCTTGCCCAACGCCATCTTCGAGACCGGCTACCAGCTCCCGGCCTGGGGCGAGGGACGGGTGGCCCAGGGGTACGCTACGGGCGAGCGCTGGGGCACCGTCCTCGAGCGGCCCATGGACACGGACGGCCCGTACTGGGTGCTGCGTGCCAACGGGGGCATCCACTCGACCGCCTACGACATGCTCCGCTGGGCGCAGGCGCTCACGGCGGGCCGGGTCCTCTCTTCCGCCTCCATGGAGCAGTACTGGACACCGCATGTCCGCGAAAGCGGCGATTCTCACTACGGCTACGGCTGGGTGGTCATGGCTCTTCCGCCCGACATCAAGGTGATCACGCACAACGGGGGCAATGGGATTCACTTCGCCGACATGGCGATCATCCCGGACGCCTCGGCGATCATCTTCCTCCAGTCCAACGTCGTCGCCGGCTTCCCGCTCGCTCAACGTCTCCTCGAGCAGCTTGGCCGGCGTCTGCTCGCGGGCGTCCCCTACCCGGAGCTGCCCGACGTCGTCGAGTCCTCCGCCGAGACGCTCGCGGCCGTCGCGGGCGTGTACGAGCTGGCCGGCGACATACTACGGGTCACCGTGGACGGCGGCTCGCTTCTCGCCGAGGCGCAGGGGCCGCGCGCCTTCGCCCACCTCCACTCGACCCGGCCCGTCGACCCCGAGCGTTGCGACCGCTTCTCGAGGCGGATCGACGAGGTCGTCTCGGCCTGGCTCGCCGGCGACTTCGCACCCCTCTACGAGGCCTATGGCCGGCGCACGGCCATGGAGCGCCTCCAGGCCGGCCGCCGGGAGACCATGCGCGACTGGGAAGCGGAGCACGGGCGGTTTCAGCGGCACGTGGTCCTCGGCTCGGCGATGCGGCCCGAGCGTGATGCGACCGTCGTGCGGTTCCTTTTCGAGAACGGACACGAGGACCGTGCCTACGTCTGGGATCGCAAAACCGAGGAACGTCTTCTGGGCTACTCGGTCCGCGGCGTCGACGCTCGGCTCCGTTTCTATCCCACGTCCGGCGGCAGCTTCGCCTCCTTCGACCGGATGACCGGCGTCTCCAAGCCCCTGCGTTTCGAGGACGACGGGCGAGCCCTTCGACTCGGCGAGGGTGAAGGAACCGTCCGCGGCCGCCGAGGTTGAAAAGGCTCGACCGGACAAGTCACGCGTCCCGCTCCTCGACCAGGGCGGTATCGCCTTCGTGACGTGCTGTGCCTCCGCCGCTGCGTACCGATCTCCGGCCCGGACGAAGCGGCCTGACGCGCCGCCAGTCGATCCTCGGCTCGATCGTCGCCCCTCTCGGTTCTATGCCGCCGTCTTGAGGCCTCGTGCTTCCTGCTGAAGACGTCCCACCGCGAGCACGTCGCCGGCCACGATCAGGACGTCGCCGCCCTGAAGCGACTCGTCGGCGGGCGGCCGCAGCCGGGCCGGCTGTTCGCGACGCTTAACGGCGACAAAGACCACCGACTTGTGGCCCGAGCCGCACTCGCGGATCGTGCGGCCGTTGAGCTGTGACGTCTCGGTGATCGCCACTTCGGCCAGCGAAATGCCGCTTTCCGCGTCGTTGGACTGCTCGAGCAGCTCCGCGAGGTGCGGCTTGATCATCGCGTTGGCGATGCTCGATCCGCCGGCGAGAATCGGCGAGATCACCCGGGACGCCCCCGCCCGGTCCATCTTCCGGATCGCCGCTGCATCCTCGGCGCGGCTGATGATGAACAGGTCGCCGTTCAGCTCACGCGCACTCAACGTGATCACGATGTTCTCGGTGTCGGAGTTGGTCACGCAAGCGACGCACCGTGCCCCCTTCACGCCGGCCTGGATGAGGATCTCGTCGGTGGCTGCATCCCCGGTGATGGCCATATAGCCCTCCGCCGTCGCCTGGTCGACCGCCGCCTGGTCGGGGTCGACGGCGACGAACGAGATACCCTGCTGAGTCAGGCTCTGGCACACGGCGCGGCCGACACGGCCGAGCCCGCACACGATGAAGTGGTCTGTCAGCTTCTTGATGTGGCGATTCATTTTCCATTCCCGAGCGAGCCGCTCATTCATGATGATCGGGGCCAGCTGCCCCACCGAGTACGCGAACACACCGAAACCACCGACGATCAGGATGGTCGTGAAACGCAGCCCATTCTCGGACAGGCCGTAGTCGCCGTAGCCGACCGTCGTGAGCGTGATGACCGTGAAGAAGAGGGACTGCGTGAAGCTCCAGCCTTCGATCCACATGTAGCCGCAGGTGCCGAACAGAATCAGCAGCGCCGCCGCCCTCGCGGCGTGACGCACCGGTTGCTCCACGCCCGGCGCCCTGTTTCGAGGTTTCACGCGGCCAATCACAACGGCAGTGTTATCGGCTTCATGGCCGTCCCGTTTGAGCCTCACGCGTCGACTTTTGGCGTGCCGTCGGCTACGCCGGGGCCGGAGGGCACCTCGCGTGCACGCCCCGGAGCGCCGCAGCGAGCAGGCCGAGCAGGGACCGATGATCGAGACGACCCCCAGCAGGGCCTCAACCGGCGAATCGAGCTCTTGACTTGATACTGTTACTCTTGGAGTCGGGTGATGCCATGCGGAAGGTCCTGGTCGTCGGTGGCGGCATCGGTGGCCTGACAACGGCCCGGGCGCTTCAGCAAAGAGGTCTCGACGCTCACGTCTACGAGTCGGCCGTCGAGCTGCAGACCGTGGGCAAGGGTGTGTGGCTCTCCACCAACGCCATGCTGGTGCTGGAACGGCTGGATCTGGATGACGCCGTCGCTCAGCGCGGCGTGCTTCTGGACCGCATCGAGCTGCGCGATGAGGATGACGGCCTGCTGATGAGCATCGACCTCGGCCGGATCAAGGCGAAGTACGGTCACACCACCGTCTCGATCCACCGCGCCGAGCTGCAGCGAGTCCTCGCCGAGCACGTCGATCCGGACACGCTTCACCTTGGCAAAGAGTGCATCGGATTCGAGCAGGCCGACGACGGCGTCAGCGTGCAGTTTGCGGACGGAACCCAAGCCGAAGGCGACGTGCTCGTTGGAGCCGATGGCATCAACTCCGCCATCCGCTGTGCACTCTTCCCGACCGTGCGACTCCGTTACGCTGGACAGACCTGCTACCGGGGCGTCGCCAACATGGAGCTGCCGGATGCCCTGGCCCGGACGTGCTGGGAGGTGTGGGGCGGCGAGGTCCGGTTCGGGTTCTCTGCGATCGGGGCGCGAGCGGTGTACTGGTTCGCGCCGGTCACGGCACCGGCGGGCAGCGCGAGGTCGGACGGGATCGAGCCCAAGGAGCTCGTCGAACGCTACGCGAGCTTTCCCTCCCCGATCCCGGAGATCATCGAGGGCACGCCGGCGGAAGAGATCATCCTCACCGACCTGTACGACTTCCCGCCGATGAAGCGTTGGCGGCAAGGCCGCGTTGTCTTGATCGGTGATGCCGCGCACGCGATGACGCCGAATCTGGGACAAGGCGGTGCGCAGGCCATTGAAGATGCGCTTGTCCTGGCACGCACGCTTTCGAGCGGCCTGACAGCAGGGGAGGCGCTCAGGGAATACGAGCATCGCCGCCGGTCGAGGGTGCGGCGGATGGTCAAGACCGCATGGAGATACGGCAAGGTTGCCCACATCCGCAATCGCTCGATGCGCAAGCTCAGGAATGCAGGCCTCAGATGGTCGCCGGAGTGGTTGCAGCGACGACAGATCGAATGGCTCTATGCACTCGAAGACTGACGGCGGCGTGGCCTCCGACATCCAGGGTGGTTCGGGGGCCCTGCGGCGCCGACGATGAGCCCAGGTGATGTCGTGCCTCTCGAAGCTCACAATCGCAGGGGTCGCCTGCGGTCACGATGACCAGCACGGCACCAATGTCGTCGACGATCGCGAGGGCGGTCAGAAAGACCTTGAGCTGGATCGGCACCCGTCCTGACTGCCTACTCCCAGCGGAAGATCTTGACAGCGACGACGAAACAGACAATGCACCATGCGGTCATGATGGCCACCTCGATCCCCTGCGCGAAGATCGATTCGCCGTCGAGCATGATCGCTCGCAAGGCGTCGTTGAGGGCGGTGAGCGGCAGGACGCGCAGAAGGGGATGCACGGCGTCAGGGAAGCGCTCGTAGGAGAAGAAGACTCCCGAGAACAGCCACATCGGCAGCATCACAAAGTTCATGAGACCCGAGGCGGCCTCGATCGTCTTCGCCCGCGAGGTGACGAGGATGCCCATGGCTGCGAAGACGAGCGCACCGAGCAGGCTGATGAGAAAGAACGAGATCAGGTTGCCGCGGAAGGGGATGCCCAGGATCCAGGCCCCGAACCCTGCGAGGAAGGCCAGCTCAAGGACGAGGAACACCAGCCGCGAGAGCATGAACGAGCTGATGAACGAGCTCCTGCGCATCGGCGTGACAAGAAGCCGACGGAGGAACTTGCGACGGCGGATGTCAGCGATGGCAAAGCCGACGCCCCACATGCCTGTCCCCATCAGGTTCATACCGATAAGCCCCGGAAACAGGAAGTCCACATAACGGGAGCCCGGCTCCGCTCGCGGCTCAAGCTCGAGTACGGGCTCGGCGTCCGGGTCCAACGCGCGGGCGAGGGCGCGCTCGACGCGCAGCCTTGCCGTCGCCGCCTCAGGCCGCTGCGGATCGAACAGGAGTCTCGGCGGGGCGCCCGGCTGGACCAGTCCGTCCACGGCACCCTTGCGCACCTGGTGCAGCGCCTCGTCACGTGATTCGATCATTTCGGCTTCGAGCTCGTCGGCGGCGTCGAAGATCGTGAGAAGTTCCGGCGCGCCGGCCCCGTCCAGCACGGCGATCCGGCTCGGCTCGACGCCGCCGGCGCGGAAGGCGAACCCCAGCACCGCCGCGAGCACGACCGGGAAGATGAACACCCAGAAGATCGCCTCGGGTTCGCGAATGAAGCTCAGCACTCGGACGCGCGTCAGCTCGCGAATCTCGTCGCCCCTACTCATTGCGGAGGGTCTCCCCGGTCAGCGATACAAACACGTCCTCGAGCGTCGGCCGGTGGGTATGAAGATCGTCGAGTTCGAGCCCGCGGGCCTCGACGAGCGCGAAGAGATTCGAGATCACGGCCTGGGTCCGGACGACCGAGAGCACGATCGTGCCGCCCTCGACGCGAACCGAGCGCACTCCTTCGAGCCCGGCGAGCTCCTCTTCGCTCAGCCCCCGGCCGCTGCCGAGGGCCGGGGAGAAACGCACCACGCTCTCGGCCTCGAGCGACGCGATGATCGCGGCGGGCGAGCCCCGCGCGATCACTTGGCCGTGGTTCATGATGATCAGGTCGTCGGCGAGCCGTTCGGCCTCTTCCATGTAGTGGGTCGTGAGCAGGACGGTGCCGCCCTTGGCCTTGAACGCCTCGATGACCTCCCACACGCGCCGGCGCGCCTGCGGGTCGAGGCCGGTGGTGGGTTCGTCGAGAAACAGGACCTCAGGCTCGTTGAGCAGGGCACACGCGACCGACAGCCGCTGCTTCTGGCCTCCGGAAAGCGCCTTGACGTAGGCGTTGTGCTTGTCGCCGAGGCCGACGAGCTCGATGATCTCCTCAAGATCGGCGCCGTCTTGGTAGAAACTGCGGAACAGACGCAACAGCTCGAAGACCTTGACCTTGTCCTGGAAATCGGTCTCTTGGAGCTGCACACCGATCCGTTCCTGGATCGCGCGAGGGTCCTCGTGCCACGACCGCCCGAGCACGGACACCTTGCCCTCGTCGGGGGTCTTGAGCCCCTCGAGGATCTCGATCATCGTGGTCTTGCCGGCGCCGTTGGGGCCGAGCACGCCGAGGCAGGTGCCGCGACGCGCTTCGAGATCAACGCCGTCGACCGCGACCAGATCGCCGTAGCGCTTGACGATCCCCCGGGCCGTCACCGCGTACTCACCGGCCGTGCGGGCGACGCCCGGATCGGTTTCCTGCGTGGTCATGCCAGTACTTCGCTCCGCGAAATCGTTTCGCCTTCACATCATCGAAAGAGCTTGAAGATAACGAATCCGGCGCTGACGAGGAAGCCGAGCACAGGGACGCACTCGCGACCAGAACCGGTACCCGATGACACCGTGGTACAACAGATACGACGTGACGAGGACAGGGGTGCTCCGCGGTTCAGCTGGGCCTGAAGCTGGGGGACAAGCTGGGCGCGAACCCCTACACGTTCGGTCTTTCGCCATGGTCGCGGTGATCGAGGAGTTCCTGGCCAAGCACCTTGGCGGCCGGTACCAGCCCGGTGCCCCGGCCGAGGTGGCCGAGCGGATCGAGGCCCTCCTCGTGGTCACGGCGACCACGGTCGGCAGCGAGACCACGCTGGTCAGCAAGGGCCGGTCGGACGAGACGAGAAGGACGATCTCGACCGTCACTGGAGACTCGTACGCAGCGACCGGTCGCCGTCTGTTCGACGAGTGCTTGCTTCGCGGGGCACGCAACGCGACAATCTTCTGCGATCTTGATGGCCCGTGGGGAGGCGCGGCGTGACCGAAAAAAACGACAACGAGCCCGTCCTGAGCAATGGGCCGACAGCGACCAGTGCCGAGGTGTCGATCGGCGTGGCGGCCGATGACGCTCTAGCGCCCCAACGCATCGGCCACTACCGGATCATCCGTGAGCTCGGCAAGGGCGGGATGGGCGTCGTCTACGAAGCGGAGCAGGACAGCCCCAAGCGGACGGTCGCCCTCAAGGTCATCAACGCTGGCGTGGCGTCCAGCTCCATGCTCGCCCGGTTCCAGCATGAGGCCCAAGTGCTCGGCAAGCTCCAGCACCCCGGCATCGCCCAGGTCTACGAGGCCGGAACGTTCGACATCGGCGCGGGCGGTCAGCCGTACTTCGCCATGGAGCTGATCCACGGCCAGCCGCTGAGCAGCTACGCGACCGTTCACGACCTGGGCACGCGTCAGCGGCTCGGCCTGCTGGCGAAGATCGGCGACGCCGTGCAGCACGCGCACCAGCGCGGCGTGATCCACCGTGATCTCAAGCCGAACAACATCCTCGTCGACGAGTCCGGCCAACCCAAGATCCTCGACTTCGGCGTTGCGCGGGCGACCGACGGGGACATCCAGACGACGACGTTGCGCACGGACATCGGCCAGCTCATCGGCACCGTTCCGTACATGAGCCCGGAGCAGGCAGGCGGCGATCCGGATGAGCTGGACACGCGAAGCGACGTGTATGCCCTGGGCGTCGTCGCCTACGAGCTGCTGGCCGGCCGGCTTCCCTACGACGTCAAGAACAAGATGGTCCACGAGGCGGTGCGGGTCATCCGCGAGGTCCTTCCCGCCCCGTTGAGCTCCTTCAACCGCGTCCTCCGCGGCGACGTGGAGACGATCGTCGGCAAGGCCATGGAGAAGGACAAGACACGCCGCTACCAGTCGGCCAGCGCCTTCTCGGCCGACGTTCGCCGCCACCTCAACAACGAGCCAATCGCGGCTCGGCCCCCCAGCGCGTGGTACCAGCTCAGCAAATTTGCCCGCCGCAACAAGGGCCTCGTGACCGCGGCGGCGGCCATCGTCCTGGTGCTGTTCGCAGGGATCGTGGCGACGTCGTGGCAGGCGAACGTCGCCACCGCGCAACGCGAGGTCGCCGACACCGAGCGAGATCGGGCGGTTCGCCACCTCGAGAGCGTACTGGGTTTGTCGCGAAAGCTCATGGACGAGTATTACAGGTCCGTTCAGACTCTTGACGGCGCCTTGCCGGTTCGAGAGATTCTCGTCGTCAGCGCCCTTGAGTGTCTGAATGAAATTTCGGAGGACGTGGACGACTTCCCCGTCTTGAAGCACGACCTCGCCTTGGCCTACGACAGGCTCGGTGACATTCGCGGCGGTATTCGGAACCCGAGTGCCGGCCGGCTCGAGGATGCGATGGAGAGCTACGGGGTCGCGCTGGCTCTTCGCAGGGAGCTGTCCGAGGAGCGGTCATCAGACCTCGATCGCCGGAAGTACCTCGCCGTGAGTCTCATGAAGGTTGGCGATGTCCACGTGCACAGCGGCGACATGGCCGCCGGCCTGGCCGCGTACAACGAAGCCCTCGAGCTGCGCAGAGCGCTCGTCGACGCCGATTCCGAGGAACACCGCCGAGGACTGGCCATCGGCCTCAACAATGTGGGCATGGCGCTGGCCCGGTTCGGACGTCTGGACGAGGCGGAGGCTCACTACGACGAGTCGATGACCATGCGCAGGCAACTCGCGGCGGAGGGCAATGCTCATGGACCGAGGGACGTCTCAGTGCAACTGATCGACAGCGGTGAGCTGCTCGAAACCAGGGGCGATTTCGAGCGGGCCGTCATCGCATACCTGGAGGCACTGGAGATTCGGGAGCAGATCGCCAGGAAGGATCCGGACAACGGGCGGGCTCGGCGCGACCTCGCCGTAACGCAGTTTCTGCTCGGACGGGTTCTGCTCGCCGTGGACCGCCCCGACGAGGCGCTCTCATACATCAACGTGTTTCTCGAACGAGCCCGGCAACGCCAGAGAGACAATCCCACGAGCACCCGCGCCAGGAAGGACCTTGCGCTGGGCCATCAGCTGGACGGGATGGCCCGATCTGCGCTGGACGACCACGCCGGCGCGCTGAAGAGCTTCCACGAGTTCGAGGCGATCGTCGTTTCGCTGGTGACGGCGCGGCCGGCCAACGCCCGGTACCAGGAGCTTCTGATCGACGTCCATGAGAGGATTGGAGAGACGCAGATGGAGCTCGGGGATCTTGCCGAGGCGGCACGGTCCCATGAAAGGGCCCTCGCCACCGTTCAACGACTGGTGAGAGCCGACCCGGCCAACTTCGGGCTCGAGGTGGCCGCGGCCCGCAACCTCTCGGCCCTCGGCGATGTCAGCCTGCTGGCGAGACGCCAGCTTGAGGCCGAGCATCATCTTGATCAGGCACGTGCCGCCTACGAGTCACTCCTGGAGCGGGAGCCCGGCCACGCGGCCGTCCGGTGGGGGCTGATCACGACGCTCGCCCTGCAGGCCAAGCGCCTGGCCGTCAACGACGATCGTGACCGCGCAATCGAGACGACCGAAGAGGCCCTGTCACTCCTGGCCGACGCTCCCGCCGGGCCCAGAACCGACAGGCTGCGCCGCACGCTCGAAGCGAACATCGAGGCGTATCGCCGCTCGTCGTCAGCCCCAATGCCCCAGCAGCAGCAGGAAGTCCGTGATCCCCACCGCGCAGTCGCCGTCGAGGTCGGCGGGGCACGGCACTGACCCGCAGCTGTCGCACGGCCCCCAGCTTCCCATCAGGATCAGGAAGTCTTCGACACCGACAATCCCATCGCCGGTGAGGTCGTAGGGATTCTCCAGCGGCGAGCAGTCGGGGATGGTCGCGCACAGCTCGGTCATACAGCAGAAGCCGCCGTTGCTGACCACGAGCGTGAAGCAGATCTCCTGTCCCGGTGCCCCGCCCGATCCCGTGAACGTGAACGTCTCCACGCCGCCCGTGCACGAGTTGATCCCCTGAACCGTGTACGTGAAGGTCGAGCCGTCGCCGTGGCAGACGACCTCCAGGCCCTTGAGGGTCAGGCACCCGACGATCGGGAGCACGTCCGGCTCGCTCAGCAGGACCGTCACGGAGCCCGCGTCCGGGCTCTTGAGGACCTCGTTCACGGTCACGAGATCCGACAGGCCATCGGCGTTGAAGTCGCCGCCGACGACGAACTTGGGGACGTCCACCACATCGAACGCCTGCGGCACGCCGAACAGAACGTCCCCCGGCGCGGTGCCCAGGTTTTCGAAGACCTGGACGGCGGGGCCGAGGTCCGGATCGTCGGCCACGATGGCCAGGTCCGGGTCGCCGTCGCCGTCGAGATCCACGGCCTCGACCGAGAGGGGCATTTGCCCGACGGGAAGATCGGGTGCCGGACTCAGAATGCCGCCG
Organism: Phycisphaerales bacterium; assembly: GCA_041580235.1. GTDB lineage: Bacteria > Planctomycetota > Phycisphaerae > Phycisphaerales > SM1A02 > JADFOJ01. The sequence continues at coordinate 17,837 of JBFGEG010000031.1, forward strand.
CCCTGGTTGATCAGGAGCGACGCGGTCGCGTCTACCTCGTTGACGGCCACGACGTCCAGCAGACCGTCGTGGTCCAGGTCGCCCAGCGACAGGTCCGTCGGCTTGACGCCGATCGCGTAGGTCTCGGCGGGTTGAAACGCGCCGGGGCCCATGCTCCGCAGCACGAACACGTTGCCCGGCGGATCGCCCCCCTCGGCTCCGCCGAGCTCGTTGATGCCCGAGAGGTCCGGGCACTTGTCCTCGTCGTCGATGGATCCGACAACGAGGCCGACGGGGAGAAGACCGCCGGTTTCCATTGGCGTGCCGGCCGTGAAGAATCCCGTACCGTCGTTGTCCAGGATCATCACGCTCGCATCCAGCTTGTTGGTGACGGCCAGATCGATGAAGCCGTTGAGATTGAAGTCTTCGGCGACGATGGCGCTGGGCTCATTGCCGACGGCAATCGTCTGCACGACCGTGAGAACCGCGGAGCCGTCGTTGACGAGGATCTGCACGTTGTCGGCGGCGGCGTTGGTGACCGCCACGTCCAGATGGGGGTCGTTGTTGAAGAAGCCGACGGTGATGGCGCTGGGGTCCAAGCCGATCTCCACGAGTTCGATGGTCTTTGAGTCGAGGCCGAGCCAGACGCCGGAGGGGTCGTTGCCGAGGTTCAGGAAGACCTGGACCACGCCGTTCACCAGCGGGCTCATGCCGGGAATCACGATGGCCACGTCGACAAAGTCGTCGCCGTTCAAGTCCCCCACGGCCTGGCGGTTGGCGGGGCCGGCCGCGGGAAACGGCTCCGGCGCTCCGAAACCGATAACCGTGATCGTCGTGAACTGGAACTCGTATGGACCCATGTCCACGACCGGCGCGGGTCCGACCCCGCTGTCAATGGTCCCCGTGTCGTCCTTGAACCGCGGGTTGCCGTCCAGATCGGTAACGATCCCGCCCGGCACCGCCGTGTTGTCGCCGGCGTCGATGCACGGCGAGGCGGGCTGAAGCCGCAGGTCACCGTTGTCAGCATCGACGAACAGCGGGTCAGCGTTAATGTTGCCCGTGCCCGGCCAGCCGTCCTGGACGTCGCTGTACGCCACGGTCGTCGTGGACCCGACGTTGTCGTCGATCTGGTCGGGGAGGTTACCCCAGAACACCGAGTTGCTCACGGTCGGGTTGCTGTTGGTGACGTTGCGGATGCCGCCGCCATCGCCCGCGGCCGTGTTGTCGCTGAACGTGCAGGTGGTCACGATCGGGCTGCTGCTGGTGAGGTTCTCCATCCCGGCACCGAAGTCGGCGGCGTTCTCACTGAAGACGCAGTTGGTCACAACCGGACTGCAGTCCTGGTTGTTGTGCATCCCGGCGCCGAACGTGGTCGTGTTGCCGTTGAAGGTGCAGCCGGTCACGGTCGGGCTGCTGCCGCTGAAGTTGCCCATCCCGCCGCCATTCGTCGACGAGCTGTTGTTCACGAACGTGCAGTCGATCACGGTCGGGCTGCTGGCGATGTTCTCCATGCCACCGCTGTTGACCGCGGCGCTGTTGTCGGAGAAAGAGCAGCCGGTCACCGTCGGACAGCTGTTGTTTGAGTTGCACATCCCGCCGCCGTCCGTGGTGGCCGAATTGCCCGTGAAGACGCAGTTGCTCACGGTCGGGCAGCTGTCGGTGACGTTTCGCATCCCGCCACCAAGGTGAGCCGAGTTGCCGTCGAACGTGCAGTCGGTCACCAGGGGGTTGGCGCCGGTCGTGTTGTCCATGCCCCCGCCGGTGCCTTCGACGGCGTCGGCGACGTTCGCGACGAAGAGACAGTCGGTCACCTCAGGGCTGCAGTCCTGGTTGTTGTGCATCCCCGCGCCAAACCTGGCGGTGTTGCCGTCGAAGGTGCAGCCCGTCACGGTGGGGCTGCTGCCGCTGAAGTTGCCCATCCCGCCGCCGTTCGTCGACGAGCTGTTGCCCATGAACGTGCAGTCTGTCACGGTCGGGCTGCTGACGTTCTCGTTGTACACCCCGCCGGCATTGGTGGCAGCGGTGTTGCCCAGGAACGTGCAGCTCGCGAGGGTCGGGTTGCTGTGATCCCGGTTGTGGATCCCACCGCCACCTCCTACGTTGCCGCCGTTCGACGCGTTGTTCTCGAACAAGCAACCCGTAAGAGCCGGGCTGCTGGCGTCGTTGTTGTACATCCCGCCGCCGTCGTTATCCGCGGTGTTGCCCCGGAACTCGCAGTTCGTCAAGGTCGGGCTGCTCACGGAGTTGTTCATCCCGCCGCCGTGGGCCGTCAAGGCTGCATTGCCGTCGAAGATGCAGTCATCCAGCGTCGGGCTGCTGCTCTGGATGTTGGCCATCCCTCCGCCGGAAGGGGCGGTGTTGCCGTCGAAGAGACAACCGGTCAGTGTGGGGCTGCTGCCGAAGTTGTGCATCCCGCCGGCATTGAGCGATCCGGAGTTTCCGGCGAACGTGCAATTGGTCACCGTCGGATCGCTGACAAAGTTGTCCATGCCGCCGCCGACGTTGGCGGCGTTGAGGTCGAACTGGCAGTCCGCGACGGCGGGATTGCTGTTGTTGAGATTCAGCATCCCGCCGCCGCCGCCGGCCACGTTCGAGAGGAACATGCACAAAGTGACCGTCGGGCTGCTGCCGTCGTTCGACATCCCGCCCCCGCCGTTGCCGGCGTCGTTCCCACTAAACGTGCAGTCGGTGATGGTCGGGTCACTGACGAAGTTGTTCAGCCCGCCACCGTTGACCGAGGCGCTGTTGCCGTCGAACGTGCAGCCGGTGATGCTCGGATCGCTGAACCCGTTGTGCATCCCGGCGCCGAAGTCAGCCGTGTTGCCGGTAAAGGTGCAGTTGCTCACGGTCGGGCTGCTGAGATCGTTGAGCATGCCGCCACCGGCCAGCGTCCCGAAGATGTCAGCGGTTCCCGTCCCGCCGGTGATCGTGAAGCCGTCGATCACGGTGTCCGGCCCCTCGCCGGAGGTGCAGGTCACCACGGAGCCGATACCCTGTGCATCGATGGTGGTGACGGCGGCGCCATCGGAGCTCCGCACGGCGATCGCCTTGCCCAGAAGATCGATGTTCTCCTGGTAGGCCCCGGGCGCGACGACGATCTCGTCACCATCCAGGGCGGCGTCGATGGCGGCCTGGATCGTGCCGAAGTCACCGGGGACGTTGATGACGTCGGCCGTCGCGGTCGACGTGACCGCCGCGACCATCGCCACCCCCAAAATGCGACAGACTCGCATCGCGCTATCCCCAGTTGCCCAGCAGGATCAGGAAGTCCGTGATGCCCACCTGGCAGTCGCCGTCGAGGTCGGCCGCACACGCCGGCGGGCAGGGGTCGTAGCAGGGTCCCCACGTGCCCAGCAGGAGCAGAAAGTCGCCGATGCCGATCACGCCGTCGCCGTCGATGTCGCCGGGCGGCGGCTGGAGGCCGGTGAACTCGTACGATCCCATGTCCACGACCTCGATGAATCCGTTGCCGGGCACGCCCGTGTCCGCCGTGCCCGGGTCGTCCTGGAAACGCGGGTTGTCGTCCAGATCCCACGGAGTGGGCTCGGACGTGTCCAGGTCGCCGTCGAGGTCGGCGTCGTCCGGAGGCACGGCGTTGTTGTCGGCCGCGTCGATGCACGGTGATCCCGCCGTAAGACGCAGGTCGATGCCGGGATTCACGAAGAGGGGATCGGCGTCGATGTTGCCGGTGCCCGGCCAGCCACCCTGGACGTCGCTGGAGGAAACGGTCGTCAGGGAGCCGGTGTGATCGGCGATCTGCCCGACGCTGTTGCCCCACAGGACGCTGTTGGCCACGATCGGATTGCTGTTCGAGTTAAAGAGTGCGCCGCCGTCGAAGGCGACGTTCTCGTTGAACGTGCAGTTGGTCACGACCGGGTTGCTGCCGTTGAGGTTGAACATGCCGCCGCCCTCGACGGTCACGTTTCCGGTGAAGAGGCAGTTGGTGACGGTGGGGCTGCTGACGAAGTTGTTGATCCCGCCACCATCGAGCAGCGAGATGTTCTCGTCGAAGATGCAGCTCACGATTGTGGGGTGGCTGTTGTTCACGTTCGACATGCCGCCGCCGAACGCGGCATTGTTGCCGTCGAACAGACTCGTGCTGACGATGGGACTGCTGGCGGCGTTGTTCATGAGCCCGCCGCCGTGATTGGCCGAGTTGCCGGTGAAGGTGCAGTCCGTCACGGTCGGGCTGCTTACAAAATTGGACATGCCGCCGCCGTCCAGGGCGGCGCCGTTTCCGGTGAACGTGCAGTTGTCCACAGTCGGGGCGCTGCTGTCGACGTTGAACATGCCACCGCCAAATCCGGCCGTGTTGTCAACGAACATGCAGTCGGTGACCGTCGGGCTGCTCCCGCGGTTGCGTATCCCGCCGCCGGCGTTGCAGTCGTTCGCGGTAAACGTGCCGTTTGTTACGATCGGATCGCTGGCATCGTTGTTCATCCCACCGCCGTCCAGGGCCGCGATGTTGCTGTCAAAGACGCAGTCGGTCACCGTCGAATTGCTGTTGTTGTAGTTCGCCATCCCCCCGCCGAATCCCGCCTCATTGGCGGTGAACGTGCAGAGTGTCAATAATGGGCTGCTGCCGTCGTTGTACATTCCGCCGCCGTCGACGACGGCGTCGTTCCCGTTGAACTGGCAGTCAGCCACCGTCGGGTCCGCGTTGAAGTTGTACATCCCGCCGCCGTCCGACGACGCCCGGTTGCCCGTGAACATGCAACCGTTGACGGTCGGACTGCTGCCGTCGTTGAGCATTCCCGCACCGCTTGACGACGTCGTGTTGCCGCTGAACGTGCAGGCGAACACCGATGCGGTGGAGTCCATCCAGTTGTACATCCCCCCGCCATTGACGGCCGTGTTGTCCGTGAACTCGCAGCTGTCAAGCTGTTGATCGCCGCCGTTGTTGAACATCCCGCCACCGGATCCGCCCGTGGCGTTCGCGATAAACGTGCAGCCGTTCAGCGTCGGGCTGCTGTTGCTGATGTTGTGCATCCCCCCGCCGGCGTTGTCGGCGGTGTTTCCGCTGAACACGCACCCGGTCAGCGTCGGGCTGCTGTTGCCGAAGTTGTCCATGCCGCCGCCGTTGACCGTGACGGTGTTGTCGTCGAACACGCAGTCGATCACGGTCGGGCTGGCTTCGACGTTCTGCATTCCACCTCCGAAGTCGGCGGTATTCCCGGTGAAGGTGCAGTCGACCACCGTGGGGCTGGCGAGTGTGTTGTACATCCCACCCCCGAGGAGGTCGTTGAAGGCATTCAAGGTCCCGGTGCCGCCGGTGATCGTGAAGCCGTCGAGGACCGTGGCCGGCCCCTCCCCCGTGATGCAGGTCACGACGGAGCCCGCGCCCTGAGCGTCGATGGTGGTCACGGCGGCGCCGCCGGAGCTCCGCACGGTGATCGCCTTGCCGAGCAAGTCGATGGTCTCGAAGTAGGTGCCGGGGGCGACGACCACCTCGTCCGTGTCCACGGCGGCGTTGATGGCGTCCTGGATGTTGGCGAAGTCGGCCGGGACGTTGATGACGGCGCCGCGGGCAGCAGAGGTCACCAGCACGAGCGCGGCCGGACCGGCAAGCAGGCGGCGGAACGACATCGGGGCCTCCTTCCCCACAGAGGAAGCCGCACGAGGGGTCGTCCAGAGTCGCGGCGGCGCCCCCACCGTGCGACCAGGATCCCAGCATACCCGCATCGTCTCGCCGTCAGAGCCCTTTTTCCCGGTAAGACTCCCATCGGGGGCTGAACTCGCCGGGAAGTCGGGCCGCGAGGCGTCAGCGGCTCCGCAGTCCTCCCGACTCGAGGTCGCGGAGGGAGGTGGGAACACGGCGCCTCTCTGGGTCACCGGATCATCCGCAGCTTCGAGGCCCAAGCCGACGGCGTCGCCACCGCCGACATCATCGCCGTGCCGGCGTGCCCCCACTGCACAACGTCCCTTCGACCCCGGAGGCGTGCCTGTCCAATCTCCGCTACCCGTGGCAGCTCCGCGTGCCCCCATCACCGCGCATCGGATCCGCAGGGGGCTCCCCTATACTGGAGCCAGCCAGGGGGATCGAGATGCCGGCCCCGACCGACAACCAGCACCACGCCGATGAGCCGACCGTCGTCGACTCGAAAGCGGCGGACTTCGCCGCGGAGATGGGGGACACCCCGCAGCTCCCGCCCGGCGTGCCGCGGAAGATCGGCCACTACACGCTGCAGAGCGTGATCGCCTCCGGCGGCATGGGCACGGTCTACAAGGCGGTGCAGGAGAGCCCGCGCCGTGTCGTCGCGATCAAGATCATGAAGGCCGGCGTCGCGTCGGCCTCGGCGCTGCGCCGCTTCGAGTACGAGGCCCAGCTGCTGGGGCGGCTGCGTCACGCCGGCATCGCCCAGATCTACGAGGCGGGCACCCACCAGGACGGCGACACGAAGCTGCCCTGGTTCGCCATGGAGTACATCCCCAACGCCCGGGAGATCTCGGCGTACGTCCGCCAGAAGAAGCTGGGCACCCGCGAGACGCTGGAGCTCTTCGCCCGGGCCTGCGACGCGGTCCACCACGGCCACCAGAAGGGCATCGTCCACCGTGACCTCAAGCCGAGCAACATCCTCATCAGTCCGTCGGGCGATCCCAAGATCATCGACTTCGGCGTGGCGCGGGCCACTGACTCCGATCTGGCCCTGACCATGATGCAGACCAACGTCGGCCAGCTCGTCGGCACCGTGCAGTACATGAGCCCCGAGCAGTGCGACGCCGACCCCGACGACCTCGACATCCGCAGCGACGTCTACGCCCTGGGGGTGACGCTCTACGAGCTGCTGTGCGGGCGTCTGCCGTACGAGCTCGACCGGGCGCCGATCTACGAGGCGACGCGGATCATCCGCGAGCACGACCCGGCGCGGCCCAGCACAGTCAATACCAGCTTGCGTGGCGACATCGAGACGATCGTCCTCAAGGCGCTGGAGAAGGAACGGTCTCGGCGCTACCAGTCCGCGGCCGACCTCGCGCGTGACCTGCGCCACTATCTCGCGGGCGAGGCGATCATGGCCCGGCCGTCGAGCATGATCTACCAGCTGCTTGTCTTCGCCCGCCGCAACCGCGCCCTGGTGACGGGGATGGCCGTCGTGCTGGCGGTCCTGGTGGTGAGCGCCGTCGCCGTGACCGCGGCGGTCTTCACGGCGGCCAACAACCGGCTGAGAGCCGAGCAGGAGAGCCTGCGGGCCGAGACCGAGCGCCTGCGGGCCGAGCAGGAGGCGGCGCGGGCCGAGGCAGAGAGCGCCAGGCACGGCCAGACGCAGGGCGTCCTGCACGAGATCCTGGGCTCCGCCAACCCCACGGATGTCGGCAGCGTCGTCGAGGTGACCAAGCTGTTCGACGCCTACGGGGCCGGGCTCGAGCAACGCTTCGCCGACCAGCCCCTGGTCGAGGCACAACAGCGCTATCAACTGGCCGGGGCCTACATGTACATGAACCTGCTCGAGGACACTGGTCGGGCCGAGGAGCACTGGGCGACGGCCATGGCCCACATCGACCGCGCCCTGGAGATTCGACGGCGCGAGCTGGGCGACGCGCACGAGAAGACGATCGAGGCGATCGAGCTGCTCGCGCAGTTCCTCGGCTACGGCAAGGACCCGCAGCGGGCCGAGGACCTTCGCCGCGAGGTGCTCGATACCCGCATCCGCACCGCTGGCGCTGACGCGCCGGCGACGCTCGCGGCGGCCACGCGCCTGTCGACGCTCCTGCGTGATCGCGGCAAGCTGATCGAGGCCGAGAGCCTCCGCCGCGAGGTCTACGAGATCTGCCGCCGCCTCCACGGCGACGAGGCCGCGGAGACGTTGGACGCGCTGGCCGACCTCGCAAGCATCCGCCAGCAGCGCGGCGCGCTCGAGGAGGCGGAGACGATGTACCGCCAGCGTTTCGACGCCGCGCATCGCCTCTTCGGACCCGATTCACCGCCGCTCCAGACCGCCCAGTCGGACCTGGCCAACGTCCTTGTCGCCCGCGGCAAGCTCGACGAGGCCAGGGCCCTCTACCAGACCCGGATGTACCCCGACGAGCTGCAGATCCAGTCGTGGTTCAACGGCGAGCACGACCCGAGCTTCGACGGCCCGACGATTCTGCTCTTCTGGGAGGCGTGGTGCCCCTTCTCACAGGTCTCGGTACCGGGTGTTCAGGACCTCACCCGAACCTACGACGACGCGCTGCAGGTCCTCGGCCTCGTTGGCCTGACCCAGAACTCGACCCCCAACCAGGCCCAGTGGTTCATCGACCGCAACGAGCTCACCTTCCCCAACGCCCGTACCGGCAACCCCGTCCCCTGGATGCGCTTCGTCGACCGCGGCATCCCCACCGCGGTCGCCCTCCTCGACCACGACGTCCTCTGGGCCGGCCACCCCGCAGCCGTCCGCCGCACCTTCCTCGACGGCCTCGTCGCGGCCGCGCCGGCGGCGGCGTCATCCCCGTAACCGCGAGCACCGTCCCGCCGCAGCCGACGGCCTTCCTCAGGCGGTGGCAGGACCCGAAGCCGCGGTCGTCGTAGATGATCGTCCCCCCACGGGAAGCCGATCCAGCAGCCAGTGGTGCACGTCGCGCACTAGAGCGCTGCATGTCGCAGTCGCCGGATCCGCGAGCTTCAGCCGCTGGTCGAGGAGGGGCTGCGGGCGCCGACCGCGGCACGGTGTCTCGCCGGGACGGCAGGAAGCGCGTCGGGGCAGGGGCCCCAGGCGCCGAGGACCACCAGGAAGTCCTCGATCCCCACCTCGCAGTCCCCGGTCACGTCGGCCGCACACGCTGGCGGGCACGGATCCGGGCACGGACCCCAGTTGCCCAGGATCGCGAGGAAGTCCTCGATGCCGACCTCGCCGTCACCACCGATGTCGGCTGAGCAGAAGTCCGCGCAGTTGAAAAACAGGGACACGAACGCGGTGCCCTCGTTGGCCACCACGATGTCGGGTCCTCCCACACCGTCGATGTTCGTGGTGATGACTTGGCCGGGGAATCCGAAGCCTGTCGGGAACTGTGCATGAGGCGAGAATGCTCCGCCACCGAGATTGCGCAGCACGGAGATCGTGGAAGAGGCCTTGTTGGCCACGATCACCTCCACCAGACCGTCGTCATCCAGATCCTCGCAAGCGACGCCGTACGGCAGCAGACCGACGGGCGACGAGACCGGTGCGGCGAAGTGGCCCTCGCCGGTGTTGAGGAGGATCCCGACCGTGTCGGTTCCTGACGCCGCGACCGCCAGGTCCTTGTCTCCATCGTTGTCCAGATCACAACACACCAGTCCACGCGGATGGACGCCAACCGGGTACGTGACGAAAGGCGCGTAGTTGCCCGCGCCCAGATTCTCCAGGACTGAAACCCTGCTGAACAAGTGGCACGACACGATCAGGTCCGGATCACCGTCATTGTGAAGGTCACAGACGGTAACCCTCTTGGGCAGGCTGTCGACGGCGAGCTCGGTGGGGCCCGAAAAGGTCCCCTCCCCGGAATTCGTCATGATGGCGACGTCGTCACTGATCTCCATCACCATCACGAGGTCCAGATCCTCATCACCATCGACGTCCGTTGCGACGATCTGGAATGGATTGCTGTCAGTTCCGTGTGCATAGGTGACCCTCGGCAGGAACGTGCCGTCACCGGCATTGAGGAGCACGGACAGACCAAGCGACTCCTGTTGGGTCACGGCCAGGTCCGGGCCATTGCGGCCGTCGAAGTCACCACAGGTCACGCCTCTCGGGTTGAGGCCGACGTGGTAGCTGACCGGCTCCGCGAAGGTTCCCTCGCCGGTGTTCATCATGACCAGAACGGTGTTGCCCGGGTCGATGAAGGGGATCGCGGGACTCGCGAGATCAATGAGTCCATCGCCATTGAAGTCACATGCGGCGACGAACTCCGCATCGTAGCCTGCCGGCACCTGTGGCTGCGATTCGAGACAAACCTGAGCATGCAGGTTGGAGGAAAACCCGATGCCAAGAAAGATGATCGCCGCACCGGTGAACGCGTTGACGGAGCATCGCGAAACGATGCCGCCGGCCCTCTGATTCGCTGCGCGTGGTGACATGGTTCATCTCCAGCATGCGGGGTTCAACTGGCGGTCGTTCGCATCCGGTTGAGTATGGACCGCATGTGAAGCCCCACGATGCATTCATAGCGTCGAAACGGTCGCCCGATTCTGGGGAAACGACATCATTCCTCGACCTGCTGGCCGCCTGGGGCACCGGTCCCGGGGCCCGCCCGGCTTCGACGGCGACGGCGGCGTGGGGATCGGCGGTTTCCTGGCCACCGCTCGCCAACTGGGCGCCGTGTGCGTGACGAGGGCACGGGGGCACGACGGCACGGACGGGGGAGGCGCGGCGCAAATGCTGTCGTTTCCCTATACCGCGGCGCGCCTGGCCGGGGTTTGCTATGCAGGAGAAGCGCGCGTCGGTAACGCCCAGAGGCCGACCCGATTAGGAGCAGCATCCATGTGCCAACATCGCCTCACCCCGGCCGGCCTCGCGCTCATCGCCGGCTGCGCCGTGCCCGCCCTCGCCGAAGGGCCGGCCCTGTCGAACATCCTCTACCTGCCGGGCGACTCGACGCTCGGCCCGGCCGCGGGCGACCAGACGGCCCCCGCCATCGCCCGGGGCGGGGACATGATGCTGGCGGTGTGGGTCGACGCCTCGACCGGCGCCGGCGCCGTCTCCGGCATCCAGGGCGACCTGGACGTGGTCGCGGCCCGGCTGGACGCGACCGGCCAGCTCATCGACCAGACGCCGTTCGTCATCTCGCGCGACGCCGGCTACCAGCGCGACCCGCGCGTGGCCTGGAACGGGGCGAGCTGGCTCGTGATCTGGGAGAACCAGTCGCCCACCGAGTTCTTCTACCAGACCGAGATCCTGGCGGCCCGCGTGTCACCGGATGGCGTCGTGCTCGACGACGCGCCGATCCGCCCCTTCGGTAGCGATGGCAGCGACGAGGCGGTCGTGACCAGCAACGGCAGCGATTGGCTCGTGGTGACGCAGAACTTCGCGGCCGGCCAGGGGGGCATCCGGGCCCGGCGCATCGCCGCCGACGGGTCCCTTCCTGATGCGGCACCCGCGATGCTCGTCGAGCCGACCTACTACCTCTACTTCGACATCGACATCGATTCGGCCGGCGGGGAGCATCTGCTGACCTACCAGGGCAACTCGACGTGGACGGGCTTGCGCTTCACCGCGGACCTCGCCCCCGTTGGCGCCCCGCTCGCCCTGCCCCCGCTCCGCCGGATCCAGTCCAACGGATCCAGCTATTACGTCGTCTACAACAGCGGCAACCTCATCCTCGGCTCGCCGATGAGCGTCGACGGCCAGCTCCTTGTGCCCGGCGGCGTCCAGCTCGGCAACGGCTCCGTGAGCGCCTGGTTCGAGACCGACGTGGGCTTCGACGGCACGCTCTGGTGGGTGTCGCACAAGGATGCGTGGGAGGGCCTGACCTTTCAGCGCGTCACGTCCGCCGGCGACCTGCTCGATCCCGACGGTATCTCCATCGACCCGGCCAACGACGACACCAACTTCGCCCACAGGGTTACCGGGCGACCCGCCGGGGGCGCGACCGCCGCCTGGCAGGATCTGCGGGCCGGGGGCGTGCGTCCCTACGACATCTACGCGGCAAGCGTGGTCGACCCGTCGATGTACGAGACCGGGTCCCCGATCTCGCTGGCGGCCCCCATGCAGACCCAGGCGGACATCGCCGAGGGCCAGGATCAGTACCTGATCGTGTTCACGAGCGCGCTCAGCGGCGGGCAGCGCGTGCTCGCCGTCCGGTGCGACGGCCTGGGCAACGCCCTCGACGCCGAGCCGATCGTGGTCGGCGAGGGTCCCGACGACGCGAGCCCCGCGGCGGCCTTCAACGGCCAGCTCTACATGATCGTGTGGAACGACGGGGGCACGGTCGTCTCGCGCCGCATGGACGCCCAGGGCGCCCTGGTCGACGCCGCCCCGCTGCCGGTGATGACGGGCGGGGCCCCTGACGTCGCGGCCCTGGCCGGCGATTTCCTGGTGGCGGTGACGGACATCTTCAACTTCCCGCACTTCCGCGCGACTTACGTCCGCCGGATGAGCGGCGCCACGGGCCAGCCGATCGACCCCGATCGTTTCGTCGTCAGCTACGGCAACTTCGCCCAATTCGCCCGCGCGACGACCTTCGACGGCCGCTGGCTGGTCACCTGGCAGGACAACTTCTCGCACGACAATCCCCAGGCGGCGATCTACGCCCGCTTCATCGATGCCGACGCCACGGTGAGCCCGCAGATCACGGCGCTCTACAGCAGCGGCGGCGTGCCCGACGTGGCCGCCTCGGGCGACGTGGCGACGTTCGTGTGGCGCAACAACTCCCTGGCCAATGCCAACAACTACATCGCGGGCCGGCGCATGAGCCCGGACGGCACCTTCATCGACGCGTCCCCCTTCGTCGTGAGCGAGATGCCCGGCCGCCAGCTCAACCCCGTGGTGGCGTGGAACGGCGCGCAGTTCACCGCGTCATGGGAGGACCAGCGCAACCAGGTGGCCTTCTTCGACGCCCGCACGGAGATCTTCGGCGCCCGGCTGGCCACGAGCGGCGGCCCGGTCGTCGACGCCGGCGGCTACGGCGTCTTCGAGTCCGACGCGCCCGTGATCAGCCCCGCTCTCGCCAGCCTGGGCGGCGAGCGCAGCCTGGCGGCCGCCTCGCCGTTTCGTGACGAGCCGGGCCTCGCGACCTACCGCGTCGGCCTGCGCCTCCTGGGGGCGCCGGACCCCGGCGACGTCGACGGAGACGGGAACGTGGGCATCCTCGACTTCCTGGCCCTGCTCGGGTCATGGGGCCCCTGCCCGCCGCCGTGCCCCCCGTCGTGCCCCGCCGACTTCGACGACGACTGCCAGGTCGGCATCACGGACCTGCTGATCCTGCTGGGGAATTGGGGTTAGGAGTTGCGGCGCGACCTGCGGACCACGGATCGCCGAAGCCATGAAGCGGTCGGTTGTCCGGTGGCGCTCAGCGATCCGCGGCACGGGCGCCGGAGTCGAGGAACGTGCCCGTGGCCTGCCACATGGCCTCGAGCTGGTCGATGCGCTCACGGGCCTCGTCGCCGAGCTCGCGGGCCACGTGCGCCACGAGCAGCTCGGCCGCGATGACCGCGGGCACGGAGCTGTCGAAGGGGCCGACCGCCGGCACGTTCAGACCGCACCACATCGGCGTGAGCGAGGCGAGCGGCGAAAGGGGGCCGTCGGTGATCGCCACGATCGTCACCCCGAGCTCGGCCAGGGCCTGGGTCGCGGTGACCACGTGTCGGCGATACCGCTCGAAGTCGAAGACCACCGCCGCGTCGCCCGGCCCGGCACCGCTCAGATCACGGCCGGCCGAGTGCTCCTCCACGAGGCTGACGTACGGACGCACCATCGACAGGCCGCTCCGCAGGGCGTGGGCGCCCGCGCGAGAGGTCTCGCCGGAGAGGATCCAGACGCTGCTCGCGGTCGCGATGGGGGCTGCCAGCGTCGCCAGACGCTGTTCGTCGAAGGCCTCGAACGCCTCGCGGACTGTCTCTTCGATCGCGCGCCGCACGGGGGCGAGCGATCCCTGGGGGAGTCGAATCCGCTGGCCCGGCCGCGCCAGCCGGCGGGAGAGCCCGCCGCGGACCTGGTGCCGGAGCTCCCGGAACCCCTCGAAGCCGAGCTTGTTGGCGAACCGGACCACGGTGGGCGCGCTGGTGCCGACCCGCGCCGCGAGCCCGGACACCGTGCTGAACGCGAGCAGGGACGGGTCCTCGGTGACCGCCTCGGCAATGCGGCGTTCGGTCGGCGTGAGCCGATCATTGACGGTGGCGATGAGGTCCTCGATGGACACCCTTGGTCTCCGGTGAATGATCTGTTACAATATCCAGATTATATTGTACGATAAATTTCATATCGATCCACTACCGGCCCGCGGGCCGGAGGTTCGCACCATGGAGCTGAGCCCGTGATCAAGACGCAGCAGGGCTACGTCCCCACCGAACGCGAGCAGGCCTTCCTCGAGGGCGTCGAGGACGCCCAGTACAAGCGCGAGATCATCAAGGGGCTGGCCCCCTTCCTGAACCAGCGCGCACCTGAGGACATGCAGTCCTTCTACAGCGAAGACGAGGTCACCCGCCTGCGTGTCCTCAAGGGCACCGAACGCGACGTCGAGCAGCGCATGCCGGTCAAGGTGACGCGGCACTACTACGACCTCGCCCGCACGAGCCCGCCGCTGCAGCATCTCGTCAAGGGGGACCCCGCCGAGACGAACGACCTCGCGGGCGCCGAGGATCCCGGGTATCAGATGGACTACAGCCCGGTCGAGGGGCTGCTGCACAAGTACGAGATGGGGCTGATGTACGTGGTGTCCACGTGCTCGGCGCACTGCCGTTTCTGCTACCGCGAAGAACTGATCGCCCGCAAGGAGATCGAGCGCCAGGACGGCACCGTGGCGAAGAAGGGACTGGCGCAGATCGCGGACATCATCCCGTACATCCGCGCGCACAACGAGCTCGTCGCCCGCAACGGAGGGGTCCATCCCGAGAGCGGCCGCGAGAAGCTGCGGGAGATCCTGCTGTCGGGCGGCGACCCGATGGTCCTCAACAACTCGAAGATCGCCGCGTGGCTCGGCGCCCTGGCGGAGGCCGGCATCGAGTCGATCCGCATCGGCACCAAGGAGATGGCGTTCTACCCGAAGCGGTTCGACGAGACCTTCGTGGCGATGCTCGACCGCTTCCACGAGACGTACCCGCAGGTCGGCCTGCACGTCATCGTGCACTTCAACCATCCCGACGAATTCCTGCTCCGTGACGCCGAGAACAACTACGTCGAGGACGCCCAAGGCTTCAAGCAATGGGTGCCGGACACCGGCCGCGCGATGCGTGATCTCGTCTCCCGCGGCTGGCTCACGGTCGAGAACCAGTCACCGATCATCCGCAACATCAACGACGACCCGGACGCCCTGCGGATCATGCAGCGCGAGCTGAAACGGGCGGGCGCCGAGAACCACTACTTCTTCTGCGGCCGCGACATCGTGGCGTACAAGGCGTTCAACGTGCCGATCGAGCGGGCGTGGAACATCCTCAACGACTCGCAGAAGGGGCTCTCGGGCATCGAGAACCACGCGCGGCTCTCGATCACCCATTACCGGGGCAAGACCGAGGTCAGTGCGGTCACCAACGAGCCCATCCCCGGCCTCGCCGGCAGCGAGAACGGCGTGGTCATCTTCAAGATCCTGCGGAACGCCGGGGCCGCTCCCGATCGCGGCAAGGTCTGCATCGTCGGCCGCAACCCCGACGCGATCTGGTTCAACGACTACGAGGACCGGGTGCTCTTCGACGAGGCGGGGCTGTACGACTACGGGCGGGTGACCGCGCCGGGACAGGCACCGACGAAGGTATCGAGATGATCGACAAGCGCGTGGCGAGCCCTGCCGAGGCGGTGGCGGACGTCTTCGACGGCGCCAGCGTGCTGATCGGCGGTTTCGGGGAGGCGGGCAGCCCGATCGAGCTGATCCACGCGCTGATCGACCAGGGGGCGTCGGATCTCACGGTCATCAGCAACAACTGCGGCAGCGGCGAGGTCGGTCTCGCCGCGCTGCTCAAGGCCGAGCGGGTGACCAGGGCCGTGTGCTCCTTCCCACGCACCGCCAACTCGACGGTGTTTCCGGAGCTCTACCGCCGCGGCTTCACCGAGCTCGAGCTCGTGCCGCAGGGCACGCTCGCCGAGCGCATCCGCGCGGGTGGGGCGGGCATCCCGGCCTTCTACACGCCGACGGCCGTGGGGACGCCCCTGGGTGAGGGCAAGGAACAGCGTCACATCGACGGACGCGACTGCGTGCTCGAGCACGGTCTCACCGCCGACTTCGCGCTCATTAAGGCCCGCGTGGCCGATACGCACGGCAACCTGGTCTACAACAAGACGGCCCGCAACTTCTCGCCGCTGATGGCGATGGCCGGACGGACGACGATCGTGCAGGCGACCGAGATCGTCGAGCCCGGGGGGCTCGACCCCGAGGCCATCGTCACGCCCGGCATCTTCGTCGAGCGAGTGACATGCGTGCCCAGTCCCGCCCACGAGTCCGAGCTGGTCGCCGCGGGAGCGTCGTACCCATGAGCGGGCCCGCGAACGCAGGCTGGTCGCGTGAGGACATGGCGCGTCGCGTCGCCCTGGACATCCCGGACGGCTCGTACGTCAACCTGGGCATCGGGATCCCGGAGCTTGTCGCGAGGTTCGTGCCTCCGGGCCGCGAGCTCATCTATCACACCGAGAACGGCCTGCTCGGCATGGGGCCGTCGCCGGCCGAGGGCGCCGGCGATCCTGAGCTGATCAACGCCGGCAAACGCCAGGTCACGGCGATCGCCGGCGCGGCGTACTTCCACCAGGCCGACAGCTTCGCCATGATCCGCGGTGGTCACCTCGACCTGTGCGTGCTGGGCGCGTTGCAGGTGGCGGCCAACGGCGACCTCGCCAACTGGTCGGTGGGGGGGCCGGACGCCATCCCCGCCGTCGGCGGCGCGATGGACCTCGTGGCCGGAGTGAAGTCGATCTACGTGATCACGCAGCACTGCACCAAGGGCGGCGAAACCAAGCTCGTCGAGTCGTGCACCTACCCGCTCACCGGTGTTGGCGTCGTGAATCGCGTGTACACCGATCTCGCCGTGATCGACATCACCCCGGACGGCTTCCGCGTCATCGAGCTGGCGCCGGGCGTCGAGATCGAGCACGTCCAGGATCGCACCGGCGCGCCGCTCCTGCCCGCCGTCCAGCGTGTCACGGGAGGTCTGACATGACGACGCGTACCCAGACCGGACGAAGTGCCGAGCTCTACGAACGAGCCCTTCGCGTCCTGCCCGGCGGCGTGAGCCGCAACACCGTCCTGCGTGACCCGCACCCGACCTACGCGGACCACGCCGCCGGATGCCGCATCGTCGACGTGGACGGCGTCACGCGAGTCGACTTCGCGAACAACGTCGCGTCGCTGATCCATGGCCACGCGCATCCCGCGATCGTCGAGGCAGCCACCGAGCAGCTTCGACGCGGCACGGGCTTCACGCTGGCCACCGAGGCCGAGGTGCGTTACGCCGAGCACATGTGCTCCAGAGTCACCTCGTTCGAGAAGATCCGATTCATGAACTCGGGCACCGAGGCCATCATGGCCACACTCAAGGCGTCGCGCGCCTACACCGGCCGGCCGAAAATCGCCAAGATCGAAGGCGCCTACCACGGCGGATACGACTACGTCGAGGTGAGCCAGGCGCCCGGACCCGAAACCTGGGGCGACGCGCACCGCCCCGCGGGCGTGCCACTGGTCTACGGCACGCCGACGTCGGCGGTGAGCGATGTGGTCGTCATCCCGTTCAACGATGCCCAGCGTGCCGTGGCGATCCTCGACGAGCACGCGGATACGCTGGCGTGCGTCCTGCTCGACCTGATGCCGCACCGCGTCGGCCTGGTCCCCGCCGATGCCGAATTCGTCCAGGCGTTGCGCGACTGGACGACGCGTCACGGGGCCGTGCTGGTCCTCGACGAGGTCGTCACCTTCCGCACCGAGCACGGTGGGCTCCAGCAGCGGTACGACTTCACGCCAGACATGACGGCAATGGGCAAGATGATCGGCGGCGGCTTCCCGATCGGCGCCGTGGCCGGTCGCGCCGAGGTCATGGAGGTCATGAACCCCCGCGCGACGTCCGTGCGCTACCCGCTCTCGGGCACCTTCTCCGCAAACCCGATCTCGATGACCGCCGGTCTCGTCGCCATGGAGCTGTTCGATTCCGCCGCGATCGAACGGCTGAACACGCTGTCCGCCCGCGCCGTGCACGGCATCGAGGCGGCCATTGAGCGGACCGGCACCGCCGCCTGCGTCACCGGTACCGGCTCGATGTTCCGCATCCACCTGAAGCCGCAGGCGCCCCGCAACTACCGCGAGGCGTTCCTCGATGCCGACGAAAGACGCCGCATCGCGTTCCTGATCAACCACCTCTTCAACGCCGGCTTCCTCATGATCAACACGTGCTCGGCCGCCCTCTCGACGCCGATGACCGAAACCGAGATCGACGCCTTCGTCGATGCACTCGAGGATGGGTTCCGCGGTCTCGCGGCGGCCGGGG
>JBFGEG010000032.1:0-35835 GCA_041580235.1 Phycisphaerales bacterium
CTCAGCCGCCGGCGACGGCGATCTCCTCCGACGGCACGACGATACCGCTTTCGGCGAGACGCATCTCCACCAGCGACAACAGGAACGCGAGCGTGGACTCGGCGCCCTGGTTGCGGTTGACGTGGTCCGGTTGCAGCCCGTCGTGGCAGCCGCCGGTGCCGGGATCGTAGATGGGCGTGTGCAGGTCGTTGCGTCCCACGAACCAGTCGAAGGCCCGCTGCGCCTCGACCCTCCACTTGTGGTCGCCGGTGGCCCGATGCGCCTCCAGGCATGCCGAGACCATGCCGTGGACCTCAATCGGCTGCTGGTCGAACCGGGCCCGCTGGCCGCCGCGGGGGTAGAAGCCCGCATTCCCGATCGACACGAAATGGCCGGACTCGGCCCGCTGGACATCGGAGAGCCACGCCAGGGACTCCAGGCCGGCCTCCATCATCTCGTTGTGGTGCAGGAATCGGCCCGCCGTGATCAGGGCGTGCGGCAGCTTTGCGTTGCTGTAGGACAGAAGGTCCTCGAACCAGCACCAGTCGTCGGCGCGGTTGTCGTGATACATCTGCAGGAGCCGGCCGGCCAGCTGCTCCTGCATGTCCTCGGCCCGCCGGTCACCCGAGAAGCGGACGAGGTACTCGCGGATGCCCAGAAGAGCGAAGGCCCAGGCCCGCGGGCTGGTGAACTCACTCACGGGGGACAGGGCCCGCTCGAAGAGCGCGCTTGCCCACTCGCGGATCCCCTCGAGCGGCCAACGGGCCACCGTCGTGCCCAGCGCACGCAACGCCCGGGCGTGGCTGACCTCCGAGCCCACGTCCTCCAGCCACCGCCGGTGGTCATAGGCGAGGAAGTTGCGAAAGCGGCCCGCCCGGTCGTTGTATGCATACTGGAGAAAGGACATGTACGTCGAGCCGAGCTCGAAGAGCGCGGCGGGGTCGATCCCCGCGGCCTCCTGGGCCATGACCGTGAACATGAGCGCACGGGCGTTGTCGTCGGTCGTGTATCCCTCGTCGTAGTTGGGCACGCAGAAGACCGCGTGCTGGAGGATTCCGGTCCCGTCCGTGAGCCGCCGCAGGTGGTCGAGCTTGAGCAGGGGCAGGTCGCCGGGCTCGCGATCAAGCGTGGTCGGCTCGTGCGCGCGGCGAGGCCGCTGCCGGCGGGCGCGGCGGGCCTGGTCGAACGACCCCATGTAGCGGTCGGCGACCTTGGCCCAGACCATCTCCCGGCTGTAGAGGTAGAGGCGCTTGCGCATGGCGTCTCGCCGCGGCGCGTCGGCGAGCAGCGCGCTGACCTCCCGGGCGATCGCGCCGGCGTCGCCGACCGGGACGAGCACGCCCCGGTCCTCGTCGAGCAGCTCCTCGGCGTGCCAGTAGGGTGTCGAGACGATTGCCTTGCCGGCGCCCGCCGCGTACGCCAGCGTTCCCGACACCGCCTGCGCCAGGTTGGGGTACGGCGTCACGTAGATGTCGGCGGCGCCGAGAAACTCGGTGAGCTCCTGCAGCGATACGAATCGGTTGTGAAAGATCACGTGGCTCTCGACGCCCAGCTCTCGAGCCATTTGCTGGAGGCCGAGACGGTAGATCTCACCCTCATGACGCTTGAGCGTCGGATGGGTCGCGCCGAGAATGATGTACACCGCGTCGGGGTGCTCCGCGACGATGGCGGGCAGGGCCTGGATGACGTGCTCGATTCCCTTGCCGGGGCCGAGCAGGCCGAACGTCAGAAGCACGCTGCGGCCCTCCACGTCGAACTTGTCCTTGTAGAAGCTCGGATCGATGAACGGCACGTCGTGGATTCCGTGCGGGATGATCTCGATCTTCTGCGGTGGCACCTCGTAGACCTCACGCAGCATTCCGGCGCTTCGGGAGGTCATGACCACGAGGAGGTCCGAGAGCTCGACGAGCCGCTCCATGACCGCCCGCTGCTGAGGGTCGGGCGCCCGCAGGACGGTGTGCAGCGTCGTGACCACCGGCATCCGCAGCTGCTTGAGCAGCACGAGGATGTGACTGCCGGCGGGGCCGCCGAAGATGCCGAACTCGTGCTGGAGGTTGACGACATCAACCCCGTTGATGTTCAGGAACTTCGCCGCACGCCGGTAGGATGCCGTCTCCTTCTCCTCGATCTCAAAGCAGACTGATTCCGGGTAGTCGTACCCCTCCGGTATGTCATTGACGGGTACGACACGCACGGCCGTGCGGGGGAACGTGCGGGCGATTGCGTTGGCGAGATCGCTGGTATACGTGGCAATACCACACTGCCGGGGCATGGAGTTGCCGACCAGGGCGACCTGGTGCACGGCTTGACGTGTCGGGTGGGTCATGGTTCGCTCGAACGACGCGAAGAAGGCCCACAGCCCTCCTCGCCGTCGCGGTTCGTCCCATTGTAGGGCCCGTGTATGATCGGTGAGCGATGCCGCAACTCTCCGTCCAGCGTCTTCCGCAGCGACTGCCCCGAGACGCGACGCGAACCATCGCGCGCTTCTTCTGGCCCGGCGGTCCCGAGCAGGCCGAGAAGCTCGTCGATCACGTGCTGGAGCTTCCGGCGGCGGACGTCTCACGTCTGCTGGATGCATGCGTGAAGGACTTCGACGAGCGTTACGAGGACCTGCGGGGAATCTTCGAGGGTCACTACGATCGGGCCAGCGCCCGCCTCGGTCGCGGCGACGACCTGTCGATGCAGCAGCGGCAGCTGATCGGCGCCTACTTCACGATGGAGTACGCCTACGCGTCCGCCGCTCTCTTCAACCCGTCGATGGTCGCCATCCCGGCGCGATCCGAGCTGCCGCCCGGTTCGTCGCGGTTCCTCATGAGCCTGCGGGCGGTGGGCGAGGGGCACATCTCCTCGATCGTCTTCCGCGCGGGCGTGATCGACGCGGACTGCGGTCTCACGTTCGACCCGGTCCCCGCCCGGTCCCGGCGCTTGCGGGTGGTCGAGGACCGGCAGTTCACCAAGGTCATCTTCCGGCGGAAGCTGGCCGAGGCCGGGGGCGACACGGAGCTCGCCGGTCTGGTGCTGGACCGTCTCGGCGACCAGTTCTCACACAGCGAGATGGAATGCGTCATCCGGAAGGCATGCCACGGTGTGCAGGACGCCGAGGCGTTCGCTGCCACGACCAAGACGCTGAGATGGCTCGCCGAGTCGAACTACATGGTCACGGCGCCGCAGGACGCCGAGATCAGCGAGCTGGTCGTCTTTCCGCTCAGCGGCAACGAGGCGAACGGCATCGAGGACATGCGTCTGGTCCGCTTCATCGAGGAGGACGGCTCCGCGCGGTACTACGGCAGCTACACGGCCTTCGACGGATCCGCGGTCATGCCCCAGCTCATGGAGATTCGCGACCGAACCGCGGAGGTGCACACGCTGGCCGGCCGACACGCCGTCGGCAAGGGCATGGCGCTGTTTCCCCGGAGGCTCGGTGGCCGGTACGCCATGCTGGGCCGGTTCGACGGCCGAAGCCTCTACCTGATGTACTCCGACAGCCTGACCTTCTGGGACGACGCCGTGCTCGTGCAGGAGCCGCAGTACCCGTGGCAGCTCGTCCAGATCGGCAACTGCGGCTCGCCCATCGAGACCGACGCGGGGTGGCTGCTGCTCACGCACGGCGTCGGGCCGATGCGGCGGTACTCCATCGGGGCGACCCTGCTGGACCGTGACGACCCGTCGAAGGTCCTCGGGCAGCTCCGCGATCCGCTGCTCATGCCGCTTGCCGACCAGAAGGGCGGTTACGTCCCGAACGTCGTGTACTCCTGCGGGGCCATGGTGCACGCCGACTGTCTGGTCATTCCCTTCGGCGTGAGCGACGTCGAGACGGCGTTCGCCACGGTCTGTCTTTCCGAGCTCCTGCAGCACCTCGTCGGGTGAGGGTCGCCGGTATCTGTCGGCGACGGTTGGTCTGAGCACCGCTATGATCCGGGCAGTCAGATGGAGAAAGCCCATGGCGGTCGAGTTGAAGGCGTATCCCTACAAGCCCACGGACGATTGGACCATCGAGCCGGCGACACTGCAGCGGGACTGGATGGATCAGACGATCAGGCGAGCCGCGTATCGCTGCCTGCCGCTGGTCATCGCCAACCAGGCCGGCTGGGTCATCGGATGCCCCGCGACCTTCAAGGCGAGCTGGCCCGGCAAGGCCGAGAGTCCGCTCAACATCACCTTCAGCGACAAGAAGGACGAGCATCACAAGACCTCGATCGCATCCTTCTTCGGATCGGGCATCGTGAGCTTCGCCCTTCCCTGGCTCTTCCGGACGAGCGAGGGAATCGGATTGTGGGTCCGCGGACCGGCCAACAGCCCGCGATCAGACGTCGTGTGGCTCGAGGGATTCGTCGAGACCGACTGGTCGCCGTACCCGTTCACGATGAACTGGAAGATCATGCGACCGAAGACCGACGTCTGGTTCAAGAAGGGCGACCCCATCTGCATGCTCACCCCGATTCCGATCGGCATGCTGGAGGAGGTCGAGCCTCGCGTCGAGCTCATGGAGTCCGAGCCGGGGCTGCGGATGAACTTTGATCAGGCCGTCGTCCGCCGCCGCGAATCCATGGAGTCTGAAGCGCCCCTGGAGGAAGGCCAGTGGGAGCTGACCTACACCCGCGGCTTCCGCCCCGACGGCACCGAGGCCCCCGTGCATCGAACCAACCTCAAGCTGCAGCCCTTCGAGGACTCGACGACGGCCTGACACTCCGGGCACAACCGCCGGGGGGAAAGACCCTGAAGGCGTCGCCGCAGAAGTCGGGGCGACGGGCGGCCTGAGCGAAGTCGGGGTCCGTCCGCACCCGGCGCATGTCCGCCCGAACCGATGCGGGCTCATCTGCCGCCGCCGATCGGAGCTCCGTCGCGGTCGCCGGGGACCCATCTCGGATTCGCGTCGGTCAGTCCGAGCGTCTCGTGAGACTGGCATCGAGGTAGGGCGTGCCGTCGAGGTAGGCCTGGAGGTGCGCGGCGAGGTCGGGGTCGTGGGGGGCGAGCTGCTGCGCCGACTGCGCCGTGCCGACCGCCTCGGTGAAACGACCCGCGCCGGCGTAGGCGGCGGCCAGCGTGTCGAGGACGCTCGCGTCGCGGCGTCCCGTCATCCGGGCCGCGCGTTCGGCGAGCGTTACCGCTTGGGTCGCGTCCCGCACGGTGTCGTCGGGGTGCGTAGCCAGGATCCACGCGAGGTCGTTGAGCAGCCGCACCGAGTCGGGGGCCAGACGCACGGCCTCCCGCAGTGACGGAACCGCGCGGTCCGCCTGGCCGTTGCTGATGAGCGCCTGGGCCAGACGCACGTGGTCGTCGATGGCGTCGGGCCTGAGGTAGACGGCTCGCTCGAGAAAGGGCAGCGCGTCGACCACGTCGCCCTGCTCCAGCAGCAGCCGGCCAAGCGTTGACTGGATGCGAGCGCTGTCGGGGCCCAGCGTCGCGGCCCGACGGAAGCACGCGATCGCCTCGTCGGTGTTGCCCCGCGCGTCGGCGATGGCGCCGAGGTTGAAGTGGGCCAGCGCGAACTGCCCATCGATCTGAAGCGCCTGGCGGTAGTGGGCGGCGGCCGCGTCGAGGCGGCCCTGGGCGATCAGCGCATTGCCCCAGGCGTTGTGGGCATCGGCGAGGTCGGGTGTGGCCTCCAGGGCCTTCATGAAGTACGTGATCGCCTCGGCGTGCCGCTGCTGGGCGGCCCGGACGAGACCCAGGTTGTAGTAGCCGCCGCCAAATCCCGGCTCGATCCGCACGGCGTGCTCGAAGTGCGTCACCGCGTTGGCCGCGTCGCCGAGACGCAGGTACATCAGGGCGAGGTCGTGGTGCGACTCGAAGTCGTCCGGGTCGCTCTCGAGCTTCATGAGCAGGCCCGCGATCCTGACGTTGACCTCCTTGCGCTCGAAGTCCGCCTTGAGGATCTCGAGGTCGCGGGCGGTGCGGGGGACGACCTGCAGCCACAGGTCTCCCATCTCGTCGGACGACCGCCCGCCGAAGATCACCCGTCGCGGCGGGTGCGTGGGGTTGCGCACGTTGTCGGCGGAGTTGTCGTAGGAGTAGCGCATCGAAACCGTCGTGCCCTTGGGCAGAAACACCGGCTCGGTGTACCAGTACTGGTCCTGCCAGTTGAAGTCCCAGTCATCGATGCGGATGAGGGGCCGGGTGGTGCCGTCGGGCAGCGTCGCGGTGCCCCGCATGGTGTGTCCGAGGTAGTGTGCGTGCGGGTAGATGCCCACCACCTCGACGTCCACGGGCAGCACGTAGCTGTCCTCGATCACGTAGTCCCTCTCGCCGGCGGGAATGTCGATGGTCATGGAGCCGAGCCGCAGCGAGTACGGGTACCGCGTCGGCGGCTCGTCGGTGAAGAACAGGCCGATGGTGGCCGAGACGGTCTCCGGCTTGCCGCTGGGCAGCAGGTGCAGCCCCAGCACGAGGTCGGAGTCTTTCTCCAGACGCCACGCCAGGTCCTCGGGGCCCTGCGACGCCACCTTGCCGGGGGTCCAGCCCAGCAGCGTGCCGTCGGGGAACTGAGCCGAGCCCGCGGCGTCCATCCCCTCGAAGCCCGGCTCGGGATCGCGCTCGTCACGCTCTCTCGATCCGCGCGTCCGGTCGATCCGCATGTCGGCGTGGTGGATGACCTTGGGGTTGTCCGATCGGAACTCCATCGCCCGCACGTAGCGTCTCTCCTCGACGGGAATCGGGATCACGAAGTTGCGGAAGACGTCCTCGTCGCCGGGGGCCAGCGAAAAAGGCTCGGGCATGCTGACGATGAGGTCGGGCTCGCCGAGCTGCCAGCCCTGGGGCCATTGCGGCCGCGGCGGCAGGTCGGCGGGATCGCCCTCGGCGGCACCCTGCTCGACCCAGTGCTCCAGCAGCGCGATCTGCGTTTCGGTGAGCCGGCGCTCCCCCGCCAGCGATCCGTAACCGGGCACGGGGATCCACGGCGGCATGAACCGATCGCTGGTCACCATGACGATCTGGCTGGCCCGCTTTCGGACGTCCTCGTAGGTCAGCAGGTCGAACGGCCCCGCCTCACCGGGGCGGTGACAGCTCGAGCAGTTCTCGAAGATGATCGGGGCAATGTGCCGGGTGAAGGTCAGCGGCTCGCTTGGCAGCGAGACGGCGGCCGCCGGCGGCGACGGGTCCGGGTCGCCGTCGCGGTCGCAGCCCACCGGCAGCGCCGCCACCGCGGCCAGAAGCAGGCGTGCTCTCGGACCCCGATTCCTCATTTCAGGTCCGCGATGATGCATCCGATCGCCTTGGTCGTTGGGTTGTCGATGGGTCGTCCTTCGAGCGCCGCTTCGATCGCGTCCTCCAGGTCGTGCGTGGTGGGGGCGGCCCGGACCTTGCCCAGGGTCACGTACCGGTCGTCGATGCGGCCACGGTAGACCATGGTCCCGGACGGCCCGAAGACGGCGGCCTCCGGCGTGATCGTTGCCCCGGTCAGCTCGACCACGGCGTGCTGCGGATCGCGCAGCCCGCCGAAGGCGTAGTCGTAGGCCTCGAGGTGCTTGCGGATGGCCTGCGGCGTCTGCCCGGGATCGGGGTAGACGAGAAAGAAGGCGACGTCCCGCGGTGCGAAGGCCGCATACAGACGCTGGATCTCCGGCGCGTAGCGATTGGAGATCGGGCAGTCGGTGCGGGCGAACAGCAGCACCGTCACCCGGGCGCCTGACTCGGCCAGGGGGTCTACTTCGCGTCCCTCCAGGTCGAGCAGTCGAAGCGGGGCCGACGCCTGCCGCGCATCGCTTTGATCACCGCAGCCGGTGAGCGTGGCCGCCAGGAGGAGAGTCACCACGGGCAGCAGACGAGGCAACGCGAACATGCCGGGATTCTATCGGTCCGCCCGCCGCGAACATCGAGGCCGTGCTCAAGGCAGCAGCAGGAGAATGAAGCCCAGAATGCCGCTGAGAAGCAGCAACGCCGCGGCCAGGGCGAACGCGATCCGCGCCAGCGGCGGCATGCGGTCGATCGGGTGCAGCGGCACGTTGTCCTCACGCTCACCGACGTCCACCTCGTCCCAGTCGAGGTCCACCGAGTCCTCGATTGTCTGCTCGAGCACGGCGCGGGCCCGCGCCAGGTCCTCGCGGCGGACAAGCACCGACGCGCCCTCGGCGGAGGGGCTGATCGAGACGTGGCCGGTCCACGACGGGGCGTTGCGAATGACGGTCGCCTCGATCCCGCTGGATCTCAGCACCGCCGCTTTCGTCTCGGCCGCGAACTCGGTCGGGGCCGTGACCGCCACCGCCAGGTCGTCGGCATTCACGTGGTGCCCTCGGTTGGCGGCCGCAGCGACGACAGCACCTGCGACATCGCGGAGGCGTCGGCGGGGCCGAAGCTCCCGGCCGGCGTGACCACAGACCAGTCCGATACGCGGTCGCGTTCAATCCACGTGACGTCACCGGGCTGGAGGGCCTTGACCAGCGAGGGCGCGTGGAGGAGCTCGGCCTCGGCGCGGTCGCGCTCGAATCGCCGCACGACGAACCAGAGATGCTCGCGCTCGCCGTCGCCCTCCGCGGCCAGCCCCGCCTTGACCAGGAACCGCACCGATGGTGCTTCGGTGGCCGGCCCGGCATCCACCCGAAGCAGCGGCGGGGTCAGCTCCGCGAAGGCCCCGGCGAGCTGCGGCCAGGCCCGCCGCGCGAGCTCGGCCTGCCGCTGGGTCTCGTACTCCGAGAGAAACAGGGCCGCCTCGCCGTCGTCGAGCTTCTCGAGCACCGCCCTCGGCCATCGCCAGAGCTTGCGGTAGGAACCCTCAGGCTCGGCCGCGCACACCACCGCCCGCAGGCCGTTGAGACCGTCGTCGCCGGCGCGATCGTTCATGCCGCCGGGCGCCTCGGTGACGTAGGGCGCGAGGTCCTGCCACGGCTGCAGGGTCACGTCGAGACCGGGTCCCACGGGAAAGGGCTCTCCGGGCGGCGGCAGCATCTCTTCAAGCATGCGACAGGCGAGCGTGCCCAGCAGCTCGCCCGCGGTGGCGGCGAGACGGCCCGGGACCTCCAGCATCTCCAGCTCGGGCAGGCCGCAGCGGGACAGGCCGGCCGTGAGCAGCCAGGTCGCCTCGAGGTCCTCGCCGGCGTCGGCGGGAGCAATGACATGCGTGATCCACAGCACGCCGGCGGGCGGAGTGGCTCCGGGGCCGAAGTGCTCGTCGAGGGCGGGCCGCGGATGCCAGCGCCGGGTGTAGACATCGAGCACGGCGGGGATCTCGTCGAAGGAGTCCGCCAGCAGCCGCACGAGGGCGGCGAAGCTCTCCAGGGGCGCATCGGGGTCGAGCACGCCCTCCACGCCGATGACCCACCGGCACGCCGCCGCCGCGGGGTCGTCGAGCTCGCCGGCCTCCAGCGTCTGGGCGGGCTCCGCCCAGACGGCCAGCTCCCAGCCACGTCGCGGCAGCTCCACCAGCGCGTTCCAGAGGACCGAGGGGTCGTCGGTCTCGGCCTCCGCGATGACGCCGATCTCCTCGCCGAGATGCGCCCCGAAGCCGGCCAGGATCTCCGTCATCAGGGGCGGGTGATCGCCCGGCCACAGGGCGATCAGCTGGGTCGGCTCGATCTCGGCCGGGGTCCACGGATCACGCCCCCCGCCGTCGGGCGGGTCGTGAGGCGAGTCGGGGGGAAGCTCCATGCCGTGAGTGTACGTCCGGTGGCGGCAGCCGGAGCCGGCTACCAGTCGATCAGCCCCAAAAGCACAAGCACGTCGGCGGCTCCGGCGAGCGTGATGACGGTGACGATTCGGACATGGTGGCCGGCGGTGTGCCGCTCGGCGAGCAGGCGGTCGAACTCCTGCTGCTCTTCGACGATCTCATCGAGCACGTCGGCCAGCTCGTCCCACACGCCGTGCTCCACCTGGATGACGTAGGGCGGCCGGCCGGGATGAGCGTCATCGTCGGTCACCGGGCCGCGGGCGCTCATCCGCACGTCGAATTCCATGGCGGCGATCGACGTCGCCACCGCCCGTGCCAACCCCAGGTCCTCGAACCGACACAACTCGCGCCAGGCGTCTTGGGCAACCATCGCGATGCAGTCTACCGCACGCCGGGGCGTTTCCAAACCCCTCACCCCTCAACCTTAACCCCTCCCCACGACAATATTCACGATCTTGCCCGGCACCACCACCACCTTACGCACGCTGCGGCCGGCCAGCGCCGCCTTGACCTTCTCGTCAGCGAGCACCGCGGCTTCGATCAGCGCCGGGTCCGCGTCGGCGTCCACGGTGACCCGCGCGCGGACCTTGCCCTGAAGCTGGACGGGCAGCTCCACCTGGTCGTGCGTCACGAGGGCGGGGTCGTACGACGGCCACGGCTCGCAGGCGAGCGACTGCTGGTGGCCGAGCTTCGCCCACAGCTCCTCGGCGACGTGGGGCGCGAACGGTGCCAGGAGAAGCACGAAGCGCTGGAGCTGATCGCGGGTCAGCCCGCCTGCCGATGTCGCGGCATTGACCAGCTCGATCAGGGCCGCGATCGCCGTGTTGTAGGCGAGACGCTCGATGTCGTCGGTCACCTTGGCGATCGTGCGGTGGAGCTGACGCTCCACGTCCGCGTCGGGCTCGTCGCGCATCGTCAGCTCGCCGGTCCGCTCGTCGACCGCCAGCCGCCAGGCCCGCTGCAGGAAACGGAAGGGGCCGATGATGTCGCGCGGCGCCCAGGGCTTGCTCGCGTCGAGCGGGCCCATGTACATCTCGTAAAGCCGCAGCGTGTCGCAGCCGTACTCTTCGCAGATCTCGTCGGGGCTCACGACGTTCTTGAGGCTCTTGCCGATCTTGCCATACTCCTGGGTGACCGGGTCGCCCTGCCAGAAGAACTTCGCGCCGGCCCGGTCCTGCACCTCGGCGGCGGGGGATCCGTTCTCATCGACCACCTCGGCGGCGGGGACCACGACCCCGCGGGCGTCGCGGTAGGCATAGCCCTGGATGTAGCCCTGGTTGAAGAGCCGCCCGAACGGCTCCGGCGTCGAGACGTGACCGAGGTCGTAGAGCACCTTGTGCCAGAAGCGGGCGTAGAGCAGGTGCAGCACGGCGTGCTCGACGCCGCCGACGTAGAAGTCCACCCCCCCGCCGGCCATCCAGTACCGTTCGGCGTCGTGGCCGACAAGCTGCTCGTCGTTGCGGGGATCGATGAACCGCAGGTAGTACCAGCACGAGCCGGCCCACTGCGGCATCGTGTTGAGCTCCCGCTCGTACCGCACGCCGTCGCGCTGGACGATCCGCCACGACTCCGGCGCGCGGGCCAGCGGCGGCCGCGGCGGTGCTTCGGGGTCGTCGGATGCTTCGGGCGTGAAGTCCTCCATCTCCGGGAGGACCACCGGCAGCTCGCTCTCGTCCACGGCGACCGTGCGGCCGTCGGGCGCATGGAGCATGGGAAACGGCTCGCCCCAGTAACGCTGGCGGCTGAAGAGCCAGTCACGCAGCTTGTACTGCACCTCGCGGCAGCCGCGACCGGTGGACTCGAGCCACTCGGTGATGATCCGTTTCGCCTCGTCGCTGGGCAGGCCGTCGAGTGAGACCTCGTCGTTGGCGGAGTTGACGGACGTGCCCCAGCCGCTGAAGGGGCAGCGTTTGTCCGGGGCCGCCAGCGCCGCCTCCTCGCTGGTCGGCTCGTAGCCGGCCGGCGGCTCCACGACCGTCGGTACGGGCAGGTCGAAACGCCACGCGAAGACCCAGTCGCGAAGGTCGTGGGCGGGCACGGCCATGATCGCGCCCGTGCCGTAGCCCATGAGCACGTAGTCGGCGATCCAGATGGGGATCTCCCGACCCGTCGCCGGATTCACGGCGTGACCGCCCGTGAACACACCGGTCTTCTCACCCCCGCCCGCCTCGGCCATGCGCTCAACCTCGCTGCGACGCTGCGTCTGACGCCGGTAGTCCGTAACGACCCGGCGCTGCTGGTCGGTGGTGATGCGGTCCACCAGCGGGTGCTCGGGTGCGAGGACCATGTAGGTCGCCCCGAAGACGGTGTCGGGACGCGTCGTGAAGACTCGGATCGGCTCATCCGTGGCCTTGATCGGGAAGTCGATCATCGCCCCTTCGCTGCGCCCGATCCAGTTACGCTGCATGAGCTTCACGGGCTCCGGCCACTGAACGTGGTCCAGGTCGTCGGCGAGACGCTCGGCGTAGGCCGTGATACGCAGCATCCACTGCTTCAGGGGGCGTTTGTAGACAGGGTGATTGCCGCGGTCGCTGCGACCCTCGTTGGTGACCTCCTCGTTGGCGAGCACCGTTCCCAGGGCGGGGCACCAGTTGACCGGCACCTCGGCCAGATAGGCGAGCCGGTGGTTGGCGAGCACGGCGACGCGGTCGTTCTCGTTGAGATCGGCCCACACGCGTCCGCCCTCGACGGCGGGCGTCGCCCGATGATGGTCATCGACGACGAGCTCACCGGACTCGAGGCCTCGGCTCAGCTCGTCGATGGGTCGCGCCTTGCCGACGCGCGGATCGAACCAGCTGTGGTAGAGCTGGAGAAAGATCCACTGCGTCCACTTGTAGTAGTCCGGCTCGATGGTGGCGACGCGGCGGTCCCAGTCGTAGCTGAGCCCCAGCGCCTTGAGCTGCCGCACCATGGTGGCGATGTTGCGCTCGGTGGTGAGCCGCGGGTGCACGCCGTGCTCCACCGCGAACTGCTCCGCCGGCAGCCCGAAGGCGTCGAAGCCCATGGGGTGCAGCACGTTGAAGCCGCGCATGCGGCGGAACCGGCAGTAGATGTCGGTCGCGATGTACCCCAGCGGGTGGCCGACGTGGAGCCCCTCGCCGGAGGGATAGGGAAACATGTCGAGGCAGTAGAGCTTCGGCTGCGTCGCGTCGAAGCCCGGATCGCCAGGGTTGTGAGCGGCGAAGGTCCTGTCCCGCTCCCACCGCGTCTGCCAGCGGGACTCGATCTCGCCGGCGAGCTGCGCCGAGTAACGGAAGGGGTTGCGGTCGGCGGTGGCCGTGTCGGCGGGTTTCGTGGAGGGTGACTTGGTCATGGGTCGCAAGCCCGATGAAGACCGTTGAAAAAAAATCGGAGCCCCGCGTTCGCGAGGCTCCGCCGAAGGTCGGTGCAGAGGATCGCGGCGCGGCCTAGGGGACCGCCAGAAGAAGCAGCAGGCTCGACAGCGACAGGATACTCATGACTGGGGAGTGTATCGGCTCGGGGAGCCGAATCCACCAGAGAAACAGGCTGCGTGGCGGGGGTCTTCTCGTACTGCGGTCGGCGTCCTGCCGGCCCGACCGCGGCATCCATGCCGCGGACTGGTCATGTCCTACACCTGCTGGTGCTTTTTGGCCAGCTGCTCCAGGTGCTTCTTGGCTTCGCCGGCCAGGTAGAAGCTCCCCGTGATGCAGATCAGATCATCGCGGCCTACGGCGCGGGTCGCGAGATCCAGGGCCTCGGGCAGCGTGGCCGCCACCTGGCTCATCTTGCCGCTGCGATCGGAGAACCGCCGGTGCAGCTCCTCGGGCTCGGCGGCGCGGGGGTTCCCCTTGGCCCTCGTGAAGATGACCTTGTCGCCGCCGAGGGCGAGGCGGTCGAGCATGGCAAGTACATCCTTGTCCTCGCAGCACCCGAAGATGCAGATCATCGAGTCGTAGGGCACGTACGCGCCGACGCATCGCATCAGCGCCCGAACGGCGGCGGGGTTGTGCGCCCCGTCGATGAGAATCCTCGGCTGGGTCCACACCAGCTCCATGCGGCCCGGGGTCACCGTGTCGGCGAGGCCTTTGTGCAACGCGACCTCCGGAAAGCTGAAGCCGGAGGCCTTGAGCGTGTCGATGGCCGCCAGGGCCAGGCCGCAGTTGAGCGCCTGATGCTCGCCGGGAAGCGGTACCGGAAGGTGCATGAACTGGCTGGTATCCGTGAGCAGGCAGACACGCGTGTGCGGTCCCAGGTTCTCCGAGGCGCCGAAGCGGTAGCTGAACTCGATGTCCTTGTTGACGGTCCGCAGCGGCGCGGCGAGCTTTTCGGCCGTCTCCCGCAGGACGCTTTCGACCTCCGGCGGCTGCTCGATGGTCAGGGCGGGGACCCGCCGCTTGAGAATGCCCGCCTTCTCCCTGGCGATCTGCGTGAGCGTGTCGCCGAGCATGTGCATGTGGTCGTAATCGATCTGCGTGATCACGGCGACCTCCGGCGTGATGAGGTTGGTGGAGTCGAGCCGGCCGCCGAGACCGGTCTCGATGACCGCGATGTCCACCGCCTCGTCGGCGAAGTGCTTGAACGCGAGGGCCGTGAGCAGTTCGAAAAAGGTCGGCTCGAGCCGGAGCTTCGATGCCGCCTGCGCGATGATCCGGGTGAGCTCGGTGAAATCGGTCTTGCCGATGAGCTGCCGGTTGATCGTGACCCGCTCCCGGACGTCGATCAGATGGGGGCTCGTGTAGACGCCGACGCCGTACCCGCAGCCCTGCAGCATCGAGGCGATCATGGCGGCCGTGGAGCCCTTACCGACCGTGCCCGCCACGTGAACCGTGCGGATCTGCTCGTGGGGATCGCCCAGGGCCCGCAGGAGCCGCCGCATGCGATCCAGCTTGAACATGGACTCGTCGTAGCGGACGACACGCATCCGCTCGAAATTCACCCGCTCGTGCAGGTAGCGAACCGCGTTTGGGAAGGTAGCGATGTCGGGCGGGCGCCGGCCGGGGGTCCGCTTGCGCCGCGGCGAGGAGAGGGTTTTTGCCATGAGAGATGTCAGTCTATCAGTTCCAACGACGCAGTTCAAATTATTCGCCGTAAGCATCGTGATTGACGCTTGTTATGTGAGATCATCAGCCGTCGATGTATCTCCGAGACCGCTGCCTCCGGGATGTCTCAGGGCCGGTACGATCACGATCAGGAGATGGCCATGAGCGAGCTTGCGGGCAACAAGATGCTTGGGGAGGAATCGTGGCGCGTGCTGCGCGTCATGAGCGAGTTCGTCGAGGCCTTCGAGACGCTGAGCCGGGTGGGGCCCGCCGTCAGCATCTTCGGCTCGTCGCGTCTGCCGCCCTCGGACCGGTACTACGAGATGGCTGTCCGGTGCGCCGCGCGGCTTGTCGAGCACGACTTCGCCGTGATCACGGGCGGCGGGCCCGGGATCATGGAGGCGGCCAACAAGGGCGCCTGCGAGGCGAGCGGAACTTCCGTGGGGCTGAACATCTGCCTGCCCCGCGAGCAGGCTCCCAATCCCTTTCAGAACGTCGAGCTGACCTTTCGGTACTTCTTCATCCGCAAGGTGATGTTCGTCAAGTACGCCCGCGGCTTCATCATCTTCCCGGGCGGCTTCGGCACCATGGACGAGTTCTTCGAGTCCCTGACCCTCATCCAAACGCTGAAGATCGTGCCGTTCCCGGTGGTCCTGATCGGCTCGGACTTCTGGTCGGGTCTGCTGGACTGGATGCGGGCGGAGATGGACCTTCACTTCCACACGATCAGCGACGAGGACTTCGACCTCTTCCACCTGACCGACGACGTGGACGAGGCGGTGTCCATCATCCACGAGACCTTTCTGGGGCGGCGCCGCGCGGCCGAGAGGCTGCCCCGGTTCACGACCGACGAGGAGGTGCCGACGGGCGAGGGAACGCGTCTGGGCGTCGAGCCCCATCGCGGCGGCCGCACCCGCCGGAAGTACGAAGAGGAGCAGAGCCGGTAGGGGGCTCGCGTTCAGGCGAGGTCGAGCGGGCGGGCCGGGCCCGCCGCGTGCACGACAGAGCACTTTGCACCGCCGGCGGCGAGCGTGCCGGCGAGATGCTCGGCCCCGTCGGCGCGGCACAAGGCCACCACCGAGCCCCCGAAGCCGGCGCCGGTCATGCGGGCGCCGATGATGCCGTCGGCGCCGCGAAGACCAGCGGCAGCCTCGACGGCGGCATCGAGCTCGGGGCAGCTCACCTCGAGTAAATCCCGCAGCGAGGCGTGGCTGAGGAACATCAGCTCGCCGAGGGTCTCGAGATCTCCCGTCGCCAGCGCGCCGGCGGCAAGAAGGGTTCGCTCGTTCTCGCAGATGACGTGCCGTGCTGCGTTCCTGACCCGGCCCTGCAGCGTCGAGCCGGCAAGAAGGCCGAGATCCGCGTCGCGCAGCGAACCCAGTCCCAGACCGCGGGCGGCATCGTCACACCGCCGACGGCACTCGGCGTACCCGCCGTCGGCCAGGTCGTGTCGGACCCCCGTGTCGACGATGAGCGTGGCGATCCGCTCGGCCGGCGGCATGGCGATCGGCCTCACCCTCAGCGAGCGGCAGTCGATGAGCAGGGCGTGACCGGCGCGGGCGTGGGTGGCGGTGAGCATGTCCATGACGCCGCAGGGTGTTGCGGCGAAGACGTGCTCGGCCCTCTGGCAGGCCAGAGCCAGCTCACTCGGACCAAGATCGACGCCCAGCAGCGGCTGCAGCAGGGTCGCGAAGGCGACCTCGATCGCGGCGCTGGAGGCCAGCCCCGCGCCGATGGGAACGGTGCCGGTCAGGGCGACGTCGAGGTTGGGAATCGCCCCCGCCGCCGCCAGCTGGTCGGCGACGCCCAGCAGGTAGTTGCCGAAGCCGCCGGCGGGAATCGGCGACGGCGTCGCCGTCAGGTCGGCGGTGACGCACTCGTCCAGATCGACGGCCCACAGCGTGGAGCTGGCCGCTGCCCGGTCGGCCACCACCACCGCCCACCGGTCCACGGCCATCGGAAGAACGTACCCGTCGTTGTAATCCGTGTGCTCGCCGATGAGGTTGACGCGCCCCGGAGCCGCCGCCGCGTAGCGGGGAGGCCGGCCGAACCGATCGGCAAAGGCCTCGGCCGCGGCGTGCAGCAGTTGCTCGAGCGACGGCTCCATCAGCGGCGTCTCCCCGTGCTGAAGCGGTGCAGGCACACGGCGGCGGCGACGGCCACGTTGAGCGAGTCGACACCGGCGGCCATCGGGATGCGCACGACCCGGTCGCACAGCGCGAGGGTCGCCGAGGAGACACCGTCGTATTCCTGTCCCACGACCAGGCCCACGCGTTTCGGCCGGGGGACCGTGTCGATCTCGACCGAGCCGGCCCCGGTGGCGGCGGCGATGAGGGTGATCCCTGCCTCCTGCTTGAGGCGGCGCAGCTCACCGGCCCAGTCACGGCAGCGGACGAACGGGATGTCGAGGACGTGCGCGATCGAGACACGCAGTGACTTGCGGTACAACGGATCGTGGCACCGCGGGCTCAGCAGCACCGCATCGACGCCGAAGGCCGCCGCGTTGCGGAACAGGAGCCCCATGTTGTCGATGTTCGAGATGTCCTCGCACAGCAGCAGCGTCACCGCCTCACCGGCCAGCAGGGGCGGATCCAGCGCTGGCCGCTCGATGACCGCGCGACGCCCCATCGCCAGCATGCCCCGGTGGATGTTGAAGCCGGCGACCTGCTCGATGACGTCGAGGCCCGCCACGTAGACCGGCACGTCCTCAGACGCCAGCGGGGCCACGCGGTCGACCCACTTCGGCGACAGCAGCACGGACTTGGTGAGCCCCGGCCGGCGAAGCATGCACTCCACGATGAGCCGCGTCTCGCCCACGAAGAGCCCCGGCAACCCTCCGGGCCCCTGGAGCTGCCGCTCGCGAATGTCGCGGTAGTCCTCGAGCCGCGGGTCGTCGATGTCATGGACGTGGATGACCGGCATCTGGAATCGTTTGACGATATCATCCTTGCCCTCGGCCGGCTGAGCCGACGGATCGTGCGGGTTGGATGACGGTTGAATCCAGTTCCAGGCTGATCAAGATGGGTGGCCCGCGCGAGCATCCGGCGTGGCTGCGCGGCATCTACGCCGGCGTGTTCCTCTACCTGTTCCTGTGCGCGATCAACGTCATGGGTGCCGGCCTCAAGATGATGGCCAAGGCCCCGGACACGTCGCAGTGGATGGAGAGCCTCTTCGGCTTCGCGGACAACCCCTTCGTGGCTCTCATGGCGGCGGTCCTGGTCACGTCGATCGTGCAGAGCTCGTCGTTCACGACCAGCATGATCATCACCATGGCCGCAGCGGGGACGCTCGACGTCCAGGCCGCGATCTTCGCCGTCATGGGCGCCAACATCGGCACATCGGTCACGGGGATCATCGTCTCCCTGGCCAACATCCGGATCCGCCGCCAGTTCCGGCGGGCCTTCACGGCGGCGCTGGTGCATGACATCTTCAACCTCCTGAGCGTGGCCGTGCTTTTCCCGATCGAGTGGATGTTCTCGCCCCTGTATCGAACCGCGAGCCTGATCGCCCACGGCCTCGGGCTCGAGACGGAGGGCAAGCCCACCAGCCCGATCAAGGTGATCACCAAGCCGGTCGTGAACGCCTTCGAATCGGCGGCCGAGCTGCTCTTCTCGAATCCCTCGTGGGTCGGGCTCGCGATCGCGATCGGGGGGCTGGGGCTGCTGTTCACATCGCTGGTCATGATGGTGACGAACCTCAAGGGGGCGTTGCTGAGCCGGCTGGAAGCGCTGTTTCGCTCCGTGTTCTTCCGCAATGACCTCATAGCGGGGACGGTCGGCATGATCACCACCGTGCTCGTTCAGTCGAGCTCGGTCACCACGAGCCTGATCGTCCCGCTCGCGGGCGCGGGTGCCGTGAAGCTGCGACGCGTCTTTCCCTTCATGCTCGGGGCGAACATCGGGACCACCGTCACCGGCGTCATCGCGGCGGCGGCCGTGGTGGACGACGGTTCGACCGGCGTCAACGAGAAGGGGATCGCGGTCACCGTGGCCGCGAGTCACGTGCTCTTCAACATCGCGGGCATCGGCATCTGGTATCCGTTGCGGGCGATTCCGTTGGGCCTGGCCAGCTGGTACGGTCGTCTCGCCGCCCGCTCCAAACGGTACGCCGTCCTGTTCCTGCTGTTGGTCTTTATCGTCATTCCGTCGATCGGGCTGCTGATCACCGAGCTGCTGCGATCGTCACCGCCTCTGCCGTAAGGACAATCTGATGTTCAAGCAGTTGTTTTCCGCGCTCAAGTCAGGCGAGGAGCTCGACCAGGCGTTCTCGCAGTTCGACGAAATGCTCAACCACGCCCAGTGGATGTTCCTTCGGGCCAACGAGGTGCTGCAGCGCAAGGGCGACCCTGACGAGATCAAGGAGTCGCTCTACGCTCGCGACAAGTCGATCAACGAGCTCGTGCGATCGATTCGACGCAGGATCGTGCGTCATCTGACCATTCACGGCGGTGACGTGGCGGCGTGCCTGGCCCTCATGAGCGTGGCCAAGGACGCAGAGCGCATCGGCGACTACTGCAAGAACGTCTTCGAGGTGGGGCAGTTCTATAAGGATCCTTTCCACGTCGCGAAGTACCACGAGCCGCTCGAGGCCGCCCGCACCCGCGTCGAAGGGCTCTTTGACACGGTGCGGCGGGCTTTTCGCGAGTCCGACGGCGAGCAGGCCAAAGCAGCGCTCAAGGCCGCCGACGCCGTCGGCGACACCTGCGATGCGGTGATCGAGGAGCTGCTCGGCGACGAGGCGAGCATGGAGACGCACGAGGCGGTCGCGTATTCGCTGCTGGCGAGGCACTACAAGCGGGTGTCGTCGCACCTGTCCAACGTCGCGACCGCGGTGATGGGGAAGGTCGAGGATCTGGACTTTCGGCCATGAGGGACGGGCGGGCAGGACAGCCAAGCGGTTGTCCTCCTCCCTGACCCCTGACCCCGGTTAAACTCGTCTCCATGTCGTCGACCGCCGAGGCGCCCGACAATCCTCGTGGTCCGGAGACACCCCCGGACCACCCCTCCGATTCGCACATCGAGGATGTCGGCGAGACGTCGCCGAAGGACGAGCGTGTCGCGGAGCTCATCGAGCACACCATCGACGTGCCGGTGCTGGCCAGCGCGGTGGAGCAGCAGGAGGCGGCGGACGCCGCGGACACGCTGGAGACGCTGGCCGAGGAGGAGGCGGCGGACGTCCTGGAGCAGATGGACGTCCGGTCGGCCGCCGAGGCGCTGGCCGAGATGCAGGCGCCGCTGGCCGTCGGGGTCGTGCAGGACCTGGTGGAGGAGGACCTCGCCTACGCGGGCCGGCTCGTGGATGCCATGGCGCCCGATGACGCGGTGGACCTGCTCCAGGAGATGGACGAATCGTTCCGGGAGGAGGTTCTGGCCGCGGTGCCGCTGGGGGTGGCCGCGTCGCTGCGTCGTCTGATCGGCTACGACCGTGAGTCCGCCGGCGGGCTCATGACCACCGACTACCTCGCCCTCCGCCAGGACATGACGGTGGCGGAGGCGATCGAGGTCATCCGGGCCCGCTCCATTCCCGAGGGTCTCCAGCACCTGGTGGTCATCTCCAACGACGGCCGGCTCATGGGCATGATCGGGTTGCGCGACCTGCTGCTGGGGCGGTCCGACCAGCGCGTCGGGGCGCTGATGAGGGAAACGGTCAAGGCCGTTCGCCCCGGTGTCGACCGCGAGCAGGTGGCCCGCGAGTTCGATCGATACGACTACGCGATGCTGCCCGTCGTCGACCTCGACGATCGCCTGCTTGGCATCGTCACCGTCGACGACGTCATCGACATCATCCGGGATGAGCAGACCGAGGACGTCCAGAAGACGGTCGGAGCCGGGGCGGTCGAGGCCGTGTACTCGCGGCTCGGTGAGAAGTTCAAGGGACGGTTTCCGTGGCTGGGAGTGAGCCTGGTCATGACCTGCGTGGCGGCGGGGGTCGTGCTCCTGTTCGAGGACATGATCGGGCGACGCCCGATCCTGGCCTACCTGATGCCGGTGATCGCCGCGATCGTCGGCAATGCCGGCCACCAGGCCCTCGCCGTCACGCTGCGCGGCATCATTCTCGACGAGGTGCGGCGCGAGCGTGTCGGGCCGCTGGTGCTGCGCGAAGCGACGGTGGGGCTGCTCAACGGCGCGGCGCTGGGCGGTTTGATCGTCCTGGGGCTGGGCCTGTTCGGCGACTGGCAGCTCGGCCTCGTGGCCGGCACATCCACGATGGTGGCAATGGTGGCGGGGACGCTGGCGGGGGCGGGGGTGCCCCTGGCCATGCGTCGCATCGGAATCGATCCCGCCCAGTCATCGGCGATCGTGCTGATCATGATCACCGACGGCGTAGCCTTCACGACGCTGCTGAGCCTCTCTTTCGTGCTGCTGTCATGACCCGCGCGAGCCGCCACTTCCCCTGACTCCTGACGCCGCGCTTCTCCGTATACACTACGGATGGTTTGAAGACGCTTCAGGGTCAACACGTGCAGGCCGATCTGGACCAGATCCTCATCGATCGCGATCGCATCGCCGGACGCGTGGCCGCGCTCGCCGGGGAGATCTGTCGCGACCTCGAAGGCGATGACGGCGAGGTCGTGCTCCTTCCGATCCTGACCGGCAGCATCGTCTTCCTGGCCGACCTGATCCGCCAGATGCCCCAGAAGCTGCGGATCGAGGTGATCACCGTCAACAGCTATCCGGGCCGCGCCACCACCAGCCAGGGCGCCGAGATCGTCGGCGCCATCACCGAGGACCTGAGGGACCGGCACGTGCTGGTCGTTGACGACATTCTCGACTCCGGCGAGACCCTCCGGGTCATCCGGGCCGAGCTGGCGGCCCGGCGGCCAAAGTCGCTGCGCACCTGCGTGCTGCTTCGCAAGCAGCGACCCAGCGCCCTGGCCACACCGTGTGACTACGTGGGTTTTGACATTCCCGACGTGTTCGTCGTGGGCTACGGCCTCGACTACAACAATTACTATCGCAACCTGCCCGAGATCGGCACGCTCAAGAAGGAAGCGCTGTGAGCCGTCCGGCCGCGAGGTGCGCCAGCACGGAAGCGCCGGAGCTTGCCGCGGGCCGGATCGAGGACGTTCTGCCGGCGGGTCTCGTTCAGGACGACGAGGTGATCATCCTGCTGCTGCGTCCGAGCCTGCTGTACGTGCCGCTGTCGTCGCTCGGAAGCCTCACGATCATCGCGGTGGTCACGCTGCTGTTTGCCCTGCTGTCGATCAGGGTCCCGTGGATCCCGTGGGGCGAGGGCCAGGCCTACGCTCTGGGCATGGCGGTTGCCATGACGCGTCTGCTGTGGCAGAGCCTGGACTGGTGGGGACGCGTCTACGTCCTTACCGACCGCCGGGTGATCCGGCGTATGGGCGTGCTGCGGGTGGCCGTGTTCGAGGCGCAGCTGCGCAAAATACAGCACACCAGCGTGTTCATGCCGTTGCGCGAGCGTCTCTTCGGGCTCGGCTCCGTGGGCTTCGCCACCGCCGGCAGCGACGTGTTCGATGCGTTCTGGGTGATGGTCCGCCAGCCGTTCGCGGTCCACAAGACCGTGGTGGAGGCCATCCAGCGTTACGGCCGCTAGCCGCGAGCGTCGAATCGTTTCCGCTCAGAGCGTCTGGCCGCGGGAGCGCGCATGCCGCTTGGCAGCCGGCACTACGGCGTCCGGCTCCGTGCTTCGCGCTGGGCCGCCTGCTCGAGCATGCTGACTATTGACTGGCGGCCGATGACGGTCATCACGCCCGCTCGCTCGTGCAGCTCGACGATCGCCACCCCCTGGTCCACACGCAGCGTGGCCACGTGATCACCGGTGGATCCCAGCACGAGGCGAGTGTCCACTGATCCGTCGTCGAGAAAGACCTCCGACCGGGCCTGCTCCAGCTGGGCCACCGCGACATTGCTCTTGGACATTGCCACCGTGGCCACCACCAGCGCGAAGAAGCTCGCCGTCGCGGCCATCGCCCGCAGCCAGGCCGGGATGCCCAGCCGCATGACCAGGACGACCCACAGGGCGCAGGCGATGACCGCCAGCACGTCGAGTCCGGCCACCGTCATCAGATCGGTGATCCACGCCTCGGCCTCCTGCGGGTCAACCCGGAGCTGATCCACGCGGCTGTTGCGGGCCGTCGAAGCCACCCAGGCGACCACGATCAGAGTGTTGACGGCCGCCGCGACCGCACCACCATAGGAGAAGACCAGTGCCATCGACGACGGGCGGGGGTCGCCCGCCGTCCGCGGCTTGACGGCGCCGAGGCCCGCGGCGGGGATCGCGATGAGCAGAAAGCCCAGCATCAGCCACGTCGGTTCCGCGACGCCGGCGAGGATGATCACTCGCGGAATGGAGACGAGCATGATCGTGCCGGTGACCAGACCCGCGCCGAGATCGATCCGCAGATGCGGCACGTCGATCAGCGGCGCGAAGCCGAGCCGAAAGCCCAGGTATCCCATCAGCCACACGGCCACGAGAACGCCCACGACCACGACAACGCCGATCGCCAGTCGCATCGCGGGGTCAGCCTCGTCCGCACCGCGCACGGACTTCACGCCGCCGGGACCGACGACCAGGAATCGTGTTCTCGACGCACTTGGCTTGGGGTTGGAGCGAACCAGCGGCTTCATGTCTCACTCGGTCTCGGTCCTCATGCGGGGCTTGGCACGGTCTCCAGCACCTGCTGGATGATGCGTCTGGTCGTGGCGGTGTCGCCCGCGTGCATGTAGGTCTTGCTGATGACCCGGTGGGCGCAGACGGGCAGCACGTTGGACACGATGTCCTCCGGCACGCAGTAGTCACGGCCGTGCAGCAGGGCCGTGGCCCGGGAGGCCTGGGCCAGTGCCAGCGCTCCGCGAGGGCTGATCCCGATCTGCAGGTCGTCGTTGGTGCGTGTGGCCTCGGCGAGAGCGATGATGTAGTCCACCAGCGCCTTGTCCAGGGTGACCTGGTCCACGAGCCGCTGCAGGTCGACCAGCTGCTGGGCGGTGAGCACGGGCTCCAGACCGGCCAGCGTCGTTCGGGCGGGCTGCTTGTCGATGATTCGAGCCTCGTCGTCGGGGGCGGGATAGCCCAGACTGATTCGCATCAGAAACCGGTCGAGCTGGTTCTCCGGCAGGAAGTACGTTCCCTCGAACTCATAGGGGTTCTGCGTCGCCACCACCATGAAGGGCTGGGGCAGTGACAGGACCTGTCCGTCCACGGAGACCGTCGACTCGTTCATGGCCTCCAGCAGCGCCGACTGCGTCCTCGGCGTCGTCCGGTTGATCTCGTCGGCGAGAACGATGTTGTGGAAGATCGGCCCCTTCTTGAACTCGAACGCGCCCTGATCGCGGTCGTAGATGCTCACGCCGATGATGTCCGACGGCAGCAGGTCGGGCGTGCACTGCAGACGCGTGAAGGAGCACCGCACGGACTTGGCCAGGGCGTTCGCCAGGACCGTCTTGCCCACGCCGGGAACGTCCTCGATGAGGATGTGACCGCGGGCGAGCACGCACACGATGACCCGGTCCACCGCGGCGGTGTTGCCCATGTACACGGACGTGATGTTGGGCCGGAGGCGTTCGATCGCCTCGATGTCCATAGTGGCCCTCTTCTCTTTCGCGACAGATTCGGTGCGGCAGGCGGTGTGCCCGCCCGCGTGACACACTGTTTGGGAGCCGTCCGGGAGTATACGCAGGCACCGAACTCATCGAGGAATCGACGCCTCGGGGTCACACGCAACGGCTCGCACACCCGGGCGGTCCCATAAGGCCGGGGCACGCTTGCGCCCAGAGCCTAAAGTACTGCAATGGAGCGTGGTGGGGCCGTGATTCCAGCCGGTGGTGTGGTGGCGACGCCGGTCTACTGTCGCCGGTGTGGTTACAACCTCTACAGCCTGCCGGCGGACGGCGCATGTCCGGAGTGCGGGCTCGACACGTGGGAGTCCATCCTGCACACCGTCGATCCGGCGGCCAGCCG
The DNA here is from genome assembly GCA_041580235.1 of Phycisphaerales bacterium. Taxonomy (GTDB): domain Bacteria; phylum Planctomycetota; class Phycisphaerae; order Phycisphaerales; family SM1A02; genus JADFOJ01. The sequence continues at coordinate 24,505 of JBFGEG010000032.1, forward strand.
GCTGCCGAGGCTTCGCGATCCCGGAGCCGTCGGTAACGCACTGCTCTGGCTCATGGTCTGCCTGGTGGGCGGATCCCTGCTGCTGGTCCTGCGCTACGTCACGCAGTGGATCGATGCGCTGGATCCCACCGGTGTTCGTCAGCAATGGGCGCCGATCGAGCTGTCGGTGCTTGCCGGCCTCCTCGGGCTGGCGGCCCTGCCGGCGGTGAGACAGCTCGTCCGCCCCGCGGGCGAGGAGTCCGACGCCGCGGTTCACCGGGACGTGCGGCTGCTCGGATACGGTCTCGCCGCGTGGGCGACACTCATCCTTCTGGCGGGCGGGCTGGAGGAGCTGACGGGCCCGCATCCCGCGATCGACCTGGTGTGGTTGGGCATCGCCGGAGCTGCGATTGTTGCCCTGCTCGGCGTGCGCGGCGTGCTGCGGGTCATCGGCCTGCGAAGCCGCGAGTACCGCACCGCCCGCGGCGGTCGCCAGGGGATTCGGGCCATGATCGCGGCGATCGCGGGCCTGGCGGCGGGCCAGGTGATGCGGCTGCTCGCAGGGCTGACGGGCATCGAGGTGCTGACCAACCTCGGCATCGCGGTCAGCGCGATCTGCACCCTGATGGTGGTGATCGGCCTCTTCTATCTCGTGGTCAACGCGTGGTGGATCCGCCGGTCGCTGCGGTGCCCGCCCCCGAGGCTGGACGAGATCCTCTCCTCGGCGACGTCCTGACACGGGCACCCGATGCATGACCCCGTGCCGGCCCGGGCCGCCCTGCCTGCCACCTTGGCAGGTCCGTTACGAAGACCGGCGGGGTTCTGTCAGCCGTCGGGGCGCCGCGGCGCCGCGTTGATCGTCTGGAGCCCTCGAAATGCGGCCTTTCCGGGCCGCGCGGTCCCACGACCGTGTCTCGCTCCTGGCGCGGTCTTTGAAGAGGAAACGCGTCCGTCTCGCGGGCGAGGCAATTCTGCGCCCGCCCTCGCCTCAACGCAACGAACGACCGCACTCCAGGAGACTAGCCCCATGGCCGTGAAGGAACTGTCCTTCGACACCAATGCTCGCAAGGCCCTGCTGTCGGGCGTCGAGAAGCTCTCGGCCGCCGTCAAGTCGACCCTTGGCCCCCGGGGCCGCAACGCGGTGCTCGACAAGTCGTGGGGCGGGCCCACCGTCACCAAGGACGGCGTGACCGTCGCCGAGGAGATCGAGTTCCGCAACAAGGTCGAGAACATGGGCGCCCTGCTCGTCAAGGAGGCCGCCTCCAAGACGTCCGAGGACGCCGGTGACGGCACGACAACAGCCACCATCTTCGCCGAGGCGCTCTTCAAGAGCGGGCTCAAGCACGTGGCGGCCGGGGTCGAGGCCAACGCCCTCGTGCGGGGCATGCAGAAGGCCGTCGCCGCCGTCGTCGAGGAGATCGAGTCGATGGCCAAGCCGGTCGCGGACAACATCGCGGCCGTGGCCACCATTTCGGCCAACAACGACCCCACCATCGGCAAGATCATGGCTGAGGCCTTTCACAAGGTCGGCAAGGACGGCGTGATCACGGTCGAGGAGGGCAAGGGCCTCGAGACGTTCGTGGACGTGGTCGAGGGCATGCAGTTCGACCGCGGCTACCTGAGCCCGAACTTCGTCACGAACGCCGACGACATGACGGTCGAGCTCGACAAGCCGCTCATCCTCATCCATGAGGAGAAGATCGATTCCGTGACCAAGCTCGTGCCGTTCCTGGAGAAGGTCATGGCGGCCAAGAAACCGCTTCTGATCATCGCCGAGGACGTCAGCGGCGAAGCGCTCAGCACCCTGGTCATCAACAAGCTGCGCGGCGTCCTGCAGGTCGCCGCCGTCAAGGCGCCGGGCTACGGTGACCGCCGCAAGGCACAGCTTCAGGACATCGCGGTGCTGACCGACGCCGATCCGGTCATGAAGGATCTGGGTATCGAGCTCGACAAGGTCGGCATCAAGCAGCTGGGCCAGGCCAAGAAGGTCGAGATCACCGCCGACGACTGCACGATCATCGAGGGTGCCGGCGCGACGAAGGCCATCCGGGATCGCATCAGCCAGATTCGCCGCGAGATCGAGCTCACCGACTCCGATTACGACCGGGAGAAGCTGCAGGAGCGTCTGGCGAAGCTGGCCGGCGGCGTCGCCCAGATCAACGTCGGCGCGGGCAGCGAGGCCGAGCTGAAAGAGAAGAAGGCACGCGTCGAGGACGCGTTGCACGCCACGCGGGCGGCGGTCGAGGAAGGCATCGTCCCCGGCGGCGGCGTGAGCTTCATTCGTGCCCTGCCCGCCCTGGAACGCGTGCGTCGGTCGGCGCGAGGCGACGAGAAGTTCGGCGTCGACATCGTCGGCGATGCCCTGGTCATCCCCACGCGAACGATCGCGGACAACGCCGGCGAGAAGGGAAGCGTCGTCGTGGCCAAGGTCTCCGAGACCAACGGGAACCACGGTTTCAACGCGCTGACCCTCACCTACGGCGACCTGATCGCCGATGGCGTCATCACCCCCGCCAAGGTCGATCGAACCGCGCTGCAGAACGCGGCGTCCGTCGCCCGCCTGCTGCTGACCACCGACTGCATTGTCACCGAGGCCCCGGGCGACGCGGAGGAAGGCCCCGCCGGCGGCCCGCCACCCGGCATGGACGGCATGGGCGGCATGGGTGGCATGGGTGGCATGGGCGGCATGGGCGGCATGCCCGGCATGGGCTTCTGAGCAATCTCGGATTCGAGATCTGGAATTCAAACAGCGGAGACCACAACCAATGTCCGTCAAACCTCTCGAAGATCGCGTCCTTGTCAAGCCGGTGAACCCGGAGACCAAGACCGCGTCCGGCATCTACCTGCCCGAGTCGGCCAAGGAAAAGCCCATGCAGGGCAAGGTCGTCGCGGTGGGGCCGGGCAAGCTCCTGGACAACGGCGAGCGGGTCAGACCCGCCGTCAAGAAGGGCGACACCGTCGTCTTCGGCAAGTACGCCGGCACCGAGATCGAGATCAAGAACGCCAAGCACATGATCATGCGTGAAAGCGAATTGCTCGGTCTCATCGAAGGCTGAAGCACGCCCCGACCCTGACCCTGACTCCCGACCCCCGACCCCCGACCCCTGACCCCTTCTGAGCACAACCATGTCCAGCAAACAGATGAAGTTCGAAGCGGCGGCCCGGCACGATTTCAATGAGGGCGTGGCGCAGATCGCCAAGGCCGTGTCCGTGACCATGGGCCCGACCGGCCGCAACGTCGTCGTGCAGAAGTCCTTCGGCGGCCCCGCCGTGACCAAAGACGGCGTCAACGTCGCCAAGGAGGTCGAGCTGCCGCAGCCGTTCGAGAACATGGGGGCCAAGATGGTCAACCAGGTCGCCAAGAAGGTCTCGGAGGAGGCCGGCGACGGGACCACGACGGCGACCGTGTTCGCCCACGCCATCTACCGCGAAGGCCTTCGGCACATCACGGCCGGGGCCAGCCCCGTCGCGGTTCAGCGCGGCATCAACGACGCCGCCCGCGTGGTCGGTGATGCAATCGACAACATGGCCACCCGGTGTCAGGGCAAGGAGGACCTGCGAAAGGTCGCGACGGTCTCGGCCAACCACGATCAGGCGATCGGCGAGCTCATCGCCAAGGCGATCGACAAGGTGGGCGCGGAGGGCGTGGTCGAGGTCGAGGAGGGCAACGCCGCGGAGACCACGCTCGAGTACGTCGAGGGCATGGCGTTCGACAAGGGCTACCTCAGTCCCTACTTCATGACCGACCCGAAGAAGGCGGAGTGCGTGATCGAGGACGCCAACATCCTCATTCACGAGAAGAAGATCTCCAACCTCGCCGACCTGCTGCCGATGCTCAACAAGATCGCGCAGTCCGGCAAGCCCCTGCTCATCATCGCCGAGGACGTCGACAGCGAGGCGCTGGCGGCCCTGGTCGTCAACCGGCTCCGCGGCGTGATCCAGGTCTGCGCCGTCAAGGCCCCCGGCTTCGGCGAGCGGCGCAAGGCCATGCTCGGCGACATCGCCACCCTGACCAACGGCACCTTCTTCTCCGAGGATCTCGGTCGCAACCTCGAAGATATCGAGCTGAAGGAGCTTGGACAGGCAAAGAAGATCGTTGTCACCAAGGACGACACCACGATCATCGAGGGTGCCGGCAAGAAGAAGGACATCGAGACACGCGCCAACCAGATCCGCGCCCAGGTCGAAAAGTCCACGAGCGACTACGACCGCGAGAAGCTTCAGGAGCGTCTGGCCAAGCTCACCAGCGGCGTGGCCATCATCAAGGTGGGTGCCGCGACCGAGACCGAGATGAAGGAGCGCAAGGACCGCGTCGATGACGCGCTCAATGCAACCCGAGCGGCCGCAAAGGAAGGCTACGTGCCGGGTGGAGGCGTAGCCTTCCTGCGGGCCATCGGGGACGTGAAGGAAGCCCGCCGCAGGGGCAAGGGCGACGAGAAGGTCGGTTACGACATCATCGCGCAGGTGCTCGAAGCTCCGGCCTGGCAGATTGCCGCCAACGCCGGCGTCGACGGTGATCTCGTGGTCGAGAAGATCAAGGAGGGCGAAGGCGGGTTCGGGTTCAACGCCGCCACCAGCAACTACGAGGACCTCGTGGCGGCGGGAATCATCGATCCGGCCCTCGTGGCGCGGACCGCGTTGCAGAACGCGGCATCGGTGGCCGGCCTGATGCTGACCACGGACGTGATCATCACCGAGCTCAAGGATGACGCTGATCCGGCCGAAGAGGCCGTGAGCTGAAAGAGAGGAGTCGGGAGTCAGAAGCCAGGAGTCAGGGTGGGACAGGCCCGACTCCTTTTTCTTTCCCCTGAATCTCGACTCCTGAACCCCTGCTCATGCCAACCACCAGCGACTACTACGAGATCCTCGGCGTCTCCAAGGACGCTCCCGGCGACGACATCAAGCGCGCCTATCGCCGGCTGGCCATGAAGAACCATCCAGACCGCAACCCCGGCGACCCCGCCGCGGAGGCGCGGTTCAAGGAGTGCGCGGAGGCCTACGAGGTGCTCTCCGATCCCGAGCGCCGCGCGATCTACGATCGCTACGGGCACGCAGGCCTGCGCTCGACTCCGGGCCACGACTTCAACTCGATGCATGTCGAGGACATCTTCTCGATGTTCGAGGACATCTTCGGCGGCGCCTTTGGTGCGCGCTCGCGGCGCCGGCAGCCCGGCGGCGTCCCCCGCGGCTACGATCTGGAGACCGAGGTCGAGGTCACGCTGAATGAGGTGCTCACCGGTGCGTCTCGCGACGTCGAGTTCAAGCGGCTGGACGTCTGCGCGACCTGCAGCGGTGAAGGGGCCAAGCCGGGGACGAGCCGCACGACCTGCACGATGTGCGGGGGCGGCGGGCAGGTGGCCCAGACGGGCTTCGGCGGCATGTTTCGCATGGTCACCACCTGCCGGGCATGCGGTGGCCGCGGATCGGTCATCACCGAGAAGTGCCCCGACTGCCGCGGCAACGGTCGCGTGTCGATCAAGCGCAAGATCGAGGTCAAGATCCCGCCGGGCATTCACGACCGCCAGGCGGTGCGTGTGGCCGGCGAAGGCGAGCCGCCGCCTCCGGAGGCGAGCCCCGGCGGCCAGGGCATCCGCGGCGACCTGCACGTCGTGGTCCGGGTGCGGGCCCACGATCGCTTCGAGCGTGACGGCGATCACCTGCTCGTGGCGGTCCCGATCGCCTTCAGCCAGGCGGCCCTGGGGGCCGACATCGAGGTCACCACCCTGGATGGATCGACCACGCTTCACGTTCCCCCCGGCACCCAGCACGGGGCGCTCTTTCGCGTGCCGGAACAGGGCGTTCCCGGGCTCCGCTCCGGAAAGCGCGGCGACATGGTCGTGATCGTCCAGCTCGTCGTTCCCCGCAAGCTCAGCGACGAGCAGAAGAAGCTGCTGGAGGCCTACGCCAGCACGGAGCAACTCGATGTCGATGCGTCCCACCCTTCACTCTGGGAGAAGATCAAGGACAAGATGTCGGGAGCGTGAGGGGTCAATCGTCAGGCAGGATGGCTGACCATTGACGAAACCAGTCCGCGGGATGGATGCCGCGGTTGGACCGGCAGGACGCCGACGGCATTGCGAGAGAACACCCGCCGCGCAGAGCCTGACGATGACCAAGCGCAAGGCACAACCCGACGACACGGCCGAGATGACCGCGGAGGCGGCCGCCATGCTGGAGGAGCTCAAGGCTGAGCTCGACGAGGCGGTGGAGGCGCGCAAGCGGGCACTGGCCGACTTCGCCAACTACCAGCGGCGGGCCTCCGAGAACGAGACACGGGCGGCCAGAGACGGCGCGGCCCGGGTGGCCCGGTCCCTGCTCGGCGTGCTGGATCACTTCGACCTGGCCCTCGACCAGGACACGGGGCAGCTCACGGTGGATCAGCTGCTGGGCGGCGTGCGCATCGTGCGGGACGAGCTCATGAAGGCCCTGGTGAGCCACGGCGTCACCCGCATCGAGCCGGCGATCGGCGAGGAGCTCGACCCCAACCTCCACGAGGCCGTGTTCGGGCAGCCGTCGCCGGACGTCGAGCCGAACCACATCGTGACCGTCCTGCAGCCCGGGTACACCATCGGGGAGATGGTGCTGCGACCGGCGAAGGTCGCCGTGTCGGCGCCGCCCGAATCGGCCGAAGAAGACAGAACCTGACCATGCCGACTTACGACTACCAGTGCAATCACTGCGGGCACGAGTTTGAGCTCTTTCAGTCGATGTCCGACAAGGTCCGACGCAAGTGCCCCGAGTGCGGCGAGCCGCGATTGAAGCGTCTCATCGGGACGGGCGGGGCAGTGCTCTTCAGGGGCAGCGGCTTTTACGAGACCGACTACCGCAGCGACTCCTACCGCAAGGGTGCCGAGGCCGACAAGAAGAAGACCGAGGACAAGAAGAAGGCCAAGACCGACGACAAGAAGTCGACGCCGAAGTCGAGCAAGAAGAAGACACCGTGACGTCAAAAAAGGATATGGACCGCCGAGCGTACGGCGGCCCATTCCCGTCCCCGGAAGCAAAGCCGGGCGGCCGGCGGCAAGCCGGCCGCCGAGCGTGAATCAGTTCGTGCCCCAGTTTGAATGCCTGTAGACGTCGACCGGATCCCACGTGGCGTTGGTGCTCGCCCGCTGCCGCAGGATCCACGTCTTGCCCGTGACGATGTCCACGAGGAACGCCGTCACCGGTCGTTCGACACTCTCGTTCTTCTTGACGACCGGTGGCAGGGCAATGGTCTGTACTTCCAGCCAGCCCGACGTTTCCTTGACGGGCGGCACGCGAAGCTCCCACGTGTTACGCACGCTGGGATTGTTGACGTTGCCGCGGAAGCGGTAGATGGCACCGGTGCGCGTGTCCAGCCTGGCGATGTCGCTGTCGAACTGCTCGTTCCCGCCCGGCAGGAAGATGATCTGGCTGGCCGAGGGGCCCTGCACGAAGTACTGGGCGGCGATCTTGGCTCCGCCGGCCCCGATGGCCACGAGGGTGACGGCAGCGCAGATCGTCACGAGAATCCACTTACGCGAGTGGATGATTACCTGGGTCATTTGAGTGTGCCTCCAAATCTAAGGGACCGGGTCCCGTCATGGCACCGTGCCATGTCCCTGGAGGACCCGCGGGCCCCGTTCCTTGGGGCTCTTGAGAAGTCTGACACGTTTCAAGGAGATTGCACGCCGAGAATGCCGTTCGTATGGGTTTTGCGCCTGCGCAACTCTCCATGTTTGCCTTGCTTGACAGGTCTGATTACCGTCATCCTGACGGACCGCACACGAGCCCGATAAGAACATGCCTCTCAGGTTCACACGCCGCATCCTCGATCACCTGGCGCACGAGCAGTACAAGCCGTCGTCGGTGAAGGACACCGCGCGCGAGCTGCGAGTGGCCCCGGAGGATCTTGACCTCTACGGCGAGGCCGTCGAGAAGCTCCAGCAGGACGGGCGGGTGGAGATCGATCGCAGCGGGCTGCTGCGTCTGCCCGCCTACGGCGAGGAGATCGAAGGGTCCTTTCGTCTCAATGCCCGGGGCTTCGGCTTTGTCATGCCCGACGATCCCTACCGCGACGGCGATCTCTTCATCCCCAAGGGCAAGACGCGGGATGCGCTCTCCGGCGACCGGGTCCGGGCGCGTGTCATCCATCAGACGTGGCGGAGCAAGGCCAAGGCGGGGCGAAGCCCCTACGTCGGGCAGATCGTCGAGGTCCTCCAACGCGGACGGGACAGCTTCGTGGGCGTGCTCTTTGAACGCGGGGGCTCGTGGTTCGTGGAGCCGCAGGGGCGCTCGCTCTACGAGCCCGTGCTCATTCGAGACCCCCACGCCAAGAACGCCAAGGCCGGCGACCAGGTGGTCATCGAGCTCCTGCACTACCCGGACGAGAACTACGTGCCGGAAGGGGTCATCATTCGCGTGCTGGGCGAGGCGGGCCGGCCCGACGTCGAGACCGAGGCGGTCATTGTCGCTCACGGTCTGCGCACGGCGTTCCCCCAGCCGGCTCTCGATCAGGCGGCTGCGTCGGCGAAGCAGTTCGAGAAGGAGCTGAAGGCGGCGCGGGAGGAGCGGGAGGACCTGACCGCGACCTTCACCCTGACCATCGATCCGCCGGATGCCAGGGACTTCGACGACGCCATCACCATCGCCTACGACGAGCCGGCCGACCAGTGGACGCTCGGGGTGCACATCGCCGACGTCGCGCATTTCGTCCGGCCCGGCGCCGGGCTCGACGCCGAAGCGCAGGCGCGGGGCAACAGCGTGTACCTGCCTCGTCTCGTCATCCCCATGCTGCCGGAGGTGCTCTCCAACGGGGTCTGCTCGCTCCAGGAGGGTGTGCCCCGCTTCGCCAAGTCGGCCTTCATCACGCTCGATCACCGCGGCAAGGTCCTGTTTCAGCGGCTGGCGTCGACGGTCATCTCGTCGAACAAGCGTCTGACCTACCTCGAAGCGCAGGCGCTGATCGACGGCGACCAGGCGACGGCCCGCAAGCACTCCCGTACCGAGCCGAAGTACACCGATCAGCTCGTCGAGACGCTGCGTCTCTGTGACCGCCTGGCCCGGATCCTCCGGAAGCGCCGCCACCGCGACGGCATGATCGTCCTCGACCTGCCGCAGGTGGAGCTGGTCTTCGACGACGACGGCCATGTGATCGACGCCGTTCCCGAGGACGACGCCTTCACCCACACCATCATCGAGATGTTCATGGTGGAGGCCAACGAGGCGGTGGCCCGCACGTTCGATTCGCTCGAGGTGCCCCTGCTGCGACGCATTCACCCCGATCCCGTCCCCGGCGACATCGAGGAGCTGCGGATGTACGCCCGCGGCGTCGGGCTGGGCCTGCCCGACAATCCCAGCCGCCACGACCTGCAGCGTCTGCTCGACGCCACCCGCGACACGCCCGCGTCGCGGGCGATTCACTTCGCCGTGCTGCGGACCCTGGCCACCGCCTCGTACAGCCCCGCTTTGATTGGCCACTTCGCCCTGGCCTCGGACCACTACGCGCACTTCACGAGCCCCATCCGGCGCTATCCCGATCTGGCGGTGCACCGCGTCATCGAGGCGTTCCTCGACGCGACCGACAACGGTCGCGACGTGCCGGGTGGCAAGAAGCGCCGCGGGCTGGGCCGGCGGCTCGTCGAGGACGATCGCGTCCTGGACGAGGACGATCTGGTCCTGCTCGGCCGGCACTGCAGCGGCACGGAGGTCGAGGCGGAGGCGGCCGAGCGGCAGCTGCGTAACTTCCTCGTGATGCAGCTGCTCGAGGAGCAGCACCTCGGCGAGGAGTTCAGCGGCGTGGTCACCGGTATCACCGGCCGCGGCGTCTATGTGTCGATCGAGCGTTTCCTCGTGGAGGGATTGGTCCCCATCCAGGGCATGCCGCAGTCGCGTGGTCGCCCCGATCGCTGGCAGACCAACGACCGGACGGGACGGCTCGTGGCCACGCGGAGCGGCGCCTCGCTGGGAATCGGCGACGTCGTGACCGTGCGGATCGAGCGTGTGGACCTGGCGTCACGTCACCTGGACCTGAGCCTGACCACGCTTGCCGCCCGGTCCGACCAGACGGCGCCTCCGCCCCGGACGACGGCTCACAAGCAGCGGGCGACGAGCGGCGGCGGCCGGGACAAGGGCAAACGCAAGGGGTACAAGCAGGGACGCCGCGGCCGCCGCGGGCGGTGAGGCGTCCGATCGGAAGTGCCACAGGCGGCTCGCTCGCACCCGTGTCGTACGATCAGAGCGCTTCCAGACACGCTGCCGGTGGCCCACTTGACGGGATCGTATGAACCGCACTGTCCTGCTCTACGTGATCTTCTTCCTCTCCGGCATCGCCGGTCTCGGGTATGAGATCGTGTGGACGAGGATGTTCGCCGTCGGTCTCGGCCACGAGATGCCCAGTGTTCTGGCGGTCCTGGCGGCGTTCTTCGGAGGCCTGGCGCTGGGGGCATGGGCCCTTGATCGCGTCGTGAGCACGAGCCGCAGGCCCGGGCACTTCTACGCGGGGCTGGAGGTGGTCATCGGCGTCTGGGCGCTGGCGAGCATCGCCCTGATCCCCGCCCTCAACCGGCTGGCCGCGGTGCTCATGGGCATCGATCCGTCGCCGCTGCGGCACTGGCTGGTTGCCTTTGCCGTCCCGTTCTTCGCGCTGCTGCCGGCGACCGCCGCCATGGGCGCGACACTGCCGGCCATGGAGCGGCTGTGCGCGCGGCTGCGCGGCAGCGGGCGCACCGTGGGCGGTCTTTACGCCGTGAACACCGCCGGAGCCGTGACCGGGACGTTGACCGCCACCTTCGCCGTCATCCCCGCCTTCGGCTACGGCCGTACGCTCCTCGTCTTCGCTGCCGTCAACGTTGCGTGCGCGGCCGGGACCGTGCTGGGACCGGCCCGCGGCGAGCAGCAACGGGCGCCGGTCCTCGCCGACATGCAAGGGCGGCCGTCGAACGTCGTGATCGGGCTGCTCGTGGCCATGACCGGGCTGCTGGGCATCGGTTACGAGGTGCTCTGCGTGCGGGTCATGGGCCAGGTCCTGGAGAACACCGTGTACAGCTTTGCGTCGGCGCTGTCGGTGTACCTCGTCGGGACCGCTGCGGGCGCCGCGGTGTATCAGCGGCTGGGCCGGCGGGCGGCGTTCCCGAAACCGGCCGCGTGGCTGCTGCAGGGCCTGGCCGTCACGTGCCTGCTCGGAGGGGTCGTGCTCAACTGGTCGAGCCCCATTTACGAGTGGACCCGCCTTCGCCTCGGCGCCACGGCGACCGGCGCCGTCGCGGCGGAGATGATCCTGGCCCTTCTGGTCTTCGGGCTGCCGACGGTGCTCATGGGGGCGACCTTCAGCCACCTGGCCCAGGCGGCCCGAGGGTCACGGGGCGGAGTGGGGCGCGCGCTCGGGCTCAA
>JBFGEG010000033.1:0-35213 GCA_041580235.1 Phycisphaerales bacterium
GGCGTCGGCACGAGCAATCCGGGCGTGGTCTACAACTACAAGTATGGCGACGGCACGTCGTACAACCTGTGGCTTCCCTTCCCGTCCTTCTACTTCGGTGGAACCGGGTATGTGGCCTCCAACATCCAGGTTGCCCTCAGCGGCTTCCATGTGCCGGCTCCGGGCGTGATCAGCCTGCTCGGCCTCGGCGGTCTCGTCGCCCTGCGACGCCGTCGCGTCCGCTGAACAAGCCCGAATAGCGCCTCACATCCGAATTGTCCGAAACAAGACCCCGCTTCGCGCGAGCGAAGCGGGGTCCTTCTTTTTTGCGAACAAGAGGCGTTTCAGAGCCCGCTCGGAGGCCTTTGCCGCACGATCCGCCGGTTCGTAGAATCCCGAACCTTCCGCGGCCGCCCCCGTAGAACCCATCCAGCGAGCGGGATCTGATGGATAATCGGCAGCAGACCAGCGGACGCAAGACCGCCCGCCGCAAGCGGGCGTGGTGGCAATGGGTCCTGGGGCTCACCCTTCTGGGGGCCGCGGCGGGCCTGACGTTCATCACCGTGTTCTGGCGGGCCCCCGAGGGCGCCACGCGGCCCGTCAAGCCCCGACGGATCAGCATCTCGTCCCAGATGCGGCCCAGCGACGTGGTGGACGCGGAGAAGGGCGAGCTGGCGGGCGCCAACGTGCTGATCGTCACCTACGACACGACCAGAGCCGATCGAATCGGCTGCTACGGCAACGACAGGGCCCGGACGCCTGCTGTCGATCGCCTGGCCCAGGAGGGCATCCTGTTCTCTCAGGCCCTGGCGCCGTCACCTACCACGCTCCCCTCGCATTCGTCGCTGATGACCGGCCTGTACCCGTTCCACCACGGGGCCCGTGCCAACAACACCTTCCACCTCGACGGCAAGCACACGACGCTGGCCGAGGTGCTGTCCGAGAACGGCTATGCCACCGCGGGCGTAATTTCCGCCTTCGTCCTCGACGAGCAGTTCGGCATCGACCAGGGCTTCAAGCACTACGACGACGAGGTCGGCGAGAGCTCCGATGAGGACAATCACCTGGAGATCGCCCAGCGCACCGCGGACCAGACCAACGAGGCGGCGGAGGCGTGGCTGCGTGAGCACGCCGACCAGCCGTTCTTCCTGTGGGTTCATTACTACGACCCGCATTTCCCCTACGAGGCGCCGAAGCCCTTCGCCGATCAGCACCGGATCCCCTACGACGCGGAGATCGCGTTCGCCGACTTCCACTGTGGACAGCTGCTGGCGTTGCTCGACGAGTTGCAACTGACCAACGACACCCTCGTGGTCATGGCCGGCGACCACGGCGAGGGGCTCGGCCAGCACCAGGAGATGACGCACTCCTGCCTCGTCTACGACTCGGTGATGCGGGTGCCGCTGGTCATGCGGTGCGGCAACCGGCTGGGAGGCGGCGTCCACATCGATCGGCCGGTGAGCCTGGTGGACGTGATGCCGACGGTCCTGACCCTTCTGGGGATCGAGGGGCCGGGGGGCATGGATGGGGTCGACCTCACCCAGCCGCCGACGGGGCCGCGGCCCCTGTTCGTGGAGGCCTTTCAGGGCCTGGCGGACTACGGCTGGGCGGCGCTGCTGGGGGTTCAGGTGGGCTCGACAAAGTACATTCACGGGCCCGAGGTCGAGCTGTATGACCTCGACGAGGATCCCTTCGAGCGCGACGACCTGGTGGCCGCCCAGCCGCAACGAACGGCCGAGATGCTGGCCCACCTCGCGTCCTTCTACGGCGACGACCTCGATGCGGCGGCCTCGGTGCAGGCCACCCATCAGTTGAGCACCGATGACCTCCAGAAGCTCCAGGCGCTGGGCTACCTCGGCGGCGGGGGCGAACTGCCGGAGCCGGCGGCCCGGCCGCACCCGCGGGACATGATGCCCGTGCTGGCCCGGATGCTGCAGGCGCTGGCCCTGGAGAAGAAGCAGGGGATCGACGCGGTCATCGATGAGCTGGAGGCGACCGCCGAGGAGCACCCGGAGTTTGCCGCCCTCTACCGTTATCTCGGTGACGCCTATCGGAAGAAGGGCGATCTGGAGTCGGCCGAGGACGCCTATGCCCAATACCTCGAGCTGCAGCCGAGTGATCTGCAGCCGGTCATGGCCCTGGCCGCTCTCAAGCTGACCCAGCGGAAGGTGGACGACGCGATCGAACTGTACCGCCAGGTGCTCGCCCGCGACCCGAACTACTTCAGGGCCCAGATCGAGCTGGGTCGTGTGTTCATGCGTCAGGGCGAGTACGGCGAGGCCGCAGAGATCCTGGAGGCGGCGCTCGACAATCGGCCGCGGGACGAGGCCGTGCCCGACATGCTTGGCGACGTCACCATCGTGCTGAATCGAACCCCTGCCACGATCGAGCTGTTCGAGAAGCATCTGGCCGCGCAACCGAACCTGCCGATGGTGCGCAATGCGCTGGCCCGGCTGCTCGTCACCCAGAGTCGGTTTGCGGAGGCCGCGGATGTCATGAAGCGCGGCATCGAGCTGGCCCCGGACCGGCTGGACCTGGTGAACAACCTCGCCTTTCTTCTGGTGAGCTGCCCGGACGCCGAGGTGCGCCGCCCGTGGGAGTCGATCAACATGATGGAGCGGGTCTGCGAGGAGACCGGCTACGGTGATCCGCGATACCTCCACACGCTCAGCATGATCTACGCGGCCACGAGACGCGTCGACGACGCGATCTCCGTGGCCGAGCGGGCCCGCCGCATCGCCACCGAGTCGGATCATCCCGAGCACGCGAACCTCGTACCCCAGATCGGACTGAGCCTTCAGGGGTTCCGTGACCTCAAAGCGCAGGGCATCTCCGCGGCGGACATCTTCAGTCCGCCGAGTGAGGACGACAAGGAAGACGCCGCCGTCGAGCCGGACGCGGCCAGCGATCCGGCGGCGTCGGTCGGCGCCGGCAGCGAATGACAGCCGGGGAGTCCAGCGAACAGGGCCGCGCTGCCCGCCGCCGGCGGACGCGGTGGCCATGGATGCTCGGCGTCGGTCTGGTCGGGATGGCGGGAGGGCTGATCCTCTACGACGTCGCTGTCCGGCCGCGTGAGGGGACGACGGCGATTGTCCAGCCGCGCCGCATCACCGTCGCGCCCGATCTGAAGGACGGCGACGTCATCCCCGCCCAGCCGGGAGATCTGGCCGGCGCCAATGTGCTGATCGTGACCTACGACACGACGAGAGCCGATCGGATCGGCTGCTACGGTTGCGACGAGGCGAAGACGCCCGCTGTCGATGCCATGGCCCGCGACGGCATTCTCTTCTCGCGTGCTTTCACCCCGTCGCCCACGACGCTCCCGTCACACGCGTCGCTGATGACCGGGCTCTACCCCTACCATCACGGCGCGCGGGCCAACAACGTCTTTCACCTCCACGACGAGCACACGACGCTGGCGGAGGTCCTCGGCGGCAACGGCTACCGGACCGCGGCGTTCATTTCGACCTTCGTCCTCGATGACCAGTTCGGGATCGACCAGGGGTTCCAGCACTTTGACGACGAGCTCGATGCCGTCAGCGACGCGAGCCCGCATCTGGTCTCCCAGCGGACCGCGGACAAGACGTTCAGGGCGGCCGACGCCTGGCTCCGCGCCGCCGGCGACGGTCCGTTCTTCCTCTGGGTCCACTACTACGACCCGCACTTCCCGTACGAGGCGCCCAAGGCGTTCTCCGACGACCACATGGTTCCGTATGACGCCGAGATCGCCTTCACGGACTTTCACTTCGGCAAGCTCCTGAAGACACTCAATCAGCTCGAGCTGGCTGACGACACGCTGGTCGTGATGTTCGGCGACCACGGCGAGGGGCTGGGCCAGCACGACGAGGCCACGCACGGCTGTCTTGTCTACGACTCCGTGATGCGGGTGCCGCTGGTGATGCGGTGCGGCACGAAGCTCGGCGGGGGGATCCACATCGACCGTCCGGTCAGCCTCGTGGACGTCATGCCGACGATTCTCTCGCTCCTGGGCCTCGAGGGGCCCGGGGCCATGGACGGGATCGATCTCACCCGGGCCGCGACCGGACCTCGGCCGATCTACCTGGAGTCGTTGCAGGGGTTGGCGGACTACGGCTGGGCCGCGCTGCTGGCCGTGCAGGAAGGTTCGACCAAGTACATCCACGGACCGCAGGACGAGCTGTTCGACCTCGCGGCCGATCCCTTCGAGCGAACGGACCTCAGCCCGACCGAGCCGGCCCGGATCGCGGCCATGCACGCCCATCTGGAGGCCCTGTACGGCGACGACCTGACGGCGGCGGTGACCGCTCGGGCCACTCACCAGCTCAGTGACGAGGATCTCCGCAAGCTCCAGTCGCTGGGCTACCTCACCTCCACGAACAGCCTGCCCGACTCATCGCAGCGGCCCCATCCCAGGGACATGATGCCGCTGCTGTCACGGATGCTTGAAGCCGTCGCCGTCGCAAAGACGCAAGGTGCCGACGAGTCCATCAACCAGCTGGAGGCCATCGCCGACGCGCATCCGGACTTCGCTCCGGTCTGGCGGCAGCTCGGTGACTCGTACCGGAAGAAGGGCGATCTCGATCGGGCGGAGGAGGCCTACGCCGCGTGTCTCGAAATCCAGCCGGGCGATCTGCAGCCGCTCATGGCCCTCGCCGGCGTGAAGCTGGAAACGAAGGACGTGGGGGGGGCCGTGGCCCTGTACCGCCAGGTGCTGGCCCGCGACCCGAGCCACTTCAACGCCCACATGAAGCTCGGCCGGGTGCTGCTGAGCCAGGGCGACTACCGGGATGCGACCGACACGCTGATCGCGGCCCTGAGCCTGCGTCCGGGGGACAACGCACTGCCCGATATGCTCACGGACGCCATGCTGCTCGCCAACCGGGCCGGAGAGGCGGAAGCCCTTCTCAGGGAGCTCCTGGAGACGGAGCCGCGGCGCCCGATGGTGCGCAACGCGCTCGCCCGCGTGCTCACCCGACAGGGCCGCTTCGCAGACGCGACGGTGCTCCTGCGGACGGGGCTGGCGCTGTCGCCGGGCCAGCCGGCGTTGACCAACAACCTGTGCGTCATTCTCGTGAGCGCCCCGATCCCTGAAATCCGCGATCCGTGGGAGGCCGTCACCTTGATGGAGCCGGTCTGCGAGGAGACCGGATACAGGGATCCGCGGTTCCTTCACACCTTGAGCATGGGCTACGGGGCCACGGGGCGCATCGACGAGGCGATCACCACGGCTCAGCGGGCGCGCCGGATCGCGACCGAGTCCGGTGATCCGCTGCACGGCAACCTTGTGGCCAGGATCGGGTCGAGCATTCGGGGGTTCCGCGAGCAGAAGGCGCAGGAGATCGCGGCGGCCGCGACCATCGAGCCGCCCGCGGACACCGAGACAACAGTGGGAACCGACGGAAGATGATCACGTTGGCATTGGAGGTCTGAGATGAAATCGCAGTCCGGAAAGCTCGTGGTGATGCTCGCGGTGCTGGTCGCGTCGCTGGGTTGTGAGCGGGCGGGCACGGGCACCGAAACGCCCGCGGTGACCACGGCGGCCGAGACCGATGCCGCACGACCGGCCCGCACGCCGGGAATCGGCGGCGAGGGCCTCAACGTCCTGCTGGTCTCGGTGGATACGACCCGCGCCGATCACATCGGCTGCTACGGACATCCGGAGGTCAAGACGCCGAACATCGACCGCCTCGCGGCCGAGGGGACACGCTTTACCCATTGCATCTCATCGGCGCCGCTGACGCTTCCATCACACACCACCATGCTCACCGGCTCGTACCCGTACGTCCACGGGGCGCGGGACAACGGACTCTTCGTGGTGGACGAGGCGAACCACTCGCTGCCGGAGCTCTTCAAGGCGGCGGGCTATGCGACCCACGCCGAGGTGGCGGCCGCCGTGCTGGACGAGAAGTACGGCCTCGCCCAGGGCTTTGACACGTACGGCGGCGTGCCGTCGGTCAAGCCCAAGCTCAATCTGAAGGCGGCGCGATCACCGGCGGAGGCGCTGCGGGAATCCACCGACCCCGAGTTCGAGCTGGAGACGCCGAAGGTCGAAGCGGACCGCAAGGCCGACGTCATCACCGATCGCGGCATCGAGCTGCTGACCCAGCGGGCCGAGGCCGGCGAGCGGTTCTTCATGTTCCTGCACTACTTCGACCCGCACTGGCCGCACGAGGCGCCGGAGCCCTTCGCGAGCCAGTACGATGACGGCTATTACGCCGAGATCGCGTACTTCGACGACCAGTTCGGACGGCTGATCGACGCCGTCCGTGATCTCGGGCTGGCCGAGAAAACACTGGTCATCCTGACCTCGGATCACGGCGAGGGCCGCGGCGAGCACGGCGAGTTCACGCACTCCGCGTTTCTGTACGACAGCACGCTGCACGTGCCGCTGATCATCTGGTCGCCCGGATCCATCCCCGCCGGCCAGGTCGTCGAGACACAGGTTCGCCTGGTGGACCTCGCGCCCACGATCGTGGACTTCGCGCGGCTGGAGCTCACCGAGCAGATGCAGGGTTCGAGCCTGCTGCCCCTGATCGCCGATCCCCGCCGGGATGAGCGGCGTGCGTGCTACGCCGACACCATGGTCCCCAAGCACAACTTCGGCTACTCGCAGCTGCGGGCCCTGCGGGCCGACGGCTGGAAGTTCATCCTGGCCCCACGTCCCGAGCTGTACCACGTGGGTGAGGACACCAGCGAGCTGTTCAACGTCGTCAAGATCGAGCCCGAACGCGCCGAGCGGATGAAAGAGGAGCTGCGCGACATCATCAGCGACTCGCCGGCGCCGCCCGGGGGACGCGGCACGATGCGGTCCCTGGACGAGGAGGAGATGCGCAAGCTCGCAGCGCTGGGATATGTCCGGGCGAACGTGATGGAGGATCCCGGCCTCGATGTGGCCAGCGAGCTCGACTTCTTCGAGCCGGAGGGAATCAACCCCAAGGACCGCGCGGAGGTCATCGAGGCCTGGGCGTCGGGTCTCGGCGCCTTCCGGGTCGGCGAGTACGAGATGTCCGAGTCGCTGTTCCGGCGCTTCATCGAGCTGGAGCCGGAGATCGGCACCGGCCCGAGCTATCTTGGCCGATCGCTCATGATGCTGGAGCGGTACGACGAGGCCATCGTCCAGCTTCGCCGCGCCGTGGAGCTGGAGCCGAACTTCATCGACAGCCGCGCGTTGGGCAACCTCCTGGCGATGCGTGGTGAGTACCGGGAGGCCGCCGAACGGTACCGCGAGGTTCTCAAGGCCAAGGCCGACGACCCGGTCGCCAACCTCAACCTGGGGATGATCCTCGCCTCACAGCAGCAGTACGACGAGGCCCTGGAATGCTACGACACGGCCCTGGCGTCGAACCCGGAGGAAGGGCCGATTCACCTGCAGCGAGGCATCTGCCTGCGTCTGGCCGGAAAGGGCGAGGCCGCACTGGTCTCCTTCGATGAGGCGCGACGGCTCACCCCCGAGCGGGCCGCGGCTCACGTTCACGCGGCGGCGATGCGGCATCTCATCGGTGAGACCGATGCCGCCATCGCGGTGCTCGAGCAGGCCGTCGAGATCATCCCCGACGACCCGCTCATTCACCACAAGCTGGCGGAGTTTCACGCGGCACAGGGGGATCGGGAGCAAGCCGGCGAACGCTTCGCCCGCGTGGCCGAGCTCATGCCCGACAACGCCATGGCCCGCCAGAACCTCGGCTCGAGCTTGATCAATCGCGGGCGGTACGATGAGGCGATCGTGGAGCTTCGCGCGGCGCTCCAACGGCAGCCGGAGTTCCCGATGGCGATGTTCAATCTCGCCATCGCGTTCGATGCCGCGGGCCGCCCCGAGGAATCGTGCCGGGTCTACGAGCAGCTCATCGCGCTGGCGCCGCGAAACCCGACAGCCTACAGCCGTGCCGCCGACGTCCTGGTGAGATCGGGCAAGGCCGCCGCGGCCGTCAGCCTGCTGCGGCGCGGCTACGCGCTGCTGCCCGACGACGTCGGCCTGGCCAACGAGCTTGCGTGGCTCCTGGCGACCGCGGCCGACCCCTCGGTCCGAAACGGTCCCGAGGCAGTTCAGCTCGCCGAGTTCGCCAACGCCCAGATGGGCGGCGAGTCCAGCAACGAGCTCGACACGCTGGCCGCGGCCTACGCCGAGGCCGGTCGCTTTGACGACGCCGTCGTCACGGCCGAGCGGGCGCTGGCGGTCGCGCGGGAAAGCAACCGGCCCGACCTGGCCGGGTCCATCTCGGCTCGTCTGGAGCTCTTCCGGCAGGGACAGCCGTACCGGCAGAACAAGGGCTGACGCCGCGGCCTCAGTCCGCCGGATCGCGATCCGTCACCGGGTCCGGGCGACGCTGGTCGTACAGGATCCCCCAGAGGTGTCGGTCCCGCGTGCCCTGGCGGGGGCGCACCGCCACCCGCGCCAGCAGCGACAGGATCTCCCTCGCTGAGTGCGTGCGGAGCTTGCGGCCGGAGGTCACCACCGGCTCCCGCAGCACCACGAGCCGGCCGTGCTTCTTGAGGGCCTGACTCAGCGCCGCCTCCTCTCCGGCCACCAGCCGCTCGTCGTAGCCGCCGACGGTCTCGAACACGTCGCGCCGGCAGAAGGTGAAGCAGCCGCTGGCCAGCCCCGCCACGCGGTAGACCAATCGGGCCACCGGCGTCAGCACCCGGGCGTAGGCCGGGATGGGATCGTCGAACCGGATGGACGCGCCGCCGCCGACGGCGCCGTCGCGCAGAGCCGTGACGGCGGCGATCAGCGTCGCCGGGGGCACGATGGTGTCGGCGTCGACGAAGACCAGCAGCTCGCCTTGTGCCGCCCGGGCCCCGGCGTTGCGGACCGACGAGATGCGGCGATGATCGACGCCCACGACCCGCGCCCCCAGCCGCCCGGCGATCTCGGCCGTGGCGTCCTCCGAGGCGTCGTCCGCGACGATGATCTCGAACGGCGTGCCGAACCGGTCCTGGGTGGCCTCGCACGCCTTCCGCAGCGCGGTGAGCGTGGGTCCGATGAGGCGTTGCTCGTTGTGGGCGGGGATGACGGCCGACAGCAAACGCAAAAACCCCTTTCCGAGCCGCATCGTAGCCGCTCGGCTCATGTCGCCGGCCGGGCTGGCCGATAACGGGCCCAAGAAGCCGCAAGGAGCCCAGCCCATGTCCAACAGTCACTTCTCGAAACTGACCGCCCAGCAGGCGTGGCAGTACGTCCAGGTCGCCAGAGAGGGCAAAGACGTGTACGCGGAGGTCCTCAAGGGGCTGTCCCCACAGGCCCGGTACGAGCTGGCCGCCCTGAGCCTCTTCGGCCGCAAGGACCTGGGTGGCTACGAGGCGTGCGTCGACGTCTACCGCGACGGCGGGCTGCCGCCGAGCTATCGCGTCGATGACGTCCAGCGTGGTCTGGAGAAGCTCGGCGTCCCGCAGCCCTCGGGCGCTGCGTCCACGGCGCCGCCGGCCGAGTCCGCCGAGACGACGTCCGTCGCCACGCCGCCGGCGCCCACGGCGGTCGCGGCTCCGGAGCCCGCCGCTGCGTCGGCGTCGACGGTCACCCCGGTCGAGTCGGAGACGACCGAGCCCGAAGCGACCACCGAGCCCGAGGCGACCACCGAGCCCGAAACGACCACCGAGCCGGAGGCGATCATCGCGCCCGAAACGACCACCAAGCCCGAAACGACCACCGAGCCCGAAACGACCACCGAGCCCGAAACGACCACCGAGCCGGAGGCGATCATCGAGCCCGAAACGACCACCGAGCCGGAGGCGATCATCGAGCCCGAAACGACCACCGAGCCCGAGGCGACGGAGCCCGAAGCGACGGAGCCGGACACCGCCACACCACAGGCCGTCGAGACGCCGCTCGACGAGCCGGAGATCGTCGAGGCGACGGCATCGCCCGATGACGCGACCGACAAGCCACGGATCGCGCCGGACGAATCGGCCCGACACGAGCCGACCGCGCCCGCGCCGGCGCCCGAGCAGGAAGCCGCCTGAGCGCGGGCCGCAGCGACATCAACTGGCGGCCGGGATGGGGCCGGGGCTGTCATTCTGACGGCCGTGACCGCCGCGCGACCCCGGCTTGACCCGTTGACACGGCTCTCCGGTGGCACGCCCTTTGCAATCCTCTCTCCAGAGCCGACCAACGGACTCAACAGGAGGATTACCACCATGACCGTCGTCGACAAGGTTCGGGAAACCGCCAGCGAGCTCAAGGAGGACGCGCGCGACACGCTCGATCACCTCAAGGAAGAAGTTGCCGAGCTCAGGGAGAGACTCGGCAAGGTCCTGCCGTTCCGCCGCAACGACTCATCTCCCCTCGTTCGCCACGAATGGGGCACGATGCTTCGGTGGCCCCAGATCGACGTGACGGAGAGGGACGGCGAGATCCGCGTTCGCGCAGAGCTGCCCGGTGTCGACGAAGATGACATCGATGTCAGCCTGAGCGGCAACGTGCTGTCCATCCGAGGCGAGAAGCGATCGGAGACCGAGGATCGCGGCAAGGACCACTACCGGCACGAGTGCTACTACGGCTCGTTCCAGCGAACGATTCCGCTGCCCTGCGAAGTGGAACGTGACAAGGTCGAGGCCCGGTTCCGAAAGGGTGTCCTCACCGTCATGCTCCCGAAGACCAGTGAGGCGAAGGAGAGCGTCCGTCGCATCCCGGTGCGACAGGGCTAGCTTCCGAGTCAAAGCCTCGCCCAAAGCGAACGAGGCCCGGCTCCGTTGGAGCCGGGCCTCATCTCAAAAGCGGGTGACCGGATTCGAACCGGCGACGTCCAGCTTGGGAAGCTGGCATTCTACCGCTGAATTACACCCGCCTGATCATTGCGCGTCATTGTAACGGGAGCATGGTGTCCGTGCGAGGATCAGGTTGACGAAACGGGCAAGACCGGTCACGTTGGAGCCGAAATGACCGCGGCCATGGACCCGCCACCTCGGACACCGGCGCCCCTGTGGAAGAAGCTGTTCCTCGCCGCCGTCAGCGTGCTCGTGTGCCTGGTCGTGGTCGAGGTCGCCTTGCGTGTGCGGTACCTGGGCGAGTTCCGGGACGTGACCGGCGACGAGGCCATGTTCGTTCGATCGGCGAACCCGGGCCTGGTCTACGAGCTGCGGCCGAGCTACGCCAAGGTCAACCCGACCACCGGCGTGCTCTGGGAGACCAATGCCGACGGTTTTCGCGATCGCGAGTTCACGCCGAAACCGCCGGGCCGCTTCCGGATCGTCGCCGTCGGAGACTCCGTGACGATCGGGTGGGCCCAGAGGCCCGAAGAGACCTATCCCAAAGTGCTGGAGCGGCGCCTGACCAGTACCGGCGACGACGTCGATGTGCTTAACCTCGGCACCAGCGGCTACAACGCGCTGCAGGAGGCCGAGCTCATCAGGTCCAGGACGCTTGACTATGCCCCGGACCTGATCCTGATCGCCTACGTCCTCAACGACAACATCGCCTGGGGCGGCGGCGAGCTCACGCGGGCGTTCCGCTACTCCGGCTGCATGGTCTGTGATCAGCTGCGGATGCGCTCCGCCCGGCTGAAGTACGCCCTCGGCCGGGACCTGGTCACGGTGGCGTTCGGCGAGGTCGCGCAGTTCAGCCGCCGCCACGAGATTCCGGTCCTGGTCGTCGTGTTCCCCTATCTCGAGACGGACAGGAACGGGGCGTACCCCCACCAGTCACAGCATGACCACGTCGTCGACGTGGCGAGTCGATGCGGGTTCCTGGTGCTGGACCTGCTCGATCGCTTCCAGGCCGCCGGCCTCCGCGAGCTGCGCAACAGCCCCGAGGACATCACCCACCCCAACGCCCGCGGCTACGAGCTCGCGGCCGAGGCGATCGCCGACTTCCTCCAGCAGCACGCGGGCAAGATTGGTCTGGATCGCAGCCCCTGACCCGTCAGGACCGCGACACCTCCACGACCCGCTCAATCCGCGCGACCCGGCGGTACTCGGTGACGGGCATGACGATGGAGTCGGTCAGCGACGCCGCGTTGAAGGCGATCCGATCGTTGTCCAGGACCGAGCGGTCCACGAACAGCGGCAGGGGCAGGATCGGCGCGCCGAACGGCGGAACGCTTCCCGGCACGAGGCCGGTGAGCGCGAGCAGCTCGTCGGCCGTCGCGAAGCGGGCCCGCTTGACGCCGAGCACGCGTCGCACCGCCGCCGAGTCGAGCCGGCGGGCTGCGCTGAGCACGAACAGGTGCGCGGCGTCGCCTGCCCGGATGACCAGGGCCTTGCCGCCGACCGCCAGCGGCTCGCCCCGGGCCCGCGCCGCGTCGGCCGAGGTGGGCGTGGGCTCGTGGTGGACGTGCCGGTAGACCACTCCGTGCTCGTCGAGCAGGGCGCGGATGCTTTCAAACACGGCGGTCAAACGCGGCCCGCCGGCACGGGGGCCCCGGTCACCGGCTCGTCGGCCGGGGCGGCGGGCCGCGGGCCGAATCGGTCGACACGCAGGGGCGTGATGTCCAGCGACGGCCGGCCGTCGAGAATGCACTCGGCGGCGAGACGCCCGGTGATGGGGCCGAGGGTGAACCCCATCCGCGCGTGGCCGGTGGCGATGAAGACGCCATTGAGCTCCGGCGCCCACCCCACGACGGGAAGGCCGTCGGCGGTGCACGGACGCAGCCCGCACCACTCGCTGACGGTCTGGCACTGGCCGATCCCCCGGAGGTACTGACGGGCGGCGGTGGTGAGCATGTCGAGACGCCGCGGGACCAGTCGGTTGTTGATCCCGGAGAACTCGACCGTCCCCGAGAGTCTCAGCTCGTCGCCCATGGGGGTGACCGCGACGTGCTTCTCGGCGAGCACGGTGGCGACACGCAGGCACGGCGTCGGCGGCGCGGGTCGCGTGATGTTGCGGTGGTAGCCCTTGCCCGCCTGCATGGGGACGTTGATGCCCAGCCGGGCCGCCAGACGCGTCGTCCAGATGCCCCCGGCCAGGACCAGCGTGTCGCCCGCGAGCCGCTCGCCCGTGTCGAGACGGACTCCGGTGAACCGCCCGCCGTCGACGATGGTCTCGACCATCTCGGCGTTGGTGCGAACCACGGCCCCGTGCGTCCGGGCCCGCGTCGCGAGCTCCGTGAGAAAGCGGTGGGGGTCGGTGAAGGAGCTCTCGGTGAACTGCACGGCCCCGGCCATGCCCTCCTGGAAGGCGGGCTCGCGCTGCTGCAGCTCGCGGCCGTCGAGGATCTCGACCTCGAACCCGTGACGCCGCAGCAGCTCGGCGTCGTGCCGCCCCTCGGTGAGGCCCGCCTCCGTGCGGAAGGCTTCCCGCCAGCCGTCGCGGTGGTACTCGCACGACATGGGCTCGTCCGAGAGGATCTGCTCGAAGCACGCCCGCGTTTCGCGTCCCAGCCCCGCCAGCACGTCCATGCAGTAGCGGAAGTGGCTCTCGGTGCACGCCCGCCGGAACCGCCAGAACCACCGGAACAGCGCGGGATCGAACCGGGGCGGCAGGTACAGCGGGCTGCCGCCGTCGAGCATCCATTTGAGCACCTGCCTGACCAGACCCGGGCGGGGCAGCGGCGGATGACCGATGGCGATGATGCCGGCGTTGCCGTACGACGCGCCGCTGCCCAGGTCGCCCCGTTCCAGAAGCGTCACGCGATGGCCGCGCCGCGCGAGGTAGTACGCCGTCGAGACGCCGACGATTCCCCCGCCGATGACGATCGTGTGAGCCTGGTCCACCGCTCGATTCTCCCGGGACAGGAGCCGCCCGCGTGCATTGTATCGGGCGCGGCGAGGGTGTATGGTTGCCGCTCATGTCGATCGGTCTCGGCATCGTGGGCGCCGGCACCGTCGCCCGGCTGCACGCCGGCGCCGCCGTGAAGGCGGGCATGCGTCTGGTGGGCATCTGTGACGTCGACGCCCCTCGCGCCGAGACGCTGGCCGCCGAGCACCCCGGGGCGATGGCCACGGCAACGCTCGACGAATTGCTGACACGCAACGACATCGCGGCCGTGGTGGTGGCCGTGCCCAACGTCCATCACAAGCAGGTAACACTGGCGGCGCTGCGGGCGGGCAAGGACGTGTTGCTCGAAAAGCCCATGGCCATGAACACCGCCGAGTGCGACGAGATCATCGAGGTCGCGGCGCAGACGGATCGCATCGTGCAGATGGGCTTCGTCTGCCGCTGCGCGCCGGCGGCGGCGGCGGCCCGCGACATCGTCACCGCGGGCACCATCGGCCGCATCTACCACGCCAAGGCGAGCCTGTACCGCCGTCGCGGCATTCCCGGCCTGGGCCGGTGGTTCACGACGAAGTCGCAATCAGGCGGCGGCGCCCTCATGGACGTCGGCGTGCACCTGATCGATCTCGTGCTGCACTTGACGGAGTTCCCGACACCCACCCGCGCCAGCGCCGTGTGCACGAGCACGTTCGGGGATCCCATCGGCGGCTACGGCTTCGAGGAGATGTGGGGCGGGCCGCCCGATCCGGACGGCGTGTTCGACGTGGAGGACGCCGCCACCGCCCTCGTGCGTTTTGGCGACGGCATGTCCATGGAGCTCAACGTCACCTGGGCGGTGGATCTGCCGGAGGCGGCACTCCGTGACGCGGTGGTCCTGCTCGGCGACCGCGGCGGATGCGTCGTCGATATCTGGAACAACGAGCTGATCGTCACCGGCCACCAGGGCAACCGCCTCGTCGACGCGCAAAGCGACCTGCCGGGCGACAACGCCTGGGACAGCGCGTGGCAGACCCAGCACGAGCGTTTCCGGCGGTGTGTCAGCGAGCGGAGCGCGCCGGCGGCCTCGGCCCGTGAGGGACGAGCGGTGCAGACGCTGATCGACGCGCTGTATCGCTCGGCCGGGCAGGGGCAGGAGGTGGCCGTCGAGTCAGTCGGCTGAACCGGCCGCCTTGCGGTAGCGGATCAGGGTCTCGCCCAGATCACTGGCCATCATCGAGTCGCCGGCGTGCTCGACCGCTTTCTCCTGCCAGCGGATCGCCGACTCGAGGTCCCCCTGCTCGAAGTAGACGCGGGCGACCGTGTCGAGGATGGAAGAGTTCGTCCCGCCGGTGAGCTCGCTGGCCCGCCGGGCCGCCTTCATCGCGAAATCGAGATCGCGGCTGATGACGTCGCGGTCATCGACCGTGCTCCACGCGATGCGGTTGAGGGTGGAGGCGTCGTCCCACTTCGCCTTGACGATGGTCCGGCCGAAGTCATAGGTCAGCGCGGGTTCCGTGCACTGGCGGAGCATCTTGCGGTAGAGAGAGACCTTGACGCCGTCGTAGGTCGGCTGCTCGGCGATCAGCCTGTTGGCGGTGTCGATGGCCGCCTGCCAGTTGCCGTCCCCGGCCGCGGCGTCGATCTGATCCCGCAGCAGGAACGCCTGGCGGACCGGGGCCACCTTCTGCTCGTAGACGACCTTGAATTCGTCGCGGCTCCAGTCGTCGCGAACGACGCGGGTGAGCACGCTCTCGATCTCGACGGGGTTGCCGATCCACTCGATGCGGGTGTCCTTGCCGATGACAAAGGCAGTGGGGATAGTGTCCCGACCCGCCGGCCGCATGTACGACGAATAGGTCGACTTGTCCGGATCCGTGGCCAGCGTGTACTGGATCTTGTCGCTCCAGAGGACGTTCTTGCTGTCGGCCTTGGTCAGGAACCTGACGACCGTCTGGAGCTTCTCGTCGCTGACCCCGATGATGGTCACGTCGTAGTCTTCCAGCTGCTCCTGCAGCTCGCTGAGGTGGGGCATGTTGACCCGGCAGGGGCTGCACCACGTGGCCCAGAACTCCAGCACGTAGATGCGGCCCGGCTCGAACGTCTCGACGGCGTCGCCCTTGAGCCAATGCGTGATCTCGACGGGCGGCGCCGGGTCGCCGATGGTCAGGATCTTCTCGTGGCCGGCCATGCATACGCTGGGAATCCACAGGGCGAGGGCGGCGGCCGAGGCGGTCCTGAAATACATGGCGATGCTCCTTTGGTGTGAACCGGTCATTCTAGCGGTTCGCCCTAGCCGCCGTCGGGGCCGTTGAGCATGGACACCACCACGACGTCGTAGAGGGCGTGGGCCCCGACCACGATGCCGAAGCCGCGCAGCAGGTAGACCCCGCCGAAATACAGCCCGGCCAGAAAGTAAAATCCCACCCGCTGGACCGACAGGACGCCCGCCGCGTCGTGGAGGGGGTGGTACCAGGTGAACGCGGCCGCGGACACGACCACCGCGATCACGCCGCCTGCCGGCGAAGAGAGCTTGCCGAAGTCCACCAGCAGCGTGTGCAGCACCGCGATGAGCATCATGCGAAACAGCAGCTCCTCATAGAGGCCCGCCCCGATGCTGATGGCCAGCCTCGACCAGATGCCCATGGCCGCGAGGTCCGGTGGGGCGGGGGCGGTCGCGGCCCGCGCGGCACCGCCGCCGATGACCAGCCCCAGAACGATCAGGGGAATGGTCAGCGCCAGCGACTCGATCGCCATGATCGCGGGCGTCGACGGCTCGATCCGCCACGGCTCGCGGGTCAGCGCGTGCCAGACGACCAGCACGACCACGATGGCCGCCCCGCCGAGGTAGAGCCCGCCCGTGGCCGTCAGGCCGAAGGTGTCGAAGAACTGCAGCAGCGTCTCGTGGGCCTTGTTGGTGAGCACGCCCTCCCGCGACCGCAGCAGCAGTGCGAGGCCGATCTCGTAGGTGACGATCAGCGGCAGCAGGAACGCGAGAATGGGCAGCGGCTGCTTCGAGGCGACCCAGTACGGCGTCGGCCCCGCGTTCGGACCGGTGGCCGCGCTCGGGCTGCTCGTCGGCAAGGCTGGCCGGCAATCAGGCCTTGGCGGCCTTGAGGGCGTTGAGCCGCCGGGCCAGGCGGCTCTTGCGCCGGGCGGCGGTGTTGCGGTGCAGCGTGCTGCTGCACGCGACCTTGTCGAGGATACCGCAGGTCTTGCGGTACTCGACCTCGGCCGTCTTGACGTCGTTGTCCTGGACGGCCTTCAGAAAGCTCTTGACCTGGGCCTTCACCTGGCGCTTCCGCCAGTGGTTCAGGGCCCGGTGCCGGGCGTTCTGGCGGACTCGCTTCTTGGCCGAGGTGGACGTGGGCACGATCGGGTTCCTCGCGACGTGGGTGAAGCCTTCATTATTGGGCTCCCCCGCCGGAAATCAAGCCGGGGGCGCCGGAATCCGGGACCCCGGCCCGGCACTCGCCGCCCCTTGGACCACGAACCGCCTTGCTGATACCGTAAGGCTCCTGCGCGTGTAGCTCAATTGGATAGAGCATCGGTCTACGGAACCGAAGGTTGCAGGTTCGAGTCCTGCCACGCGTGTGTCGACGAAGCCCCGCTCCGGCGGGGCTTCTTGATGGGGAGCGTCGTGACCTCTCTCGATCCGCAGGCCAACGTTGAGTCGGGCGGCGCCGGGGCGCGGTTCATGCGTCTGTGCCGGAACGTGTTCGATGTCGACCTCCGGTCGCTGGCCGCGCTTCGCATCGGCATGGGGGTCATGCTCATCGTCGATCAGGTCTCCCGGGCGCGTCATCTCGAAGCCCACTACACGGATCTCGGGGTCGCGCCGCGGGCGCTGGTGCTCGATCAGTTCGGTGTCGGCTGCTACCTGTCCGTCCACTGGTGGCTCAGCGGCAGCGTCGCCGCCACCGCGGCTCTTTTCGTCGTGACTGCGCTGGTCGGGCTGGGCCTGGCCGTGGGGTGGCGCACGAAGATCATGAACGT
The DNA here is from genome assembly GCA_041580235.1 of Phycisphaerales bacterium. Classification (GTDB taxonomy): domain Bacteria; phylum Planctomycetota; class Phycisphaerae; order Phycisphaerales; family SM1A02; genus JADFOJ01. Next base: position 17,576 of record JBFGEG010000033.1, read on the forward strand.
GGCGTGCTGGTACCTCCAGGCCAGCCTGCTGACGCGTCTGCCGCTGCTGCAGAACTCAGGGGATCGGACGCTGCTGCTCATGCTGCTCTGGTCGTTGTTCCTGCCGCTGGGGGCGCGGTGGTCGCTGGACAGCGCCCGGCACCCGCAGCGCCGGCCCGGCTCCGACACGTACGTCTCGGTGGCGAGCTTCGCCATCCTGATGCAGGTGTGCCTGATCTACTGGGTCTCGATCGTTCTCAAGCTGCATGCGCCGATGTGGCGGGAGGGGACGGCCGTGGCCTTCGCCCTGACCCGCGATGCCTACGCCACGGGTCTGGCGGGGTGGCTGCTGAAGTTCGAGTCGCTGCTTCCGCTGCTCACCCTTCTGACGCTCGCCTGGGAGTTCGGCGGTCCGTTTCTCGCGTTCATCCCCGGCTGGAAATGGGGGCGGCTCGTGGCCGTCGTCGGCTTCTGGGGCATGCACCTGGCCTTCGGGCTGTGCATGAACCTCGGCACATTCTGGGTGATCTCCTGCATGGCGTGGATCGTCTTCCTGCCCACGCCGTTCTGGGACACGATCCTCAAGGGCTCGACCACGCGGGCGGGGCCCGAGCTCCGACCGAGACGCTGGCAGGACCTGCTGGCGGGGGCGGCCTTTGCGCTCGTGCTCCTATTGAACATCCGCACCATCCCCGAGCTGCGCAGGCTCATCCCCGGTCCCGTGGCCCGCGTCGGGCACGCGCTGCGGCTGCGACAGGACTGGGGCATGTTCACGCACGAGAAGGAGGCCACCAGCGGCTGGTTCATCGTCCAGGGCGTGCTCGCCGGCGGTGACGAGCACGACCTGCTTCCCGGCGGGGGGCCGTTGAGCTGGGACCCTCCCGAGGTGACGACGCGACGGTACGTGACCGCCCGCTGGGCCCAGTTCCTGCACTGGTACCGCATTCTCAACGAGTCGCCCTACTGGGAGCCGTACTCGCAGCACCTGTGCCGCCGGTGGAACGCCGAGCACGAGGGCCCGCAGCGGCTGGAGACCGTCTCGATCTGGTGGATGGGCAAGCACACAAGCATCTTCGGCGACGTCGAGATCAGCCGGACGCTGCTGCACGAGCACGCGTGCGGGAACCCCGCCGGCGGCTGACGGAATATCGGTCCCTGGGCCGCTCAACGGCGGGCCCGATCACGCCGATTGAACTGACATGATGAAGCTGATCACCATCCGTCGGGTCACGCTGACCGTCTTTGCCGCGGCCGCGCTGACCCTCACCGCGTGCCGGGACTCGTCCTCGGCGAGCACCGGCGAGGACGGGTCCGACGCCAAGACCGAGGCCCGCAAGTCCAACGAGCCGGGACCGCCCGCCGACTACGTCCGGGCGCGATGCGGGAACTGCTCCTGCCGCGTCTTCATGGGCGATGAAGGCCACTGCACGCGTCCGAGCTGCCGCCACCACTGGCAGGAGCACCAGCGACCGCAGCAGGGCAGCTGAGCCCTCCACGACCGCCCGCCGGCTCCGCCTAGAATTCGCCCGCCGGATTCACGTCGGCCGCGAGCTCGGAGGGTACCGTGATTCGTCTCATTCTCACGACCGGTCTCGTTCTCACCCTGGTCCCGCTCGGCGGCTGCGCCGATACGAGCGGCGCGGAAAGCCCCGCCCCTCCGACGGCCCGGCCGGAGCCGCCGGTCATCCGGACGGGGTCGCCCGCCAGGCAGTTCGGCCCGCTCGTGATCGACCCCGGCGACATCAAGCTGGGAGCGATCGAGCCCAACACGGTCCATGAGGTGGAGCTGTCACTCCGCAACACGGGCTCGTCGCCCCTGCGGATCGTCAAGACGAGCTCCGACTGCAAGTGCACCGTGCCCGAGGATCTCGACGGCACGGTCATCCCGCCGGGGGGGACTCATCTGCTCAAGGCCACGTTCACGGCACGGGCGTCTCCGGGCACCAAGACCGCCAAGATCCTGCTCAATATCTTCTACGGCCAGGGCATCAAGCAGGCCGTGACCACGATCGAGGGCGTCGTCACCATGGCCGTGCAGGCGACGCCGCCGTACGTCGATGCCCTCAAGGGCGTGCGGTCCGGCGACGTCCGCGTGGGCTCGACGGACGGGCGGCCCTTCCGGATCGTGAGCGTCAACGGGGATCCGCCCGTCTACGCCGATGGCTCGGACACCGCCGCGCCGCGAACGGCGTACACACTGCGCTGGACCAACGACTACCGGCCCGAGGGCTGCACCGGAAGCGAGCGGCTGTGGTGGGTCATCGAGACCGATCATCCCGACTGCCCGGTGCTGCCCCTGCGGATCCGCCACGAGTGCACGGGCATGCGGGCGGATCCCACGTACCGCCAGCGGGGCTGGCTCTTCAGCGAGTACATGACCAACCTGGGGAGCCTCGCGGCCGGCGAGCCGACCGAGATCGACGTGGACGTGCGCCGCATCAATGAGCAGCCGACTTCCGGCATCTACGCCGTGGAGTCGCTGAGCCCCGACGCCACCGCCGAGCTCGTGACGATCGTCGACATGGCCCCGCCCTCGGACGTCAGCACGATACGCGTGCGTTTCACGCCGCGCCGGGGCTACGAGGGGCTCTTGTACGCCCTTGTCAACTTCAAGGCCCGGGGCGGCGACAAGGACACCGCGTTCCTGGCCCGGGTCCAATAGCCTTCACGCCGTACCCGCCAGACGCCGCACGGTCATCATGAAGCCGCGCTTCATGTTCGTGTGCATTCCGTAGACGATGGCCGAGTAGGCCACGGCCGCCAGCACCGCGCCGACGACGATCGTCATCCGCCCGGCAAAGGGATCCTCCAGGCTCCTGGGGATGGTGGCGGCGGGGTACACGACCGCCCACAGCAGGTTCATCGGGCTCACCGCGGTGATCGCGGCGCCGACGATCGGCATGTTCTTCCCGGCGGGGATGCCGCACAGCCCGATCACGCCGGCCAGGGCTCCGACCACGAGCACCGCGCCCACCACCGAGCCGATCGTCCCCTTGCTCTTGATCGACCAGTGCAGGCCGACCATCACGCAGAAGGCGGTGAAGGGGGCCAGCACCAGCGGCAGCGCGAGGGCGCCCTCCGGCAGGATCATCGGAAGCTCCCTCGTGCCCGTGCCCACCGAGGCGGTCACCATGACGCCGCGGCCGAACCCGTCGGCCAGCACGTAGAGCGCCAGCAGCGCGATGGTCACGGTGGGGACGGCCATGAGCGGCAGGAGATACTGGAAGAGACCACGCAGCTTGCCCGCCAGGTACGGGCCGGGCTGGATGGGCGTGGTGAGGATCAGGTCCAGCGTCCCGTCTTCACGCTCCCGGCTGACCGCGGTCGCGCTCATGTTGATCGCCACCAGCGCGATCACCACCAGCTCCGCGGCCAGCACCGTGAGCACGGCCACCTGCAGCTGGCCGGGCACGGTCCAGTAGCCCACGTGATAGAGGCCGATCAGCAGGATCCCAAGCCCCACGCCCAGGGCGACGAATCCCCAGCGGGCCACGATCGCCGTGACCGTCTTGCCTCGCGCGACCGACTCCCGCCAGGCGATCGGGTTGTGCGAGACGTGGCGGGCGGGGCGCTCCACCGCTCCCTTGGCGGCCAGACCCATCACCCGGCGATACCACGACACCGAGCCGGTGCGGGCACCGATGAGCCGGACCCGCAGCGTCGAGTAGAAGATCAGCACCAGGCTCACACCCACGCACAGCCAGCAGAAGGTCGCAATCGGACGGCTCAGCCACTGCTGGGTGAGCCACGTCGCGCCCGTCCCCGTCAGATCGTGCGGCACGTACGTGTTGGACTGCAGCAGCACCTCCAGGGCGAGGAAGGGGTTCAGCGGCGTGAGCACGGTGGTGAGCTTCTGGGTCGTGGCCGCGGCGGCGATGGGCACCCGCAGCCTCAGGTCGATGGCGTAGGTCACGAACAGGTACATGACCACGATCGCGTAGAACCAGAACACGGCCCGCTTGCCCGCGGTCCGATTGACGCACAGGGTGATCGCGATCGCGGCCACCAGCAGCGAGCTGCCGGCGGCGATCGCGTAGCTGGCGAAGATCGACTTGCCGGGAACGCCGCCGAAGAACTGCGTGACGGCGAACAGCGGCAGCGTCGAGAACAAAAGGGCCAGAATGAAAAACAGCCTGCCGAAGAGGTTGCCCAGCACGATCTGGAGATTCCCCAGGGGGGTGGTGAGCAGGATGTCCCAGGTCTTGGGGTTGGCCTCCTGGGCGATGGCCCCGGCCATGAACACGGGCGTCAGCAGGCAGATGAGGGCCACCTGCAGGTAGCTGATCCACGTGAAGGTCTGCGCTCCGGCGCGGGCGAGGTCCCGCACCGACGGGGCGCCGGCGCTGGTGGCCAGCAGCGCGAACATGAGCACGAAGATCATGACGGCCAGGTAGCCCGACCGCAGGTAGAGGTGCCGCCGCCGCCGCGAGCCGCCCTGGACGAGCCGCATGCAGATGGGGTTGGTGGGCAGAAGCCTCAGCAGCCAGTTGACGAATGCAGGCATGACTCGGTCGATCCACCCCTTTCACGCCCCCCACGCCCCCCACGCCCCGTCACGCCCCGTCGCCGCCACCGGGATCGGGGCCGAGGGACTCTACCCGACCGGCGGGCCGCACCCGGCCGCCCCCGGCCGGAGGGCCTCCGAAGCGGGCGGAATCCTTGACCGCCCCTGCCGATCGGTCGATAATATTGCCTGACCGAGACTCAAGGGTTCGCTTTGTTCAGGCGGATGCTCGAAAGGCCGCGATGCCGATTGAGATCCGTTTTCATCACGGCCCGCCCGCATACGACACGGGCGACAGCGTTTCGATCCGGCGTCCGGCGCCGGCAGGTGCGGGGGCCCCTGGCGACAGGCAGGCCCGACACCTGTGGATAGATTGAACTTGCTTCGCTGAGATTGACTTGACGTGACCTTGCCGCAGCAGAGGATCCATCGGGGACCGCGAAGGGCCCCCCGCGCTCGAGGGTCGGGCACCGCCGGGATGGTGTGTGCGGCCCCGTAGGCCACGTTGACTCAGTCCATTGCGTCTGTGTCGTACGCCCCGCGTGCCTGAGGCACGTTGATGGGGTGATCACGCGGTAGCGGGCCGACAACCGATGGGTGTTGCCGTGCCCGCGTTCCTCATTGCCATCACACCACTGCAGGGCTGGCTCGCCGCCAGCGCCAGCACGATCGCGGCGTTCCTGCTCGGCTGGGTCCTGTTCGGGATGATCCCCCGCAACAGCATCCGGCGCGCCAACAAGGAAGCCGATCAGCTCGTCCGGGCCGCTACGGCCGAGGCCGAGGCCACCAAGCAGCGGGTCGAGCTGGAAGCCGAGAAGAAGGCCCGCGAGCGGCGGGAGGCCGTCGATCGCGAGGTGGCCGAGACGATCGCCGAGATCCGCCAGAATCAGGCCCGGCTGGTGAAGCGCGAGGACAACCTCGACCGCAAGCTGGAGAAGATCTCCGAGCGCGAGGGCAAGCTGGACCGCCGCGAAGGCGAGTTCAAGCGGACGGAGGCCGAGCTGGAGGAGAGCCGCCGGCAGATCGAGGCGGACCGCGCGCAGGTCAAGGACCTTCTCCAGGAGGTGTCGGGCCTCACCGAGGAGCAGGCCCGCGAGCGGTTCTTCGCCGAGGTGCGCGAGGCGTCCGACCACGAGGCCAGCCTGTTGAGCCAGAAGATCCTGGAGGAGGCCGAGACCCAGGCCCGCCAGCGAAGCCGCGAGATCACGCTCCAGGCGATCCAGCGGTTCGCGGCCGAGCACGTGGCCGATTCCACCGTCCGGGCCGTGCGGATTCCCTCCGACGACATGAAAGGCCGCATCATCGGCCGCGAGGGACGCAACATCCGCACGCTGGAGCGGGCCACCGGCGTGGACATCCTCGTGGATGACACGCCGGGCGTCATCGCCGTCTCGTGCTTCGATCCGATCCGCCGCGCCATCGCGGGCGAGTCGCTCCAGACGCTCGTCGCCGACGGGCGTGTGCACCCGGCCCGCATCGAGGAGGTCGTGAACCGGGTCACCAAGGAGATGGGCGAGCGAATCATCAAGTACGGGCAGGAGTCGGTGCTCGAGGCCAACATCCGGGGGCTGCATCCCAAGATCGTGGAGGCGATGGGCAAGCTCCACTACCGGACGAGCTACGGCCAGAACGTGCTGCGTCACTCCATCGAGGTGGCGTACCTCTGCCAGATGATCGCCGAGCAGCTGGGCCTCAACGGGGCGGTCGCCCGCCGCGCCGGCTATCTGCACGACATCGGCAAGGCGATGGATCACGAGATGGAGGGCGGCCACCCCGCCATCGGCATGGAGTTCGCCCGGAAGTACGGCGAGAAGGCCGACGCCGTCCTCAACGCCATCGGGGGCCACCACGGCGACATCGATGCGACCACCCCGTACACGCCCATCGTGATGGCCGCCGACGCCATCAGCGGCGCCCGGCCCGGGGCCCGCCGCGAGTCCATGGAGATGTACGTCAAGCGGCTGGAGCAGCTCGAAGGAATCGCCATGGAGCAGCCCAACGTCAAGGAGGCGCACGCCATCCAGGCCGGCCGCGAGGTCCGCGTCATCGTCGACGCCAAGAAGGCCGACGACGGCGAGGCCTTCTCCATCGCCCGCAACATCGCCAAGCGGGTCGAGGAGGAAATGACCTTCCCCGGCGAGATCAAGGTTACCGTCCTCCGCGAGGTCCGCGCCGAGGCCACCGCGCGATAGACTCCCGCCATGCCCATCAAAGCGACCGACATCAAACGCGGGCAGGCCCTCATGTACGAGGGGCAGCTGCACGTGGTCCTGGACACGGAGCACGTCAAGCCCGGCAAGGGGCCGGCGTACGTCCAGGCCAAGATGAAGAACATCCAGACCGGGACCATCAAGACCAACCGGCTCAACAGCTCGAAGATCTTCGATGATGTTTCGATCGACCGCCGCCCCTGGCAGTATCTCTATGACTCCGGCGGGCGGGGTGACGGGCCGTTCGTCTTCATGGACAACGAGTCGTACGACCAGGTCGAGATCGGCAGCGACGTCATCCCCAAGGAGCAGAGCCAGTGGCTCAAGGAGAACGTCGAGTGCACGGTGCTCATGTTCGAGGGCAAGCCGCTGGGGATCGAGATGCCCGCGGTGGTGGAGCTGAGGATCACCGAGACGGCGCCGCAGCCCAAGGGGGCCACCGCCACCAACCAGCTCAAGGAGGCGGTCGTGGAGACGGGGGCGAAGGTGCGTGTGCCGCCGTTCATCGAGAACGACCAGGTGGTCAGGATCAACCCCGAGACGGGCGAGTACCTGGGCAAGGCGTAGGGGAAGCGACCAGGGCACGGAGGCACGAAGGCACGAAGTGCCCCGATGCAGACGCTCACTGAGATCAAGGGGTTGCTGGCGGAGCGGGGGGTTCGGCCCAAGAAACGCTTCGGCCAGCACTTCCTTCACGACCAGAACCTGCTGCGGCGTCTCGTCAAGGCGGCCGCCGTGCAGCCGGGACAGCTCGTGCTCGAGGTCGGGCCGGGCACGGGTACGCTCACCGAGACGCTGCTGGACGCCGGCGCCGAGGTTGTCGCCTGCGAGATCGATCCCGTGCTGGCGTCGATCGTTCGTGATCGGCTTGGCGAGCGGGTGTGCCTTGTCGAAGGCGACTGCCTGGGACGCGGCCGCAGACTCGCCCCGGCTCTGGTCGCGGCGCTGGGCGAGCGCCGCTTCACGCTGGTGGCGAACCTGCCCTACCAGACCGCGAGCACGCTCATCGCGGCCCTGCTGATCCACCACCCGCGGTGCGAGGGCCAGTTCGTGACGATCCAGAAGGAGGTGGCTGATCGGCTGCTGGCGGCCTCCGGGACCAAGGCGTTCGGAGCTCTGACGGTCATCGTCCGCGCCCTGGCCGAGGTCGAGCTCGTCGCGCGTGTGCCGCCGACATGCTTCTGGCCGCAGCCGCAGGTGGACAGCACCATGTTCTCGATCCGCCCGCGGCCGGGCCACGGCATCGACGACCCGGCCGGGCTCGCCGACTTCGCCGCCCGTCTGTTCTCAAAGCGCCGCAAGCAGCTTGGTACCATCCTCGGCCGCGACGTTGCGTGGCCCCCCGGCGTCACCCCCGACCTCCGCCCGGAGCAGCTCACCATCGCCCAGCTCACACTCCTGTTCTCCTGCCTTCATCTTCCCTAACGGCTCATGGCTCATGGCTGACATCCGCATCGGCATCATCGGCGGCACCGGCCTCGAAACCAGGCTCGCCGACATCGGCGGCGTCACGCTGGAGACGGTCGAGTGCGAGACGCCGTTCGGCCGGCCCAGCGGCCCCCTCCAGGTGGGCGCGGTGCACGCGGTGCCGATCGCGCTGCTGGCCCGCCACGGCGACGGGCACGTGCTCAACCCCGCGGCCGTTCCGGCGCGGGCGAACGTGTTCGCCCTCAAGACAGTCGGCTGCACGCACGTCGTCGCGTTCGGGGCGACGGGGTCGCTGCGGGAGGAGATCCACCCGGGCGACCTGGTGGTCTGCGATCAGATCATCGATCGCACCGAGGGACGCCCCCGCACCTTCTTCGAGCACGCCGCCGTGCACGTCGAGTTCGCCGACCCCTTCTGCCCCCTCATGCGTCAATGGCTGCTGCAGGCCGCCCTGATCGCCGAAGGCGTCACCGTGCACGCGAAGGGCTGTTACGTGTGCATGGAGGGTCCCAGCTTCTCGACCCGCGCCGAGTCGCACATGCACCGGCAGTGGGGCGCCGACGTCGTGGGTATGACGGCCCTGCCGGAAGCGCGGCTGATCCGGGAGGCCGAGATGGCCTACGCCCTGGTGGCGCTGCCCACCGACTACGACTGCTGGCGCCCCCGCGCCAAGGGCGACGCCGACTCCCTGCTGGCCGAGATCCTCGGCAACCTCGCCCGGGCCACGGAGGCGTCGATCACCCTGCTCTCGGCGGCGCTGCGCAATCTCGGGCCGATCGCCGATCGCCGCAGTCCCGCCCACGACGCCCTTGCCGCGGCGATCTGGTCGGACAAGTCGAAGATCGACCCGAAGGAGATCGAGCGTCTGGGGCCGCTCTGGGGCAAGTACTTCTAGAACTTCGCCAGGTCCAGCGAGGCGCCGATCGTCGTCTCGTTGGAGATCTCATCGCGTCTGACCGTGAAGCTGACCGAGAAGTCCGGAAAGCGTCGCGTCACCAGCAGCCCGATCGCGCGGAAGTCCTCGGCCACGAAGTCCCACTGGGGCCGCAGCGCGATCAGGTATTTCGGCGACAGCTGATACTGCCAGCTGATGCCCAGCAGCTCGTTGTCGCTGGCCTCGATGACCCGGTACTCGATGAAGGTGGACAGCTGGGGCGTGTGTTGCATCTCGGTGCCGATCGATCCCCGCGCGAGCGTGTCGTTGTCGAGGTCGTAGGTCCCCTGGCCGACCACCGAGAGATGATCGCTGAGCTCCCAGACCGCCGAGGCGAAGATATGGTCGCCGAACAGCGAGTACTCCGGCCGGTACTCGAAAAACTGCGGCGTCGGGGACTGGCGGTTGGCGTCCTCGGAGTTGATCACGGCCGAGGCGTTCACGGTCAGAACGTCCACGGAACGCCACCGCCCGGGCCCGCCCCGCTGCGTCTGGATGGTGGTCGTGAGCCCGAACTCCACGGCCGATGCGCCCCCGATCGCCTCAACGTCCTGGTCGTACACGGGCAGGGCACCCTGCGGGATGTTGGTGGCCCCGTACCACGCCGTGATCCGCGGCTCGATGATCGTGCGGAGACGGTGAAGGTCCAGCAGGCGGTTCTCGACGCTGTTGTCGACGCGGCTGAACTGCGTGTTCATCCGCACGCCCACCGATCCGAACCACCGTGAATCCCCCGACTCCGACGAGAACGAGTCGAAGTCCTCGCTGTAGAAGGTGAGCCGCCCGACCGCGAAGGGCACGACGTTGACGGGGCCCAGGGCCAGCGGCACCGCGAGCTCGTGACGCGTGTCGAAGCGGCTGACCCACTCGGTGGGGAAGCCCGCGGCCACGAAGGCGGCGGAGATGCTGTCGTTGGGGCCGACCCCGAACGCGGCGGCACGCACACCGAGCTCGTTTGGCGTGCCGCTCTCGAAGTCGAACTTGACGCGACCCAGCCTCGTTTCGCTCGAGTAGGTCACCACGTCGTTGAACAGGGCGTCGCCGAAACGCCGGTAGCCGAGCTCCGGCATACGCTGCACCTGATAGGCCCGGCTCGCCAGCAGGTAGCTGTTCGAGATGAAGTCATTGAGGTTGTACTTGAGCAGGGCGCTGAACGCGACGTTGTTCCGCTCGTACAGGACCGCGGCCATCGTCTCGTACTCTCGCCGGTTGTAGTAGTCACGCTCGCGCCAGGAGGTGATGAACGTGGGATCGCTGATCCACGAGAGCTGACTCTGAAAGTCCCAGAAGGCGCTCAGCGGCTGCCGGTGATCCCACAACGCGACGCCGCGGTTGGTCTTCTCCGGAACGACGTTGAGGCCGGAGGAGGTCCGGTCCACGCCGTCGTCGTGCAGGTAGTAGAGATCCACCGAGCCCAACGCGGACGCCAGGTCATAGCTCAGGTCGAGCCCGGTCGCAGGGCCGCGCTTCGTGTAGCCGTCCAGCTCGACGATGGCCTCGACCCCGGCCGGGGCCTCGACCCCCAGCAGGGCGAAGGCGTTCCATTCCGTCAGGATTCTCACGCCCTCGGTGTCGTTGGCCCCGACCTCAAAGGACCGCAGCGGAACGTCCTCCACGGTGCCGGCGAACCGCGGCCAGTAGAGAACGGGCACGCCCACCATCTCAAGCGTGTTGTGGCGGCTCTCCACGAACAGCGTGGAGTCGCCGGCCTCTGCGGCACCCCCGCCGGAGCGGGGCCGCTGCGTCACCGTCACCCGCCCCGCGCCCACGGCCAGGTGCGGCGTGAAGAACTCGCTCGTCGAGACGGTCGCGCGGCGGGACGTCCACTGGTCGGCGGCGATCTGCCGCATCTCCTCGGCCCGAGCATAGATCGGGATGCCGTATTGCCGGTTGTAGGTGCGCAGCACCGCCTGGAGCATGATGGCCTGGTTCGTGCGAAGATCGTAGTAGATGTGCGGCGCGCGAACGGTGTACCGGTCGTCGTCGGCGGTGGCGACCACGTTGCCCTCGAGATAGATCCCGCGGATGGATTCGACCCCCAGTCGGCCCGTGAGCAGCTCGTCGATGGGGCCGGGGTCGGTGAAGACGACGGCGCGCTGTGCCGACAGGGTGAGCCGCGAGAACTCACCGGTGTCCTGACCCGCGACGAGTTCGGCGAGGTACTGGGCGACGATGCCTCCCGTGGCCGTGATCACGTTCTCGTCGACGCCGGTCGTGACGTTGAGGTCGTCCCATGAAAACCAGATCGTCCCCGACGGCGAGAAGAGGGGCAGCCCCGTGCCGGCCGTCGTCTCCTGATCCGTCTCCGCCGGTTCGAGAGCAAGGGGCTCAACGGGCTGTCCCGGCTGCGGCGCGGGCATGGTCCGCGGCGGCGGCCGATCGAACCGCGGCCGGTCGGCCAGCGGCGGCGGGTCCGTCCGGAGGCGCTCCAGGTGCGCGGCGAGCCGTCGCTCCGCCCGGCGGATCACGTCGCCCGCCGGCGGCGGCCGATCATGGAGCAGCGCCACGTTGAGCTCGACGGAACCGCGGGCGCTGCCGGTCACGAGGACGTCGTCCCCGCTCACGCCCATGCCCGCCCGCTCGCCGGGGTTCTCCAGCCGCGGGAAGTACAACGCGATCTGGTTGATCAGCCCCCGCTCGCTGGGGACGCGGTTGATCCACACCACGACCTCTTCGGCCGTGAATCGATGCGTGCCGATGCGAACGCGAACTTCGCTCTGCAGCAGCAGACGCTTCGTGTCGTCGACGGTCCAGCCCCAGGCTCGAAGCGCGTGGAGCCGGATGTCCCCGGCGACGGGCTCGACCGGAAGCACGAAGCCGCTGAGCCGATCACCGGTCACGGGGATCGTCTCCCACTGGGCCACCGCGCCCGCCGTCAGCGCCCCCGCAACCAGACCGGCCAGTACGCGCGCACCCATGCGGCCGCGATCATAGCACAAGCACCCTGACCCTAATCCTCAATCCGCCTCTGCCCCGAACATCGCATCCACAAACGAATCCGGCTCGAAGCGCTCCACATCCTCGGGTGTCTCGCCGACGCCGACGAGCTTGACCGGGATCTCCAGACTGTCCTGGATGGCGACGACGATGCCTCCCTTGGCCGTGCCGTCCAGCTTGGCGAGAAAGATGCCCGTCACGTCGACGGCCTTCTTGAAGATCTCCGCCTGGCGGATCGCGTTCTGCCCGGCCGTCGCGTCCAGCACCAGCAGCACCTCGTGCGGCGCGCCGGGGACCTTCTTTGCCACGACGTCGCGGATCTTGGTGAGCTGGCGCATCAGGTTCTGCTGCGTGTGCAGCCGACCCGCCGTGTCAACCAGCATCACGTCGATGCCGCGTGCCAGCGCCGCATCCGTGGCGTCGTACGTGACGGCGGCCGGATCGGCCCCCGCCGTGCCCTTGACGATCTCGACGCCGAGCCGCTGGGCCCAGATCTCGAGTTGCGACACCGCCCCCGCGCGGTACGTGTCGGCCGCGGCCACGAGCACCGAGCGGCCCTCGCTCTGCAGCGAACGCGCGATCTTGGCCAGCGAGGTGGTCTTGCCGGAGCCGTTGACGCCGACCATGAGTATGACGGTCAGCCCCGACGGCGGTGTGTGCAGGGCGGGGTCGGCCGTGCTCAGACGCCGCTTGAGCTCGCCCTTGAGGAACTCGATGGCATCCTCGCCTCGGGCCACCCGCCCTGCCCGGTGGGCCGCGCGGAGATCGTCGATGATGACCGCGGTGGCCTTCGGGCCGACATCCGCACGCACCAGCCGCGTCTCGATCTCGTCGATGGCCTCGGCGCTCAGCGGGCTTGCCAGCAGGCTGCGTAGCGGCCCGCCCAGCGTCTGACGCGTGCGGGCGAGGCCCCGGCGGACGGCACTGACCGTGGAGGAGAACAGGCCCATCAGATCGTCGATGCCTCGTCGCGAAACCGGGACTTGTAGATCTTGTCGAGCACGCCGTTGACGAACAGCGGCGACTTTTCCGTGCTGAACTCGCGGGCCAGCTCGATCGCTTCGTTGATCACGACCTTGGGAGGCGTCACGCCCTCGGCCATCTCGTGGTAGGCGAGCCGCAGAATGCAGCGATCGATCGCGGGCTGACGGTAGGTGGGCCACTCGGGGGTGAGCTCGGCCACCGCGGCGTCCGCGACCTCGTGGCACGCCCATGCCCGCTGGGCGAGCTCGTACCCCTTCTCGTGCGTCGCCTCGGTGCCGGGCGAGTTCTCCAGCGACCGGCGCACCGACTCGTCGGGCTCGACCCCGGCGTCGAACTGGTACAGCACCTGCAGAGCGCAGCGGCGGACATCTCTCGGGGACGACATGTCAGGCCTTCGCCCGCGCGCGGGCGAGGTTGTTCACGAGCCGCGCCATCTCGATGGCGGCGGCCATGGCCTCGGCGCCCTTGTTGCCCTTGTCGCCGCCGGCGCGGGCCCGCGCCTGCTCCGCGTTCCGGCAGGTCAGCACGCCCAGGGTCACCGGTACGCCGGTGTGCACGGTAATCGAGGTCAGCCCGTGCGCAACCGCCGACGCAATGTGGCGGTCGTGGGTCGTCTCGCCGGAGATCACGCAGCCGATGGCCACCACCGCCTCGAGATCGCCCCGCGCCGCGAGGCTTCGGCAGGCCGCGGTCAGCTCGAAGGCTCCGGGCACCGCGACGATCTCCAGATCGTCGCTCGCGCCGCCGGCTCCGGTGAACTGTGCGATCGCCGCCGCCTTCATCGTGTCGGTGATCTCGGCGTGATAGCGGCTCACCGCCACGCCGATCCGCAGGCCGGCCGCGTTCGAGTTGGGATGGAGCTCGGTGTACATGCGGGGCGATTATAGAATGCACGACCATGCCGACGCTGCTGGTCAAGCTCACGTCCGCCATCCGGCTCACACGGCTGACCATGGCCTTCGGGGCGGTGAGCGACGTGTGGTTCGTCATCCTGCTCACCAGGGCCTCCGGCGCGTATCCGGGTGTCGAGGTCTCGCAGATGCCGCCGGCACTGGCACTCGCGGCCGGGGCCGTGGTGGCGATCGGCCTCTTTGCCTACGGCGCGTCGCTCAATGATGTCCTGGACGTCCGCCACGACACCGCGTTCAGCCCCGACCGGCCCATACCCGCCGGCCGGATCAAGCTGGGCCAGGCCATCGTGGTCGCCATCGGTGCCCTGATCATCACGGTGGTGGCGTCGGCGGCGATGGGCCGTCTCGCCCTCTGGCTCATGCTGGTCGTGGCGGCGACGATCCTCTTCTACAACGCTGCCGGCCGGTTCATCCCGTCCGTGGGCGTGGTGACGATCGGCCTCATTCACGCCGCGCACATGCTCATTCCCAACGCGCACCTGAGCTTCACGCTGCCGGTGTGGCTGATCATGACGCACGCGATGGGTATCGCGGCGGCGGTGCACATCCTCGAGGACAAGCGGCCGCGGCTCGGACCGCGGGGCGTGGCCGCGCTGGGCCTGGGATGGCTCTTCTGGTCGGCGCTGATCATCGGTCTTGGCGCATGGCGGGGAGAGCTCTGGCCGGCCCAGACGCCCTGGTGGGTCGTGTCATGGCCGGTGGTCGCCGTCGTGGGCTTCGTGATGATCGCGGTCTGGAAGGCCGGCGGCGTCCCCGGCAGCGCCGGCGCCGAGAAGCTCAAACGCTACGGCGCCATGTGGCAGGCTCTGTACGGCGCGGCGTGGCTCATCGCCCTCGGCTACGAGGCGCAGGCGGCCGGGCTCGCCCTGCTGGCGATCGGAGGCTTTGCCGCCATGACCATGATCAAGGAGATCACGGGTCTCACGGGCCGACCGATCGCCTACCGGTGACGAGCCGATCTCTCCTGCCTGGTGAGCAACTTGTGGATACAAAAAAACACGCGGCTTGTCGGGTGGACCTCTCCTCCAGAGCCTTCCTCGACAAGCCGCGTGTCGAAAAAAATATAGCACAACTCCCGGTCTGCAAGGGCTAAATGTCATGGTTTCAAGGATTTGATACGCGTCGATATATGTGAACTTAGAGAAGGCCTGACGATCACGAACACTGGGACGGACGGTCCGAGAAACATGTTGCGAAAACGCAACATGGTGCTTCAGCAATAGTTGCGGCTCGTCGATGGGTTGCTGACCATGGTGCCGTACGACGCAGCGCGCCAGAACGATCGCGGTGCCCGTCAGACGCCCGCGGCAACGACCATTTTGGTTGGTCAGCTTGCACACGAGCTTAACTCGCTGCTGGACGGCTCGTTGCGATTGGTAGCGCTGGCGCTGCGGCAGCTGCAGCCGGTCGGCGAGGTTCCCGACACGACACTCGAGGCCGTGGCGGGCAAGCTCCGAATGGTCCAGGACGCCATGGGCCGCATGGCCGTCGTTCTGGAGCGGGCGATGCGGCCGGACAACAGGCTCTCGCAGGTGCTGGCGGGGTCCCCCTCCATGAACGCCGAGGTCGGGCAGATCCTGGGTCTCGTCGCCCCCCTGGCTGACGCCCATGGCGTCCGCGTGACGGCCGAGGTCGGCCCGGAGGCGGGTGGGCTGCCGTCCGGGCCCCTGGGGACGGTTCTGCTCAACGGACTGCGTAATGCGATCCAGGCGTGTCAGGGAGCCGACGGTGAGACCCCGCAGGTCGAGCTGAGGATCACGGTGGGCTCCGGCGAGCGGCTCGTGATCGAGATCAGCGACACCGGGCCGGGGCCCCGCGGCAACGCCCGGCCGGGAGGGCACGGTCTGGGGCTGGACCTGTGCCGGCGGATCGTGGCCGACCTGGCCGGCCGGCTGGAGCTGACAGGCCGCGGGACGCGGCCCGGAGTGATTCTGACCGTCGAGATCCCCCTCCGGGAGCTGACCCTCTCATGAGCAGCGAGCCGCCCAAGGTGCTGATCGTCGATGACGACCGCATCGTCGCGGCGTCGATCGCCGAGCTGCTGTCCCGCGACGGCTACCTCACCGCCACCGCCGGCACCGCCGAGATCGCGCTCGATGCGATCGCCCGGACGCGGCAGGGGACGGCACCCAAGCCTTTCGCCGTGGTCATCGTCGACATGTCGCTTCCCGGCATGAGCGGGCTGGAGCTCATCAAGACGCTGCGTCGCGAGTCCGCGGACATCGTCCCCCTGGCCATCACCGGCTACCCGACCGTGGAGGCGGCCGTGCAGGCGATTCGCACGGGGGCCATGGACTACCTGACCAAGCCCATGGTCGATGACGAGCTTCGCATTGCCGTCGAGAAGGCGATCAGGCAGCAGGCCCTGCTGGCGGAGAACACCAACCTCAAGAAGCAGCTCGACCAGAAGTACGGGCTCGACAACATCGTCGGCGCCGATCCGCGGATGCGGCGCATCTACGACGTCATCGAGGCCGTCGCCTCGAGCCGCACCACGGTGCTCATGACCGGCGAATCGGGGACCGGCAAGTCCCTGATTGCGCGGGCCACCCATCGCAACTCGCCCCGCGCCGACAAGCCCTTCGTGGAGATCTCCTGCGGGTCGATTCCGGAGACCCTGCTGGAGTCGGAGCTCTTCGGCCACACCAAGGGGGCCTTCACCGGGGCGCACGCGGAGAAGACGGGCCGGTTCCTCGCGGCCCACACGGGGACGCTGTTTCTCGACGAGATCAACTCCGCCACGCCCGGCATGCAGCTGAAGCTGCTGCGGGTCCTGCAGGAGCGTCGATTCGAGCCGGTGGGCTCCAACGACACGGTCGAGGTCGACGTCCGCGTGATCCTCGCCAGCAACCAGCGTCTGGAGACCCTGGTCGCCGCCGGCAAGTTCCGCCAGGATCTCTACTACCGCATCAACGTGGTCATGATCGAGCTGCCCCCGCTCCGCGAGCGGATCGGCGACATTCAGCTTCTCGCCGAGCACTTCCTGGAGGCGAAAGCCCGCGAGGCGGCCAAGCAGATCACGGGCTTCGATGCCAAGGCCATGGAGGCGCTGCGACGCTACGCCTGGCCGGGCAACGTCCGCGAGCTGGAGAACGTCGTGGAGCGGGCGGTGGTCCTGACGCGATCAACCCGCATCGTCGCCGACGACCTGCCGCCGCAGGTGCTCGACAACTCCACCGGCCAGCTCCTGCCGCCGCACGCCCGGACCGCCGGTGCCTGGGGGATCGCTCCGGGCCGCTCGCTTCGCGAGGCGCTCGAGGAGCCCGAGCGGCAGATCATTCTCGCGGCCCTCGAAGCCAATGCATGGAACCGCCAGCAGACGGCCGACCAGCTCCAGATCAACCGCACCACGCTCTACAAGAAGATCAAGCAGTACGATCTGGAGCAGTACGGGCAGGCGGGGTGAGCAAAAAAGCCATTGGCCATCAGGGAAGATCGCCGTTCTTGGCGATGGCCTTGTCCTCGTAGGGCGCGACCCACCGGCGGTAGATCTCGAGCTTGGCGCTTTCGAGTGTGCCGACGACGTCCGCGTAGCTGGAATACGACTCGCCGAAGGCCTCATCGACACCCCACGCCTTTCGGAGAATCTGGGTGATCACGTAATTGGCGTGGCCCTTGCGCCGATCGGGCGACTTCTGAGACAGCCCCGCCGCGATCGCTGCGATCGCTGCGTCGTATTGCTTTCGATCGTCCTGGGGAATGTACGGCATCGACCATCTCCGGCTGCGCGGTCAGACGCCGGAGTGTACCC
>JBFGEG010000034.1:0-33262 GCA_041580235.1 Phycisphaerales bacterium
CGGTCTTGACCGACGTGTTCCCCCCGCCGTGCAGCACGAGACGCGGCTCGCGTCCCAGCAGCCGGGTCGTGTAGACGCGCAGGGCCACGTCGCGGCCGACACCCCGCCCGACGTAGTGGGCGACGGCCGCCTCCGCATCACGTTGCGAATACAGGTTCTGCATCGATCGCGCTCATGCCGGGTCAGGTCGTCACGGGCTGATGCTCCGGATACAGGTTTCGCAAGCCGTCCGGCGTCGCCGCGCAGGTGCCGCGCTCCGTGATGAGGGCCGTCACCAGCCGCGCGGGGGTCACGTCGAAGGCGTAGTTCGCCAGCGGGCTGCCGTCCGGCGTCACCTGGACGGTCACGATGGACCCGTCATCGGCCCGGCCCGTGACGCGTGACACCTCGCCGGGATCCCGCTGCTCGATGGGGATCTCGCCTGGGTTGCCGGCGATCGCCCAGTCGATGCTGGGACCCGGCGCCGCCACGTAGAAGGGCACGTCATTGTCGCGGGCGGCCAACGCCTTGAGATACGTCCCGATCTTGTTGCACACGTCCCCGGCCGCCGTGGTGCGATCGGTCCCGGTGATACAGGCGTCGACAAGGCCGTGCTGCATGAGGTGCCCGCCGGCGTTGTCGGCGATCACCGTGTGGGGCACACCGAGGTGCTTGAGCTCCCAGGCGGTGAGGCCCGCCCCCTGGTTGCGGGGACGCGTCTCGTCGACCCAGACGTGGACGGGCAGCCCCTCCTGGTGCGCCAGGTACACCGGGGCCATGGCCGTTCCCCAGTCGACGGTGGCGAGCCAACCCGCGTTGCAGTGCGTCAGGAGGTTCACACGATCGGGATCGCGTCGGCGCTCCCACAGGTCTCGAATGATCGCCAGCCCGTGCCCGCCGATGGCGCGGTTCGCGGCCACGTCCTCGTCGCAGATGGCCGCCGCCAGCCGGTAGGCGGCCGGCGCCCGCTCCGCCTGCGGCAGCGGGAGGAGGGTCTCCTTCATCCGGTGCAGCGCCCATTGCAGGTTCACGGCGGTGGGTCGGCTCCCCTGCAGGCGCTCACACGATGCCGCCAGCGAGGCGTCGTCCGGCTCGTCGCGGACGGCGAGGCAGACGCCGTAGGCGGCCGTGGCCCCGATGAGCGGCGCCCCCCGGACGACCATCGCGCTGATCGCGGACGCCGCCTCCTCGACGCTCGTGAGCCGCCTGACCGTGAATTCGTGGGGCAGCCGCGTCTGATCGATGACGTTCACCGACCAGCCGTCCGCGGCGAGCCAGATTGTCCGGTACGGTTCGCCGTCGACGTTCATGGCCGACCAATTCTAGCGAGCTACTCGAACAGCTCCGTGACCTCGCTCAAGGGCGGCAAGGAGTGGTCCCGTTCGGACAGGACCGCATCCCCGGCCGAGACCGGCCAGGGGATCGCCAGCGCCGGGTCGTCCCACCTGATCCCGCGCTCGTGGTCCGGCGCGTAGTAATCGGTCATCTTGTACACGACGTGGGTGTTCGGCTCGAGCGTGCAGAAGCCGTGCGCGAAGCCGGCGGGCACGACGAGCTGATTGCGCTGATCGGCCGTGATCTCCACGGCCACGTGCCGGCCGAACGTGGGCGAGCCGCGACGCACATCCACCGCCACATCGAAGATGGCGCCGCGAACCACACGCACGATCTTCGCCTGGGCCCGCGGCGGGATCTGAAGGTGCAGCCCGCGGACGGTTCCCTTCCGCGTCGAGAGGGAGTCGTTCTCCTGCACGAACTCCATGTCGACGCCCGCTTCGGCCAGCGCGCTGCGGCGGTACGTTTCCGAGAGAAACCCGCGGACGTCGTCGAACCGGGACGGAATCAACACCTTGACGTCGGGAATGCCCGTCTCGATGACCTTCACGCGCGTGCCTTCAGCCAGGTGAGTGCGTACTGCACCGCCTCCTCGGGCTTCATGGCCAGGCCCTCCGCCCAGAACCCGTCGAAGGCGTTCGGTTCCAGCGCGGCGCGGGCCGCGGCCAGGTCGCGATCGTAGCGCTCGCGGTCGGCGGCCTGGATGATGCAGCCGATGTCCTGACGCAGCCGCTCGGCCGCCCCGAACAGCCGCGCCGCGCGATCAGGCTCCCCCACGGCCGCGGCCAGGCCTCCGGCCGCGTCGAGTGAACGGGTGATGCCGCGCTTGTCCCCGATCTCGCGCCGCAGCGACAGGCCGTCACCCAGAAGGCGACGCGCCTCCACGAGGCTGTCCTGCGCGTGGGCGACCGTGCCGAGGTTGTTCACCAGGTACGCCGTGAGGTACGTGTCACGCGAGTCCTCCTGAACGGAAAGCCCCTGCTCGTAGAGCGCCCGGGCTTCGTCGAGACGACCCTGAGACCGAGCGACGTTGCCCAGGCAGATCAATGACGTCGTGATGCCGACGACGTCGCCGAGCTTGCGGCGCAGGGCAAGGCTCTCCTCGTGAAGGACACGGGCTCGCTCGTAGTCGCCCTGGTTGTGCACCACGATCCCCAGGTTGCTCAGGGCGCCGGCGATCGGCGTCTCGTTGCCCAGCCGGCGTCGTATGGTCAGTGCCTGCTCCAGGAGATCGTGAGCCTCGGTGTACTCGCCGCGCATGAGCGCCATGAAGCCCGCGCCGCCCAGGGCCGCCGCCCGCGCCCCGGTGGGCTCCTGCGCGCCGGGCCGTGCCAGGGCCGCCGCGATGACCTTCGCGCCCGTCGCCAGGTGCCCGTGAATCTCCCAGAACCGCCAGATCGAGCCCGTGAGCCGCAGCGCCTTGATCGCGCCGTCCGGCGCGACCTCGCAGTCGTCCAGGGCCCGCAGGATGTTCTCGCGTTCGGTCTCCAACCGATCCAGCCAGACGGGCTGCTGGGGTCCCTTCAGCTTCGCCTCGCCTCGCTCGGCCAGCGCCAGGAAGTAATCCAGGTGCCGGCCGCGAACCGACTCGGCCTCGCCGGCCCGCCCCAGCTCCTCGGCCGCGTACTCGGCCACGGTCTGGAGCATCCGGTAACGGCCCTCGCCGTCGGCCGGCTCGTCGTAGACGACCAGTGAGCGGTCGACGAGCGCCGTCAGGAGATCGAGGATCTCCGCCTCCGCCACGTGCTCGTCCCCGCAGACCCGCTCCGCCGCCTCCAGCGTCCACCCGCCGCCGAACACCGACAGCCGGCGCAGCAGCGTCCGTTCGGCATCCGAAAGCAGGTTGTAGCTCCAATCGATCGTGGCCCGCAGCGTCTGGTGACGCGGCAGCGCCGTGCGGCTGCCGCCGGTGAGCAGGCGAAAGCTGTCGTCGAGACGCTCGGCAATCTGGGCCAGGGACAACGCCCGCACGCGGGCGGCCGCCAGCTCGATCGCCAGCGGGATGCCGTCGAGCCGCCGGCAGATGTGAACGACCGCCGGTGCGCTCTCGTCGGTCAGCGAGAAGGACGGCTTGGCGGCGCTGGCTCGCTCGACAAACAGCTGCACCGCCTCGTATGACGTCACCTCCTCGGGGGTGGCAACCCGGTGACCGTTAGGGCACGACAGTGACGGCACGCGGTACTGCGTCTCACCGGCAATGCCCAGACCTTCACGACCCGTGACCAGCAGACGCACCGACTCGCAGCCGTGCAGCAGTGCATCGGCGAGCTCCGCGCACGCCGACAGCAGGTGCTCGCAGTTGTCCAGGACCAGCAACGTCCTTTTCTCGCGGAGATGGCTGATCAACGTTCCCGCGAGCATCTCGCCGGGCCGCTCCTTGATCCCCAGCGCCGTGGCCACCGACTTCGGCGCGAGTCCGGGATCGGTGAGGGCCGCGAGCTCCGCGAACCAGATGCCGTCGGGAAACTCCTGGAGCAGATCTCCCGCAAGCTCCAGCGCCAGGCGGGTCTTGCCGCAGCCGCCCGAGCCCGTCAGCGTCAGCAGCCTCGTGTCGGTGAGCAGCGACCGCAGCTCGGCCATCTCCCTTCGGCGCCCGACGAAGCTCGTCACCTGAGCCGGCAGGTTGTTGGGCGCGGCCTGGGGCCGCATGACGGTCGAGACCGTCGATCCGCTCACGGCGAGCTCCTCGAGCAGGGCGCGAGCCTTGCCGATGTCCTGAAGACGCTCCTGCGGATCCTTCTGGAGGCAGGAGCGCACCAGGTCGCGGACGACCAGCGGAAGGTCGGCCGGCGTCTCGGCCCAATCCGGCTCGACGAAGAGCGTGGCAGCCATGACATCGTTGACGGTCTTACCCGCAAACACCGGCCGGCCGGTGAGGCACTCGTACAGCGTGCATCCGAACGCCCAGATGTCGGCGCGCTCGTCCACGGAGAGACCACGCGTCTGCTCCGGGCTCATGTAGCCGGGGGTGCCGACGATCGTGCCCTCGATCGTGTGGCCGACGACCAGGCTGGCGGTGGCATCCGCGGGCGAGGCCGTCGCCGGCCCCAGTGACTTGGCGAGCCCGAAATCGAGGACCTTCACCCGACCGTCGGTGGTCAGGCAGACGTTGCTCGGCTTGAGGTCGCGGTGCATGACGCCCTTGCGGTGGGCCGCCTCGAGAGCGGCGGCGATCTGGCGACCTACGTTGATCGATTCCTCGAGCGGCAGCGCCCCCTCCGCGAGAACGTCCTTGAGCATCCTGCCCTCGACGAGCTCCAGAACCAGATACCGCGCGCCGTCGTGCTCCTCGAGGGCGTAGATCGCCGCGATGTTGGGGTGGCTCAGCGAGGCGAGCAGCTTTGCCTCACGCTCGAAGCGGTTGAGCTTGACCGGGTCGCCGGTGAGCTCGGCGGACATGGCCTTGATGGCGACGTCGCGATCGAGCTTGGTGTCACGGGCCAGGTACACCACGCCCATCCCGCCGCGGCCGATCTCACGCCCGATCCGGTAGGGGCCGATCTTCGTGAGGACATCCTGCGCCACGACAACAAGATAACGCGCCGCCGGAGCCTCGAAAGCCCCGCCGCTAGCCCCAGTTGCCCAGGACAATGAGGAAGTCGCCGATGCCGACCTCGCCGTCACCGTCGACGTCGGCCAGGCACGGCTCGGGCGGTGCCGGGCACGGGCCCCAGGATCCCAGCAGAATCAGGAAGTCGTCGATGCCCACAACGCCGTCGCCGTTGATGTCGCCGGGGTTGCCGATGAGGATCGTGAACAGCCCGCGGCCGTGGGTGGCGGCGAGGAGCCGCTTGGAGTCGTGCATGAACACGACCTCATCGACGCTGACTGCAGCCGGGCCGAAGTCGCTGGTCGACCACGTCGCGCCGCCGTCGTCGGAGGCGAAGAGACCGACCTCCGTGCCGACATAGAGCCACTGGGGCTGGGTCGGATGCCGGGCGATGCCGCGAATCGGGACGTCGGGCAGTCCCGTGGGGCCGGCGCCCGTGAGGTCCGCCCAGGTGACCCCGCCGTCGACGCTCTTGCCGAGGTTGCCGGGGCTGAAGCCGCCGAGGCTCAGGTAGACGGTGTCGCTGTCGTCAGGGTCAATGAGGATCCGGGTGACATAGCGGTTCGGAATCGGGTTCGTCGCCCCGTTGTCGTCGACGGTCGTCCATGCCGGCGAGGCCGCCGTGCCGTTGGTGGTCTTGAACACCTCGCCGTTGTTCTGGGCGACCCAGATCACGTCGGAGTTGCCCGGGGCGACGGCGATGGCGCTGATGCGGTCGCTGCCGGGCCCCTTGATCGCCGACCACGAGGGAAAGCCCGCCTTGACGTTGTTGCTGCGCCACAGGCTGCGGCCGCCGGCGAGCATCGTGTCGGGATCGTTGGGATCGAGAATGAACGGCGCGATGAAGTTGGCGTCAACGCCGGCGTCGGCAATGCCGGAGTAGATGTAGCCGGCCGAGAGACCGCCGTTGCTCGAGCGGTGGATCTGCAGGTTGATGTACTCGCCGTAGACGTAGTCGGGATCCGTGGGGTCGACAGCGCAGAAGCCGCCGTCGCCGCCGAAGGTCAGATGCGCCTGGTCGTCATCGAGGTCCGTGAGCGTCAGCGTGCCGTTGTCCTGCGTGCCGCCCACCATCAGGCCGGTGGGCCCGTCACCGGCGGCGCCGTAGAACTGGGTCGTCCGGTAGCCCTGGTCGCGTCGCGTCCAGCCGCCGGTGGGTGACGCCGCGTAGAGGTCCTCGGCCATCCAGACCCCGCCGTCGTTGCACACGAAGACGCGGCGGTTGCCGACGCCGTCGTAGCCGGGGTCGTGGGCGAAGAAGTGAATGTCCACGTGCGGCTGCTCGGTCATGATGTAACCGTCTGACATCTGGAAGAGGTCCACGCCGCCGTCGACGCTGCCGAAAACGTTGTAGCCGCCGGTGAGCAGGGTGTCCGGGTCGACGGGCTCCACCCACAACGGGTTGGCGTACCAGCTGACGCCGCTGTCTCCGCTGGTCGTCTGCTGCACGTAGCTCTGACCGCCGTCGACGGACCGCCAGATCTTGCCCCCGTCAGCGGCCACGGAGGCCAGGACGACGTCCGGATCGGCCGGCGCGTAGGCGGGCTCGATCCGCGAACCGAACCCGGAGACGAAGTCCAGACCCACCGCCGCGTTCCAGCTCACGCCGCCGTCCACTGAATACAGCGCCGCGTGAAACCACTCGTTGAGGTCGAAGTCGTAGTCGATGACATGCGCGATCGCCTTCTGGCCGTCCGTGGGATCGAACGCGACGAAGTACGACCCCTGCGCCCAGCGGACGGTGGTCCAGGTGTTGCCGCCATCGGTCGAGCGGCGGATCCCGCCGTAACGGGTGCCGGCCAGAAGCACGTTGCTGTCGTCTGGCGAGATGGCGATCCGGCACACGTTGCCGAAATCGACGGTCTGGGCCAGCAGCTCCCACGTCACGCCCCCGTCCAGCGACTTGTAGATGCCGGCGCCGCCGATCGCGTCGCCGTTGAAGTAGCCCTCGCCCGTGCCGGCGTACATCACGTCGGGGTTGACCGGATCCATGACCAGACAACCGATGGCCAGGCTCGCCCAGAAGTCGTCAACCGGCGTCCAGGTCGCTGCGGTGTCGTCGCTGTACCAGATGCCCCCGCTGACGGCCCCGGCCCACAGGCGGTTGGTCTCCGTGGGGTGGATCACCAGGGACCGCGTGCGCCCGCCGACGTTGTTCGGCCCGTGCTCGACCCAGGCGCCGGGGCTCATGCCCGCCAGGGTGACGGTGCCCGCGGGGAACCCCTGCTCAACGCCGTGCGCCGACCAGAAGCTCACGTTGGCCTGCCGCTGCGCGAGCGCCGTGCGCAGGGCGTCATCGGGAATGTGGCCGTTCTCGTCCTTCCACGCCAGCCGCCGCCACTCGTGGGCCTTGCCGGGTCCGGTCGCCGCCGGCAGATCGCCTTCATAGGGGGGGGCCGGCCGGTGAGCGGCACAACCCGCCAGCGTGGCCAGCATCGCGGCCGTCGCAGTTGTTCGCAGGCTCATCTTTCGTCCTCGGTCTGCCGGTCGGGAGGGGATTCGGGCGCTAGCCAAAGGATAGCGGCCAGCCGCGACGCACGCGCCCGCGACGCCTCGCCGAACCGCTGCGGAATGTTGTTTGATGGACGTCTGCTGGCTGGTAGAGTGAGTTCGCGGGCGTCTGGTGACCGACCCGTCTCTCGACAAGGAGGGTCCCATGGCTCACTCGAGTGGCAGACGCCGACCGACGGGAGCGGCCTGGATCGCCGCCGCCGGGATCGCCTGCCCGGTGCTGGCCCAGGTCACGGTGCCGAGATTCGCCGATCGCACGTTGCAGGGCGAGCTTGCCGGCGAGCGGTTCGGATCGGGGGTCGCCGGCATCGGCGACATCACGCCGCAGCTCGGCGACGGCCGGGACGACGTGATCATCAGCGCGCCGAACCAGAACCAGGTGGGACACGTGCGGGTCCACATCTCGCCGGGACCGCCCGTCTTCGAGTTCGTGGGGACCGTGCCCGGCGGCTCGGGACGGAACCTCGGTTACACCCGCGCCGTGGACGGCGCCGGTGACGTCAACGGCGACGGCTGGCCGGACATCATCATGGGCGAGCATCAGTTCGTGAGGGACCTCGACGGAGCGGCGGTCAAGACCGGCGCCGCCTATGTGTATTCCGGCAACCCCCTGGAGCCCGGAGCCCCCCGCCTGCTGTTCACGCTGCTCGGCGACGAGGGCTTTGCGCAGTTCGGGTTCTCCGTGGCCGGCCTCGGCGATATCAACAGCGACGGGTTCGACGACGTTCTCGTCGGCGCCCGCATGAGCACGCGGGGCGGCTGCATCCCCCAGAAGCCGTGCGAAGGCGAGCTGTGCTGCGCATTCGTGAGCCAGTCCGGCGCGGCCTATGTCTTTCTGGGGTTCGATCCCGGCGCGGGGGGCCCGGTCGAGCGCGAAGCTGCCCTTGCCGACTACATCTTCGCGGGGCAGCCCACCGACAACCTCGGCTACGCCCTGGACACGGCGGGTGACTTCTTCAACTTCGCCAAGAACCCCACGCCCGACATCGTTCTCGGCGGGGCGTACGCGCAGGGGGCCCTCGACGGCATCCAAACCGGGCGCAGCTACGTCGTCTTCACCGAGAACCTCCCGGCCCCCAGCCCCGGCCTGGAGCTGCGGATCGGGGACAACTACACCCCCGACGTGACGGTCCTGGGACACTCGCTGGGCTATCTCGGGTACGCCGTGGCCGGCGGCGGCGACTTCACCGGCGACGGCCACGACGACGTGCTGCTGGGCGCCTGGGAGTGGGACCCCGAGGGCCAGCTTCACAACGCCGACCAGGGACGGGTATTCGTGCTGTTTGGTGAGGACTCCCTGGTCCCGGCCACCTGGCACGCCAGCGCCGTGACGGAGTCGCCACTGGCCTTCGAGTGGATCACCGGCGAGGATCTCGGACACAAGTTCGGGACCGACGTCGCGTTTCTGCCGGACATCAACGACGACGGCCGCGACGAGATCATCATCGGCGCGCCGCTGTGGCCGGCCGAGCCCGTGGAGTGCCCGGGCTATCCCATCGACCTGCCCCGCAACGAGGTGGGCCGCGTCTACACGTTTCTCGGCAACGCAACGGGGGTGCCGGACCTGGCGACGCAGGCTGACGCGAAGCTGGACGGGGAGGTGCCCGACCCCTGCAACGAGGCGTTCCTCGACATCTACGGCGGCAAGTTCGGCTACTCCATCGACAGCGCCGGCGACATCAACGGTGACGGTCGGCTCGACCTCATCGTGGGCGCCCCGGACTGGGACAACGCGACCTCGCCCATCGGCGTGGGCCGGGCCTACATCTTCTTCAGCCGGATCCCCAACGCCGTCGCCCACTGACGCCGCGTGTCTTTCTCGCACCGGAAATGCGGTTTTCGGCATCCCGGGCGCGGCGAATGCGGTACAGTCCCGGATCAAATCCTATCAGGAGACCAAGGACATGTTGTGTTTGCCCGTGCGTCAGACGCTCACCGCCGTTGCCGCAGGTCTTGTGCTGGCGACGCCGGCCCTGGCCGGCACCCCGTCCGCCGACGAGATCCTCGACCGGTCACGCCAGGCCATGGGCGGCAAGGCGATCGACAGAATCATGTCCTACACCGCCAGCTCAGAGATGATTTCCCCGATGGGCACGATGACGGCCGTCATCTTCTGGAACAAGTCGGGTCGCGTCGCGATCAAGCAGACGATGCCGCAGATGGGTGAGATGGAGATCGGGTCCGATGGCACGATCGGGTGGATGAAGCACCCGATGATGGGCTTCCAGCTGATGGAGGGCCAGCAACTCAAGGAGGTCAAGCAGCAGGCGATTCACGCCCGCGTCCTGAACCTCAGGCAGACGATGACCGAGGAGCAGGAGAAGATCGTGGGGGTCGCCGAGAGCGAGTTCGACGGCGTTGCGTGCCACGAGCTGCACTTCAGGAATCTGGAAGTTGCCGATGCCCAGGGGAGCATCTTCTTCGACGTCGAGACGGGGCTCATTCGCGGCTTCAGCATGGTCGAGGATCGCGGCGGCATGCCCACCGAGGCGACGATCAAGCTCAAGGAATGGAAGGAGATCGACGGCGTCCGTTTCTTTCACCAGATGGACGTCGAGGGTGGACCGATGTCGATCGGTGTTCACTTCAACAAGATCGAGCTCAACTCGGTGAACCCCGAAGTCTTCGCCGTGCCCGATGAAGTCAAGCAGCTGGCCGGCAAGGAGAGCAAGCCCGTCTCGGAAATGAAGATCGAGGACTTCTCGCCGTCGGTTCAGCAGATGATCAACAGCATTCTGAGCGGACTGCCGATGGACGACGCGACGGCCCTGCGTGCTGCCCGCCAGCAGCTCGCGACCCAGGCCGATCGGGCGCCGGGCGAGTTCGGCAAGGGGATGAAGTACGTGCTCCAGAGGATCGACGAGCGGCTGGAGCAGCTACCGGGCGCGTCGGAGTAGCCGCCCGCTAGAACTCGGCGTTCTTGGGCGTCCGGGGGAACGGGATCACGTCACGGATGTTGGCCATGCCCGTGGCGTACTGAATGGTCCGCTCCAGGCCGAGGCCGAAGCCGGCGTGCGGCACCGTGCCGTAGCGGCGCAGATCGCGGTACCACCAGTAATCGTCCTTGGGCAGTCCCGCTTCGTCGATACGCCGGTCGAGGTGCTCCAGACGCTCCTCGCGCTGGCTCCCCCCGATGATCTCGCCGATGCCGGGTGCGAGCACGTCCATGGCGGCGACGGTCCTTCCGTCGTCATTGACACGCATGTAGAAGGCCTTGATCTCCTTGGGGTAGTTCATCACGACCACGGGCTTCTTGAGGTACTCCTCCGTGAGATACCGCTCGTGCTCGGTCTGAAGATCAACGCCCCACTCGACCGGAAACTCAAATGATCGGCCGGACTTCTTGAGAGCCTCGATGGCCTCGGCGTACTCGAGCCGCTCGAAGTCCGACTCGATGAAGTCCTCCAGACGCGTGATGCACTGCTTCTCGATCCGCTGGGCGAAGAAGGCCATGTCGTCGGGCCGCTCGGTGAGGACCGCCCGGAAGATGTACTTGAGGAAATCCTCGGCGAGGTCGGCGTTGTCGCCCAGGTCGGCGAAGGCGATCTCCGGCTCGATCATCCAGAATTCAGCGAGGTGCCGGGGCGTGTTGGAGTTCTCGGCGCGGAAGGTGGGTCCGAACGTATACACCCTCGTCAGCGCCTGGCAGTAGCTCTCCACATTGAGCTGGCCGGAGACGGTGAGAAAGGCGTTCCTGCCGAAGAAGTCCTGGCTGAAGTCGATGGCCCCATCGGCGTCCTTCGGCACGTTGACGAGGTCCAGCGTGGACACGCGAAACATCTCGCCGGCGCCCTCGCAGTCGCTGGCCGTGATGATCGGCGTGTGGATCCAAACGAAACCGCGTTCGTGAAAGTATCGGTGGACGGCCTGGCAAAGGCAGTGCCGGACTCGGGCCACCGCCCCGAACGTGTTGGTCCGGGGTCGCAGGTGCGCAACCTCCCGGAGGTACTCGAAGGTGTGCCGCTTGGCGGCGATGGGGTACGAGTCCGGGTCCTCGACCGGGCCCACGACCTCGATCGACGTCGCCTGGAGCTCGACGGACTGGCCCTTGCCCTCGCTCTTGATCAGCTCACCCTGGACGACGACCGAGCAGCCGGCGGTGAGCTTGAGGACATCGCTCTCGTAGTTGGCCAGCGTCCGCGCCGCCACGACCTGCAGCGGGTCAAAGCAGGAGCCGTCGTGCACGTGCACGAAGGACATGCCCGCTTTCGAGTCGCGGCGGGTTCGCACCCAGCCCCTGACGGTGACCTGCGAGCCCAGCGGCACCCTGGCCGCCAGGAGGTCGCCGATCATCACGTCTGTTATCGCTTCGGCCTTCATGCGTCTGCCGGTCTCGCTCCAACTGTAGGTCGTCGGTCTTCCGGGACCCGCCAATTTGGCAGGCGGCGCGGGCGCCCGGATCGGCCCTGACAGAACGACGCGGCGACCCGATCCGCGGCGGGCCGCTCAAACCCCCGCAAAGAGGATACTACCGCCGTCCGCGTCAGTGTGTCCGGCGGCATGCGTCTTGCCCTAGAGCAGGCCGTGAGACCTTCCAATGATGGTGCGCAGCCAGCACATCGATTTCCCCGAACCGCCGACGGACGACGCCCGGCTGAACCTCCTGCTCTCCTATGGGCGGGAGGACCAGGGGGTGATCGCGCAGCTGCCCCGGCTGCTGGCCCCCATGGGGATCTCCAGCATCCGGGTGACGTCAGGAGAGGGCGCGGCACGCGTGATCAGCGACCATCCGATCCACATCGCGGTGGTGGACCTGACCATCCCGCTGGCTCAGGGGGGCCCCGCCCGTCCCGGCGGACCCCGCATCCTTCAGCTGCTGCGGCGTCTGGACCGGCCGCCGCCGACGGTGGTCATCCGGCCTCGACAGGCGGTGGCCCGCGACAGCGCCCGCAGCCTGGCCGCCGCCCTTCGCGAGGGCGCCTTTTCTGTGGTCGACCAGCCGATCCACCTCGAGACCCTGCTCGAGGTGCTGCGGCGGATCCTTCGAAAACACTACGCGGACGTGTGGCCCACGTGAGGATGGCCCGCACGACGGCCGCTCAACACTGATCTCAGTCACATCGGAGACGCATCACATGAACGTTCGACCCCTCGGCGACAAGATCCTGGTCAAGCGAGCCGAAGCGCAAGAGAAGACCGAAGCCGGCATCTACCTGCCCGAGTCGGCCAAGGACCAGCCCAAGGAGGGCAAGGTCATCTCACTTGGCAACGGCATCCTCAACAAGGAAACCGGCGAGTACATGCCCTTCACCGTCAAGAAGGGCGACCGCGTGATCTTCAGCTCCTACGCGGGCACCGAGGTCAAGATCGGTGACGACGAGATGCTCATTCTCAGCGAGGACGACATCCTCGGCGTGATCGAGTGAAGGAGAGCCACGAGACCTGCGTCATGACCATGACCTGTGATCAGCTTCGGACGGCGCTCAGCGACCTTAACGGTCAGCGCGACGTCC
The DNA here is from genome assembly GCA_041580235.1 of Phycisphaerales bacterium. GTDB lineage: Bacteria > Planctomycetota > Phycisphaerae > Phycisphaerales > SM1A02 > JADFOJ01. The sequence goes on from JBFGEG010000034.1 coordinate 12,829, forward strand.
GCGTCGGGTTCGAGCACGCCGAGGCCCGCATCATCACGAACGCCTTGCTCGTGCCGGCCGAAGAGGACAACATCGTCAAGCTCACCGACGGATCCCGCGAGTACCTGCTCGACGCCGAACGGGTTGTGTGGATCGAGATCGGATGAGAGAGCCATACGCCGTTAACCATGAGACGTTCGCTATTAGCCATTAGGGGATAACACGAAAATGACTGCGAAACAGATCGCCTATGACAACGAATGCCGGGAGCGGATCCTCCAGGGTGTTCACAAGCTGGCCAAGGCCGTGCGGGTCACCCTCGGCCCCACCGGCCGCGTCGTCGTGCTCGAGAAGTCCTTCGGCGCTCCCACCGTCACCAAGGACGGCGTGACCGTGGCCAAGGAGATCGAGCTGGAGGACCCGTACGAGAACATGGGGGCGCAGATGGTCAAGGAGGTCGCCAGCAAGTCCTCAAAGGACGCGGGCGATGGCACCACGACCGCGACGATCTACGCCGAGGCCATTTTCACCGAGGGGCTCAAGAACATCACGGCCGGCGCCAACGCCAACCAGGTGAAGCGCGGCATTGATCTGGCGATCGCGACCATCGTCGATGCCCTCAAGTCGATGTCCAAGGACGTCAACGACTCCACGGAGATCGCCCAGGTCGGCACCTGCGCCGCCAACCAGGACCAGCAGATCGGCCGGATCATCGCCGAGGCCATGGACAAGGTGGGCAAGGACGGCGTGATCACCGTCGAGGAGGGCAAGTCCCTGGAGACCGAGGTCGAGCTCGTCGAAGGCATGCAGTTCGACAAGGGCTACCTGAGCCCGCACTTCGTCACGAACCTCGCCGAAATGGAGTGCGAGCTCGAGGACTGCTACGTCCTTGCGCACGAGAAGAAGATGTCGTCGGCCAAGGACCTGCTGCCGATCCTCGGCAAGGTCGCCGAGAGCGGCAAGTCCCTGCTCATCATCGCGGAGGACATCGACGGCGAGGCGCTGGCCACGCTGGTCGTCAACAAGCTCCGCGGCGTGCTGAAGGTGTGTGCGGTCAAGGCTCCCGGCTTCGGCGACCGCCGCAAGTCGATGCTCGAGGACATCTGCGTCCTCACGGGCGGCAAGCCCATCATGGAGGAGCTCGGCATCGACCTCGAGAACATCAACCTCGGCGACCTCGGCCGGGCGAAGAAGGTGACCATCGACAAGGACAACACCACCATCGTCGAGGGGGCCGGATCGTCCAGCGACATCAAGGGGCGGATCGAGCAGCTCAAGGCCCAGATCGAGAGCTCAACGTCGGACTATGACCGCGAGAAGCTCGAGGAGCGGCTGGCCAAGCTCGCCGGCGGTGTCGCCCAGATCAACGTGGGCGCGGCCACTGAGGTCGAGATGAAAGAGAAGAAGGCCAGGGTCGAGGACGCCCTGCACGCGTGCCGGGCCGCTGTGGAGGAAGGCATTCTCCCCGGCGGTGGTGTCGCGGTGATCCGAGCCCGCGAGAAGCTCAATGACCTGCGCAAGAAGGCCAGGGGCGACGAGAAGATCGGCTTTGACATCGTCTACCGGGCGCTGGCGGCCCCGATCCGCCAGATCGCGGAAAACACCGGTCTCGACGGTGCCATCGTGGCCCAGAAGATCGAGGAGTCGGCCGAAGTCAGCTTCGGCTTCAATGCCCTGAGCCAGCAGTACGAGGACCTGGTCAAGGCGGGCGTGATCGTGCCCACCAAGGTCGAGCGCGTGGCCCTGCAGAACGCCGGCTCCATCGGCGGTCTTCTGCTGACCACCGACGCCGCGATCGTCGAGATCAAGGACAAGAAGGACAAGAAGGCCGGGGCGGGCGCCGGCGGCGGGATGGATGACTTCGACTATTGAGCCTGTTCGCCCACGACCAAACCAGCCGCCGGCCGCCGCTCGGCCGGCGGCTGTCTTTTTGCGCTTGAACAGCCGCCCTCGCGCCGCGCGTCCCTGCGTCGGCAGGACCGGGAGATCAACTCAGTCGTGTTGCGCCGCGTCACGAATCGTTCGGGCGGGCATGAGCAGGGCCAGCACGCCGGCGAGGGCCAGCAGCACGGCAAACCCGAAAAACGTGCGGTTGAAGGCGGAGCTGCTCAGCGTGTGGGCCTGGTCGAGATCGACGCCGCCCAGCAGCGCCGAGGAGAACGGTCGCGACAGCGCGGCGAACATCCAGCCGACCCCCATCAGCAGGCTCGTCACGAGGCCCGCGTGGCTCGGCAAAAGCCTCTGCCCAAGCCCGATGGAGACCGGCACCGTGGAAAAGAAACCCACCGCCGACAATGCGGCCAGGACGTAGGCGGGCGCGAGCCCCAGACCCCCGCCGATGGTGGCCAGGCCCCACTCGCCGGCCACGTTGATCAGGGCCACGCACACGGACCCGCCGAGCGCGGCCACGGCGAAGGCCGCCCGCTCGCGGCCGGGGCGGATGAACCGGCCCCCGGCCAGCGCCCCGATGCCCATCCCGATGGTCATCGCCGCTGCAAGGTTGCCGTTGAGAATGGCGGCGGTGTTCGGATCACCGGGGATACGCCATGCCGCCCAGTAGCTGAACATGATGAACATGCCCACGTTCACCGTGAACCGCAGCGCATTCTGCGTTGTCAGCAGCGCCGTGGTGACCCACCGGGCGCGGCTCTCAGCCGATGACAACGCGGCCCGCCTCTCGTGGTGGTCATGCGGCCGGTGCGGAACGTCGCGTACCGCCCGGTGCAGCAGCAAGACAAGCACGAGCGAGGGCGGAATGATCCACGCGAGGTACGTCATCCCGAACCAGTCGTTGACGCGGGTGGCGACGATGGGGCCGAGCGTATGACCCACCATCCCGGCGGCAAGAAAGACGCTGACGGCAAAGGCCCGTCCGCGGCGGGCGCCGCGTGTTCCCATTTGCCCGGCCAGGGCGGCCGCCGCGGGGTGGTACACGCCCACGCCGATGACACCGACGATCTGCAGGGCGATGAGCTGCCAGAAACTCTGCGCGAAGCCGATCGAGCCGATGCAGACGGCGGCCACGGCCAGCCCCACGGGGCCGGCCAGACGCGTGTCGTGGCGGTCGCCGAGCCACGCAAACAGCGGCTGGAAGGCTCCGCTGAAGATCGGCGTGGCGACCCACACCGCAGTTTCCTGCCAGCCCGACAGCCCCAGACGGTTCTGAAGCACGATCATCAGCGACGTGATGAACATCGGAAAGACGTCCACCAGCGCATGCGAGACGGTCAGCAGCCAGTAATCGAATCGCGGATGACGCGCCGCGACGCTCGCCGCGGCCAGCACACCCGGCTCGACGGCGGCGGGCGGGGTCGAGGTGATGGCGACCGCGGGCTCGGCGATCCGGGACTTCACGGGTGGATGGTACGCGCCGCCCCGGCCGCGCGGATCAGCCGCCGGTGCGGCGTCGTGACGGCACGAGGCCGGCCAGCGCGACGAGCGCGAGGGCGGGCGGGCCCGGGATCGGGGTCGATCGCCGGTAGGAGAAGCCCCCTCCCCCGCCTCCCGACGTCCAGCTCAAGAAGGTGATGTCAAGATAGATGTCGTCGGTGATCAGATGCACGACGGCGGCGACATCGATGACCGACGGCGGGCTGCCCCCGTGCCAGTCGAACCAAGTCTGGAAGGTCAGATTCTCCCAGTCGGCGGCGGAGCCGAACGCCCACTCCGTGTCGGCCGGACTTGTCAGCGTGTAGCCGTCTTCGACGTTGATATTGAAAATGCCCTGGGCGTTGGCGCGGGTGATCCACACGTTGTCGGTCATCCGGTCCTGGTGCTCTTGGAGCGTCCAGTCCGCAAAGTCGACTTTTGTAAACGTGGTCGGCGGGCCCGTCCAGACGGTCTGCCCGCTCGCGGTCGCGCCGAACGCCCCCCAGACCGCGCACAACGCCAATGTGAATCGCGTCCTTCGCACTGAGTCTCCCTCCTCTTTCCTGATCATACCCGTCGGCCGGCGCCGGACCATCAGGCCCGCAGCCGGAACAGGACACACGTGGTGCCGGGATTATCATGCACATGACCATTGAGGAAACGCCTGTGGCCGCTGGTCGCTCTCGTCAGCGTGGCCGTTGCTGCCCGAACCCGTGATGACTCCGGCATTGACGGAGCCGGTTCCGGGGCTGGTTGGGGTTGTCATTGCGGCGGACGAGAATGCAGCGTGGTGTGAGCTGACCGCGCCGGCGGGGCCGCCAACCGGGATTTCACTCCCCAGAACAAGCCGGCCCAAGGGGTTATCGCCGGCTGGTACGCCCGCTGGGCATATCCCCCAACGCCGCCGAATCGCGGTGAGAGGGCTCCGGGCCCGGGCCCACGGCCGCCCCAGGAACGCGGCTGAGGCTCCCTGATCGCCAATTTGATCGAGAAAAGGGCTTTCATTCTGGGCAGTTGGTGACATACTCCTGTCAGGCCGGAGGGAGAGCTCCGGCCGGAGAGAGTCGTGCCCGTCCCCGGGCCGGCAAGGGTTGAGGAGAGAGCGAGAGATGTCTATTCAGACGTGTCGTGGTGTCGTGGCGGTGGCTGCCGTGCTCGTGGCGTGCAGTGCCGTCGGGGCCAACGTGGTTGTGAACTACACGGTTGACGCCGGTGGTTCGAATTCGAATCCGCTCAACGGTCTGTCGGCGTCGGCCGCCTGGCGAACCGACGGCACGGAGCTGACGATCACTGTGACGAATTCGAGCACAGGCGTGCCCATTGGAGCCGAAGTCTCCGACTCGCTGCTCGTGTCACTCGCGTTCAATCTGGGCAACGGACTGTTCATCGTCAGCGGCGACAGCGCGGTGATCGGTCCCGGCTCGACCGGTGTCGGGTCCTGGAGCGGTCTTCTGGAAGATGACACGGTGGCCGACGAGTGGCTGTGGACCAACGACGCCGGAGGCGACCTGCTGGAGACGTTCTCCCAGGTCATCAGCACGAGCATGGGCCAGGGGGGCGGCTCGACCGTTTCGTTCAACGGCGTCGCCGATCCGAACGTTGACGGCCCCTTCGGCGGAATCGCCGCGAACCCGGTGCTCGTCGCCGTGCCGATGAACCAGCCCGCCGTCAGCAACTCGATCGTCTTCACGATGACGCTCAGCGACGTGCTCTCGCAGTCGCAGCTCGAGCGCATCGCCGGCGGCAGCATCGTGGAGTTCGGCTCCGACTACCAGTACCTGGGCGTGCCCGCGCCCGGCGTGCTCTGCCTCCTGGCCGTCGCCTCCCTGCTGGGCGCACCCCGGCGGCGTCAGGCCGCGGGCCTCTCCAGCTCGTTGAGCTGACGGCCGGACTGTGACGCCACCAGCCCGTCGATCGTGTAACGGGCACCGCACTCCGGGCAGGCCGACTGGCTCAGGCCGGTCATGTTGTAGCCGCAGACGGGACAGACCAGCGAGCCCAGCCCGCGGAGGTCGATGCGACCGGCCCGCTCCCGCGGCGTCTCCCGCCAGATGAAGATCGTCAGCAGCAGCCAGGCGAAGGTGACCGCGGGCCCGAACAGAAAATTGCCGAGGTTGCGGTCCACGCCGCTCATGGGCACCGCCACCAGCCCACCGGCCACCAGGGCGGCGACGATGGCCGCGGCGGAGAGCGTGACCCGCAGCCCGGTCCAGCGCACCGAGCGACGCCATAGCAGGACCCAGTAGCAGGCAACGAACACGGCGGTGGTGAGGCCGGCCGCGACGAAGCACGACTCTTCGCGTCGCCGGAGAACGGTTTCGTAGGTGACGCTGAACACGACGATGTAGACGATCGACGCCACGGGCAGCATGAAGACCGCGAGCATGATCCGAGCGAGCAGTCTCGACATGGGCGTCTCCACCGGCGCCGCTTGGTCGAGCCTGCGCTGCCGAGAATCAGCGGCTCGAACGAGGCGACGCGCCCCTTTCCTGACGATTTCAGCCGTTGCCCTTGCCCTCGCCCTTGCCCGAACCCTTGGACTTGCCCTTGGATTTGCCGGCGCCCTTGGACTTGCCCTTGCCCTGAGCGTCATCTTGGTCAGTGGACTTGTCGTGGGCCTCCTGCTCGTCCGACGGGCCGTTGCCTTCGGCGTCGCCCTGGCCGTTTGACTTGTCGTTGCTCTCGCCGGGCGGGTCATCAGGATCCGCGGGCGGGGCGGTGTTCGGTGCGCCCGGTCCGTCGTCGGGCGGGGGTGTGAACTTCGGGTGCTCACCGCGATGGCTGCGACCGGGGTGGCCCGTGTAGCCGTCCTCGTGCTTGCGTCGCCAGCCGTGGGCGGGGGCATGGTCGGGTGGCCCCTGGCGATCCGAGACGTCCGGCGAGTGATGACGGTGGTCACGATCGTACTCGTGCTCCCGGCCCGGATCGTGTTCGACATCCGGCTCGCGTTGGCGATCGTCATGGAGATCACGGTCGCGCTCGCGGTCGCCCGATCGGTCGTGATCGTGGACGACATAGACCCGCGCCGTTGAGTCGTCGTGGATCTGGTGCCGCGGCTTGGTGACCCGCACGAAGGTGCAGCCGCCGAGACCGATCAGGATCGCGCAGCAGATCGGGGCGCAAGTGATGAGACGCCGCATGATTTCCCTTCCACGTTATCGCTCCCCGACCGGCGGCCAGGCACGCTACGGCCCTTGTCGGCTCGATCCCGCCTCGGGTTCCGCCCAAGTCCCCCCGCGCAAATGTCGAAGTACCCACGGCGCACAACACGTGCGGCCGGCCCGCTTATTGGACCCCGATATCGGGGGTTGGCCATCCAGGACGGCCAGGAGGAGGTCCATGAACACCATGCTTCGCCGCACGCTTCAGATCGTGGTTCCGGCGGCCGCGCTGCTGATGACGGCATGCTCCGGCGTCACGACAATCAAGTCTGATCTCGTGCTCGACAGTCAGGGACAGGCCCGGATCGAGCTGCACCAGAAGACGGAAGCCATCGAGCTGCGGAATGACGGCGTGACATCGGTGCGTGTGCAGGTCCTCGGCAAGAAGGATCGCGTTGTGAGCAACATCCTGCTCAACGGCCACGACCAGGTTCGCCTCGACATCCTGACGGCCCGGGCGGTCCAGTTCGAGAACAACAACGACGACCGGGCGTTCGTCCGGTGGACCCTGATCAACGACGACCGCATCGGCTACACGATGGCCATGGGCGAGTGAATTCACGGCCGCCGGGCGGCCGTTGACGATCGTCTCCTTTTTCTCCTGTGGCCGGCGTGCCGGCCGCGTGCCTGGCGGCTCACGCAAGCCGCCAGGCGTTTTTCTTTCACGATCGATCGATGCCGGTCTTTTCGCTGGCGGGGCTGAAGATGTCGATGACCAGCGATTCCTCGAGAGCCTCGGCCGAGTGCGGGACATTGGCCGGCAAGTGAAGCACCTCGCCGCCCTCGAGCACCATCTCGCAGCGCTGCGGGCTGTTCTCGTCACCGATGCCGAAGCAGACGCGACCCTGCACGATCCAGGCGAACTGCTCGTTCTCATGGGCGTGGGTGGGAACAAAGCACCCCTTGTGCAGATGCACCTCGGAGATCATGGCCTGCTCGCCGATGATTCGGCGGCGCTCCAGCTGCTTCATGGGGCGATCGGTGGGCAGGTCCTGCCAGCGGTAGCGGACGGCGGTGCGGTCATCGGCCATGGCGTGCTCCTTCATCTGGCGATCCTCAGGCGTATGCTACGCGCATGCCCAACCGGGTGCCCTGGACGGAGCGGACGTTCGCCTTTGACGGTCCCGTCGGCGTGTATCCGGAGCTGATGGAGCGTCTGCGTGGCGCGCCGGCGCGGGCCGAGGAGCTCGCTCGATCGGTCACTCCGCAGGCCCTCACCTGGCGCGACGGTGACACGTGGTCGATCCAGGAGAACATCGGGCACCTGGCTGATCTCGAGGAGCTCTTCACGGCCCGCCTCGATGAGATCATGGCGGGTGCCGACTCGCTTCGACCGGCGGACATGACGAACCGGCGAACGCACGAGGCCGATCACAACACGCGGCCGATCGAGGCGGTCCTGTCGGACCTTCGCGGGCGTCGCGCCGGCCTTCTGGACCGCCTTGAGACGCTGGCGCCGGCCGACTTCGCCCGGTCGGCCCTGCACCCGCGGCTGGGCCGGCCCATGCGGCTCGTGGACATGATGCTCTTCCACGCCGAGCACGACGACTACCATTTCGCCCGAATGCGTGAGCTGGCCCGGCGCTTCAGGCCATCAAGTCCGCGTCGGTAAGTGTCGAAGTTAGACGATGGCCCTCGATCGCGATGCCGCTGCTTCGCCCCTGCGCGAGGCCGGCCGATACTCGAACTTATCGGACACCGCGTGGTGAACCCCCAAGAGTCGCAGAGCAAGCTCGAGATCCGTCTGCGCGACACGCTGGAGGCACAGCGGCTGCTGCACGCGGAGATCCTCGAGCTGCGGCAGGCCAACGAGGCCCTGGGGGAGAGCGACCAGCGGTTCAGAATGCTGGCGTCCCACGTCGATGAGGCCTTCTGGCTTGTCTCGCCGGACGAGAAGGAGCTCTATTACGTCAGCCCCGCGTACGAGACGATCGTGGGACGCTCCTGCGACAGCCTCCACGCCGACCCGAAGTCCTGGATCGAGTCACTTCATCCCGAGGATCGCCATGATGTCGTCGTCGAGATGGAGGATCGCGGTGTCGGACCCCATCGCGACGAGCGAGATCACGAGTACCGCATTCTCCAGCCGGACGGCTCCGTGCGATGGGTGTGGATGCGATCCGTCCCCGTCTTCGACGACGACGGTAAGCTGGCGGCCCGCGCCGGCGTCGCGCTGGACATCACCGAACGCAAGGCGGCCGAAGAGAAGCTGCGTCTGGCCGCCTTGCACGACAAGCTCACCCAGCTGCCCAACCGCGCGCTGCTCACCGAGCGGCTGAGCGCGGCGATCACCCGATCCAAGCAGGAGCCCGACTACAAGTTCGCGGTGCTCTTTCTGGACTTCGATCGTTTCAAGATCATCAACGACAGCCTGGGGCACGAGGTCGGAGACCTGCTGCTCGTCAGCATCGCCGAGCGTCTCGCCACCAATCTCAGGTCGGGGGACACCGCGTCGAGCATCGGGGACGGTCACGTGCCGGCGCGGCTCGGCGGCGACGAGTTCGTGATCCTGCTCGACGGCCTCGCCAACGTCTCCGACGCCCCGGTCGTGGCCGAGCGGATCCAGGCGGCGCTGTCCACACCGCACGTCATCGGCGGTCACGACGTCATCTCGACCGCGTCAATCGGCATCGTCACGAGCGATGGACACTACGACCGGGCCGAGGACATCCTGCGCGACGCCGACACTGCCATGTATCACGCCAAGACCACCGGCAAGGCACGGCACGTGGTCTTCGATGACCACATGCACCAGGAGGCGGTGCAGCGGCTGCAGCTCGAAGAGGATCTGCGCCGAGCCGTCGACCGCCAGGAGTTCTCGCTGGACTACCAGCCCATCATCGCCCTGTCGACGGGCAGGCTCATCGGCTTCGAAGCGCTCATCCGGTGGAAGCACCCGCAGCGCGGCAACGTGCCGCCCGACGAGTTCATCGGTCTGTCCGAGGAGATCGGGCTCATCCTGCCCATGGGGACCTGGGCCCTGGCGGAGGCGGCTCGACAGCTCAAGCAATGGCACGAGCAGTTCCCCACCGACCCCCCACTGACCATGAACGTCAACCTGTCCAAACGCCAACTGCGGCAGGGCGACCTCGTGGAGATCGTCAAGGGCATCGTCCGGGATACCGGCGTCGATCCACGGTGGCTCAAGCTCGAGGTCACTGAGAGCGTCATCATGGACTCACCCGAGCACATCACCAACGTCCTCCAGCAGCTCAAGGATCTCGGCGTCGGGTTGTGCATGGACGACTTCGGGACGGGCCACTCCTCGCTGAGCTGCCTGCACCGCTTCCCCATCGACGTCATGAAGATCGACCGCACGTTCGTGCTCAATACGGACGGGAATCGCGAGTACGCCGCGGTCATCCACGCCATCATCACGCTGGCCCATACGCTGCACATGACCGTCGTCGGTGAAGGCGTTGAAACCGCCGGCCAGCTCGCCCAGCTCCAGGCGCTCGAGTGCGACTGGGCGCAGGGCAACTACTTCTCCAAGTCCATGAACGTCGAGGCCGTCGAGGCGTACCTCGCGGGTCCCCAGGGACTGGCCAAGTCGGCGTAGGGCTGCGCGGCGGGTGTTTTCCTGTGCTGCCGTCGGCGTCGTGCCGGTCCAACCGCGGCATCCTTGCCGCGGACTGGTCCTGTCAAATCCGAGGCCTCCTGCCTCGGATTTGAGCCCTCGCTTCGCTCGGGATCACCCGGCGTCCCTGGAACCGGGTTCTGCGCGGCGTTCATTTTGTTGGCTCATGGCCAATGGCTGGTCTCTGACCCCTCTCTGTATCATCCCCCCATGACCTGGTGCGTGTATCTCTCCGGGGAGATCCATTCCGACTGGCGCCGACAGATCGCCGACGGCGTCAAGGCCGAGGGTTTGCCGGTGACGCTGTCGGCGCCGGTGACCGATCACGAGGCCAGCGATGACGCGGGCGATGTGCTGGGTGCCGAAGAACGGCCGTTCTGGAAGGACCACAAGAGCGCCAAGATCAACGCCATCCGGACACGCGGGCTCATCGAGAAGGCCGACGTCGTGGTCGTGCGGTTCGGCGAGAAGTACCGGCAGTGGAACGCCGCGTTTGACGCGGGCTACGCGGCGGCCCTGGGCAAGCCGCTGATCACCCTGCACCCCGCCGAGCACACCCACGCCCTCAAGGAGGTCGATGCGGCGGCCCTCGCCGTCGCCGAGACGCCGGCGCAGGTCGTACGCATCCTGAAGTATGTCACCACAGAAGTGTGACGCTCGCCCGGCGGGAGCGAACATCCGGTGAGGGTCTTGTCATGCTAATTCCGATCTACCAGGTGGATGCGTTCACGGATCGGCCGTACGCCGGCAACCCGGCGGCGGTCTGTCTCCTGACGGAGCCGCCCGACGACGCCTGGATGCAGGACGTGGCGGCGGAGATGAACCTCTCGGAGACTGCGTTTCTGGTGGCCCGCGGCGACGGCTACGACCTGCGGTGGTTCACTCCCACCGTGGAGGTGGACCTCTGCGGCCACGCCACCCTCGCCTCGGCGCATGTGCTGCGGGAGACGGGGCAGCTGGCCGAGGACGCCGAAGTCCGCTTCCACACTCGAAGCGGCGAGCTCACGGCCAGGTTCAACGAGGGCTGGATCGAGCTGGACTTTCCCGCGTTTCCCGCCGAGATCGTGACGGCGCCGGCGGAGCTCTCCGAGAGCCTGGGGGCGGAGCCCGTGGCGGTGGCCCTGGCCCGCGACGGCCACAACCACCTCGTGGAGCTCACCTCGGAGCGGACCGTCCGCGGGCTGCAGCCGGACTTCACGCGGCTTCGTCGGATGAAAACCGGCATCATTGCGACCAGCCGTGGCGACGACGCAGGGATCGACTTCGTCTCGCGGTATTTCGCCGGGGCCTTCGGCATTGACGAGGACCCCGTGACGGGCTCGACGCATTGCGTGCTGGGCCCCTACTGGCAGGGTCGGCTCGGAAAAAGCGAATTCCTTGCACGCCAGGTCTCACAACGCGGCGGCACGCTCAAGGTGCGTGTGGCCGGCGACCGGACCCTCATCGCGGGCCAGGCCGTGACCGTGCTTCGCGGCCAGCTCACGGCGCCGGCTGGCGCAGCGTGTCATACTCGCCGTGATATCGAACCTGCAACGCATTGTTGAACAGGTTGAGCATGTTGATGAAGCCGATGAGGAACGTCAGCTCGACGATCTCCCGGTCGGTGAACTCGCCCCCAAGTCGCTCGAACAGCTCGTCGGGGACCCGGTTGGAGTCGGTCATGACCGCCCGTGTGAACTCCACGGCGAGACGCTCCCGCGGCGACAGCGAGTCCGGATCGTCCAGGGCCCGGATCGGGTCGTCGGAGATCCCCAGCATCGCCGCCACGGCCACGTGCGAGTCCCGGCAGAACTGGCACGCATTGGCCCGCGACGACTCGATGATCACGAGCTCCTTGACGGATCGCTCCAGCAGGCCGCCCGGATAGACGCATGACCCGAACCGGCCGAAGGCGGCCAGGATCTCCGGCCGCAGGCACAGCGCCTGGATCATCTCCGCCGGCATCCGGCCCCGCTCGACCAGCGCGCAGCTCTCCTCGAAGTCGGGCTGGTCCTTGACGGGCTCGAACGCGGCGCGAACCTGCTCCGGCGTGATGGACACTCTCATGCGTTGACCTCCTGCCGCGGATTGTACCGCGGTTCGAGCCCGACTCGCCGGCGCCGACGCGACCGGCTGCGGCCCGCGGACGATGCGGGCCGGGCGGCGGCCTTTGCCGCCGAGCGCCGGGGCGGGTATCGTCGGCCTCACCGTCGAACCCTGGGTGGGGGCATGATCGTGCGAATACCAATCGTGCTGACACTGATGGCGGTCTGGCTTGCCGGGTGCGCGTCGTCGGCCACCGCGCCTGATCTTGGGGGAATCTACAGCCGGGCTGCCGCCGGGAGCGAGGATCAGCGCAATCCGGTCATCGTGATTCCCGGCATTCTCGGCTCGAGGCTCGTCGAGAAGGACACGGGCCGCGTGGTGTGGGGCGCCTTTGCCGGCGACTTCGCCGACCCCGCCGATCCCCAGGGAGCCCGCCTGATCGCCCACCCCATGGGCCTCGGCGTGCCGCTTTACGCGCTGCGTGACGACGTCGTCTCCGACGGCGCGCTCGATCGTGTCAAGGTCAACGTGCTGATCCTGTCCATCCAGATCGGCGCGTACGTCGACATCCTGTCCACGCTCGGGGTGGGTGGCTATCGCGACGAGCAGCTCGGCAAGTCCGGGGCCGTCGACTACGGGGACAATCACTACACGTGTTTCCAGTTCGACTACGACTGGCGTCGCGACATCGTCGAGAACGCCAGACGCTTCGATCAGTTCGTCGAGCAGTCGGCGGCTTACGTGCGCAGCATCCGGGGCTCCAATCAGCCGATCCGTTTCGACGTGGTCGCGCACTCCATGGGCGGCCTGCTCGCGCGATACTACCTTCAGTACGGATCGAGCGACCTGCCGGCGGACGGCTCCGTGCCCCCTCCGACGTGGCGCGGGGCGGCGCGGCTCGAGAACATCGTGCTCGTCGGGACGCCCAACGGCGGCTCGGCCAGCGCCCTGATCAATCTTGTCAACGGCGTTGAGATCGGCCCCTTTCTTCCGACTTACCAGGCAGGGCTGCTGGGCACGATGCCGGCGGTTTACCAGCTGCTGCCTCGGGACCGGCACCGTTGCGTGGTCGACGCCGAGACGGGGACGCCCATCGAGGGCCTGTACGACGTCGAGCTCTGGAGACGCCGCGGCTGGGGGCTGGCCGATCCCGTGCAGGACAAGGTGCTGCGGGTGCTGCTGCCGGAGGTGACCGACCCCGACGAGCGCCGGCGCATCGCCCTCGATCATCTGGACAAGTGCCTGAAGCGCGCCGCTCAGCTTCACGCTGCGCTCGATGCCGGCTCCAATCCGCCCGACGGCGTCAGACTCAAGCTCATCGCCGGCGATGCTCGCCCGACCGACGCCGTGGTGGGGGTGGACCCGGCGACCGGACGCGTCAAGTCCATCCGCCGGGCTCCCGGCGACGGCACGGTGACCAGGGCCAGCGCCCTGCTGGACGAGCGTCTCGGCGGCACCTGGACGCCGCGGCTGCAGACGCCGATCAAGTGGGACGGCGTGCACTTCCTCTTCACGGACCACCTGGGGCTCACGCGGGACCCGGCCTTCACCGACAACGTGCTCTACATTCTCCTCGAAGAGCCGCGATGATCGGACGCTGACCGCATCGCCCGGCCCACCCCACCGGCCTATCCCGGACCCCGGCCGGCCCCGGCCGGGCCGGGCGTGCCCGCCGCCGAGATCTTAATCGCCCACTGTGAGTACCCGGCGGAGCCGACCGCCCGGGCACCGCACCATGTCCGAACGTCGAAACCGACTCCGATCTCCCGTCACCGCGCTGGTGCTCGCCGCCATGCTCGTCGCGGGGTCGGCGCTCAGCGGCTGCACGGCCGTGGGCGCGTTCGCCGGATTCGTGGCCGGAGCCGCCCTGGGCGGGCCGGAGGGGGCCGTCGCCGGCGCCGAGGCCGGCCTGTACATCGGGGCGGCCATCGACATCTCGGTCCTCGACTCGCTCGCCGAGCCCCATGACGACGAGTGGTACGCCGACGAGTGGTACGCCCAAGAGGAGTGGTCCTCCGAGAGCCCATGACGGCCCGGGCGTCGTCCGATTCGGATGCCGCCGACCGATAAGGGCCTGACTCTTCCATCTGCGCCGGAGGGTCTCGACTCGCGTCGGCGGCTGTGTTTGCTTCGACGCACCGCGAATGCGACCTTCAAGGTGGCTCCTTGCGCGTAAGCGAGCCCGGCGGAGATGGACATGTCGAGCATCAACGGCGCGAGCTCACTGCTGACCGCGCAACGCATTCTCAATACGAATTCCCGCTCCATCGTGCAGTCGCTGGAGCGTCTGGCCACCGGCCAGCGAATCAACCGCGGCGCCGACGACCCGGCCGGGCTCATCGCGTCCGAAAACCTGCGGGCGACGCTGTCGGTGCTGGAGGCCGAAGTGCGAACGCTGCACCGCGCCGACCACGTGGCCAACGTCGCCGACGGGGCCCTGGGCTCGACCTCGGATCTGCTCATCGAGGCGAACGGCCTCGCCGTCCAGGCCGCCAACTCGGCCGGGATGTCGCCCCAGGAGCAGCAGGCCATCCAGGCGCAGCTCGACTCGATCCTGTCCACCGTGGACAGCATCGGCGGCAACACGAGCTTCAACGGCGATCCGCTGCTGGACGGGACCGCGACCATCACCGCGGGCAACGCGTCGGTGGATCTGCCGAACGTCACCACCGGAAGCCTCGGCGAGACCGACATCGACGGGACGACCTTCAGGCTGTCTGATCTGAGATCGGGCGGCAGCCTCAGCCTGACCGGCGGCAATGCCGCCGGCGCGCAGCAGGTGCTTCGTAACGCCCTGACCGAAGTGACCACGGCCCGCGGCAGCGTCGGCTCGTTCCAGCGCAACGCGGTCGGGGCCCGGCTGGCGAGCACGCAGATCGGCATCGAGAACCTCGCAGCGGCGAACTCGCTGATCCGCGACACGAACTACGCCGAGGAGACCGCGAGCCTGAACCGCTCGCTGGTTGCGCACAAGGCGTCGCTCAAGGCGATCGGCATCATGCTGCCGGCCCGGGGCGGCCTCCTGGATCTGCTCGGCTAGTTGCGGCGTGTCCTGTCGTGTGCGGTTTCGGACACCCGGCGCATCCCGGCTTGCCAATCGCCGAAGATAGAACGATGCTAGAGGTGCGGCTCCAACCAGCCAGGAGGTCCCTCCATGATCCCCACGCTCATCGCTCTCGGCGTTCTTGTCATCTTGGTCATTTGGGCCATCGCCATCTACAACGGTCTCAAGCGCCGCCAGATTGCCGGCGACCAGGCGTGGGCGGACATCGACGTCCAGCTCAAGCGGCGCTACAACCTCATCCCGAACCTGGTGGAGACCGTCCAGGGCTACGCCAAGCACGAGCGGGAGACCCTGGAGAGCGTCGTCAAGGCCCGCCAGACGGCGATCGATGCCTCCGGCGTCGCTCAGCAGGCCCAGGCCGAGAACATGCTCACCGGGGCGCTTCGTCAGCTCTTCGCCCTGTCGGAGCGCTATCCCGACCTGAAGGCCAACCAGAACTTCATGCAGCTCCAGGAGGAGCTGACCAGCACCGAGAACAAGATCGGCTTCGCCCGCCAGAACTACAACCGGTCCGCGGCCCAGTACAACGAAGCACGTGCGGTCTTCCCCGCGAACATGGTGGCGAACATGTTCAGCTTCCCGAAGATGGACTACTTCGAGATCGAGGACGAGGCGCAGCGCGAAGTGCCGAAGGTAGCGTTCTGACCCAGGCAGTCTCCAGTTCGACCGTCATTCACAGCGAGCGGGATCAGGTTCGGGCCCTGCCCTCCAACGTCACGTTTCGCGACCTGATCCGCCGCAACAAGCGCAAGAGCGCCCTGCTCATGGTCGGCATGTCGGTGCTCCTGGTCGTCCTCGGCGGTGTGCTGGCCGCGTTTCTGGTGGCCTGGGGCGGCGGCGACGCCTCGGCGATCGTGCCGTCGATTGTTCTGGGGGCGGTGGTGGCGGCGGTGGTGGCCGTGGTGGCCTCGCTGTGGAGCTTTTACGGCGGTGCCGACGCGATCCTCCGCATCGCCGGCGCCCGCGAAATCAGCAAGAAGCATGACCCGCAGCTGTTCAACGTCGTCGAGGAGCTGTCCATCGCGGCCGGAATTCCCATGCCGCGGGTCTTTCTCATCAACGATCCCGCGCCGAACGCCTTCGCGACGGGACGCGACCCCGAGCACGGCGCGGTCGCGATCACGATCGGGCTGCGACAGCAGCTCAATCGCGACGAGCTGGCGGGCGTGATGGCCCACGAGCTGAGCCACATCCGGCATTACGACATTCGCTTTGCCATGCTCATGGCCACCATGGTGGGCCTGATCGTCTTTGCGTGCGACGCGTTCTGGCGCGTGCTGTGGTACGGCGGCGGCTCGCGGCGCGGCTCGGCCGGCGGCAAGGGCGGGGCCGCCATGTCCGTCATGATCGCCGTGGCGGTGGCGTTGGCCCTGATCGCGCCGATGATGGCCATGCTGATCCGGCTCGCCGTCAGCCGCCAGCGTGAGTACCTCGCCGATGCGGGGGCGGTCGAGCTCACCCGCTACCCGCAGGGGCTCATCGGGGCGCTGGAGAAGCTCGGAGCCTCGAGAGTGCCCATGAAGGGCGCCAACCGGGCCACCGCTCACATGTACATCGTCAACCCGCTCCGCAACGCGCTGCGAGGCAAGGGCCATGAGTTCTCCAGCGCCTTTCGAACCCACCCGCCGCTGCACGACCGGATCGCCAGGCTGCGGGCCCTGATCCAATAGGCATGTCTCCTGCGACGATCATCCTGCTTGTCCTCCTCGTGCTCGCCCTGGTCGGCGTCGCGGGGTATCTGGGGTGGCGGGCGGAGAAGCAGAGACGCGAGGCCCTGGCGAGCCTGGCCCGCCGTCTTGGCTGGACGTTTGACTCGTCGCGTGACTCCGACCATGACGACGAGTACGCGCACTTCGAGATTTTCCGGCGGGGGCACGGACGCGCCGCCTTCAACACGATGACAGGCGAGATGGAGATCGACGGCCGCCACTGGCCGGTCAAGATGGGCGACTTCGTCTACAAGGTCAGGCGACGTTCGGGCAAGACGACGCAGACGCACACGTACCGGTTCAGCTACGCCATCCTGCACCTGCCCTTCCCGCAGGTCCCGGACCTGCTCGTGCGGCGCGAGGGCATGTTCGACAAGGTGGCCGGTGCCCTGGGCTTCGACGACATCGACTTCGAGTCGGCCGAGTTCAGCCGGCGATTCCATGTCAAGAGCACGGACAAGCGGTTCGCCTACGACGTCATCCACCCCCGCATGATGGAGTTCCTGATGGGGAGCAACGCGCCGACGGTCGACATCGAGCACGGGCGGTGCTGCCTCAGCGACGGCAAGCGGCGTTGGGAGCCGGCGGACTTCGAGGCCACGCTCGCCTGGGCGAGAGACTTCTTCGATCGGTGGCCGGATCACGTGCTGGGGGAGCTGACCGCATGATGCCCGCCCTCATCACGATCGGCGTCCTGGCCCTGGTGGCGGTGGTCTGGTTCATCGCCACCTACAACCGAATGGCGAGACTGCGCCAGCACATTCGAGAGAGCTGGTCGGACATCGACGTCGAGCTGCGGCGTCGCTACGAGCTCATCCCGAACCTCGTCGAGACCGTCAAGGGCTACGCGAAGCACGAGCGGGAGGTGCTGGAGGAGGTCGTGAGGCTGCGCAACCAGGCGATGGCCAGCCAGGGCAGCGCCGCCTCGCAGGCCGTCGACGAGACCGCGATGCTGCTCGGGCTCAAGAAGCTCTTCGCCCTCGTCGAGGCCTACCCGGACCTCAAGGCCGATACCCATTTCCTGGCCCTGCAGACCGAGCTGTCCACGACGGAGGATCGCATCGCGGCGGCCCGCCGCTTCTACAACGCCAACGTGCGCGAGATGACCCAGCTCTGTCAGACCGTGCCCACGAACCTGGTCGCCAGCATGTTTGACTTCGAGGGAGGCGACTATTTCGAGCTCGAAAGCGCGGCCGAGCGTGTTGTACCGGAGGTGGGGTTGGGGGCGAGCGGTTAGCCATGAGCCACCACGGAACAAGCCCCCGCCGCGCAACCCCGGTTCCAGGGACGCCGGGGCATCCCGAGCGATAGCGAGGGCTCAAATCCGAGGCAGGATGCCTCGGATTTGACAGGACCAGTCCGCGGCATGGATGCCGCGGTGGGACCGGCACGACGCCGACGGCAGTACACCAAGACCCCCATCGCGCAGCGCGGTTATCCTGATACCCCATGGCCAGAAAACGCGTCATCGACGCGAAAGAACAGATCGGAGACGAACCCGCGGCGACGGGCCCGGCCGCCTCGGCCGCGGGCAGCGCCAGCGGCGTCCTGCGTCCCCACTGCCTCGACGAGTACATCGGCCAGCGGGACCTCATCGAGCGGCTGGCAATCGCCCTGGAAGCGGTGCAGCAGCGGGGCGAGCCCATGGAGCACGTCCTGCTGCACGGGCCACCGGGCCTCGGCAAGACCACGATGGCCCACGTGATCGCGGCGGAGATGGGGACGCGGGCGTACACGGCGTCCGGCCCCGCCCTGACCAAGGCGGGTGACCTGATCGGCACGCTGACGCGGCTTCAGCCGCACGACGTTCTGTTCATCGACGAGATTCACCGGCTGCCGCCGGCGGTCGAGGAGTACATCTACCCGGCCATGGAGGACTTCCGGATCGACATCACGGTGGACACGGGCCGCCACGCCAAGGTCGTGACGATCGACCTGGAGCCCTTCACGCTCATCGGGGCCACGACCCGGGCCGGGCTGCTGTCGGGAGCGCTTCGCAATCGCTTCGGCATCGCCCATCATCTGCGGTTCTACGAGCACGACGACCTGGTCGAGATCCTGCGCCGTGCCGCCGACCTGCTGGAGATCGAGCAGATCGGGGACGGTGCGCTGACCGAGATCGCGCGGCGGAGCCGCGGGACACCCCGCGTGACGCTGAGGCTTCTTCGTCGTGTTCGCGATTTCGCCCATGTTCGAGCCGGGGGCAGGATCGACGAGGTGGTGGTTGCCGACGCCCTTGCCCTGGAGGGTGTGGACGCGCTGGGCCTCGATCACCTGGACCGCGCGTACCTGCACACGCTCGCCCGGACGTACCGGGGCGGACCGGCGGGCCTCGAAGCGATCGCCGCCACCCTCGGCGAGGACGCGGGCACCCTGGAAGATGTCGTCGAGCCCTTCCTTCTCCAGATCGGCTTTCTCGCCCGCACCCGACAGGGCCGCAAGCTCACGCCCGCCGCGTCGCGGCACCTGGGCCGGGCCGTGCCGCCGGGACGCGACGACGATCAGTCGCTGCTGTTCGGCAGCGGCGGGGCGGCCCCGCGGCCCGAGGTCCCGGAGGTCACCGTGACACTGCCCGACCCCCGCGACAGGCCGCGACCCCGGCCGTGAAAAAACGACCTTTGTGAGCACATGAGCGGCCCCGCCGGTGAAAACGGCCGGGTGGGCCAAAAGGCGACACCCCGGTTGCCCGGGGGCCGCGACGATCTAGACTTAAGCCGCGGCCAGGCGAGACACGCATCATTGGAGCGTGCCTCGCGCGTCTTCGGGCAGGTTCGGGCCGTCATGTCTTGGCGAGCCTGCCGGTCGGTTGACGGGTCAGGAGACCCAGCGAGCTTCGTCTCAAGGACAGGCACACACGGGGCGTTCCGGCCCCGGCGCTTGGTTTTGAGTCCCGTCACGTGCGGCGTGCAAGACGCCGCGGAAAGGAAGCGATCGCCATGAAGAGACATCTCAAGTCGGGCTTCACGATCATCGAGCTGCTGGTGGTGGTCTCGATCATCGCCCTGCTCGTCGGCATCCTCCTGCCGGCGATCGGAAAGGCCCGTGACAACGCGAGAGTCAACGTCTCCAAGAACAACCTGCGTCAGCTGGGCATCGCGCACAAGACCTACGCCGCCGACTGGTCCGACCGCCACGTGACGTACACCCGCGACAACCTCGGCCAGTACGGCGGCGACGTGACCGCGTACAACGCCGCGATCTACGGCGGCGGCGGCGGCTTCGACGTGCACCCGCCCATCGTCGCCGGCTGGGGATACACCGGCAGCGGCGCCTACGTGGCGTGGGCCTACTGGACCAGCCAGAGCAACCGCGCCATGTTCCAGGCCATGAACTTCCCCGGCCCGCCCAACGACGATGCCCAGACCGACGGCTGGGGCTGGTTCCGCTTCGGCGTGCAGCCCAAGCCCTTCCAGGACTATCTCAACAGCCGATACCAGGACCCGCTGTTCTTCGCGCCCAAGGACCGCGTCATCCTCGATCAGATCGAGCCGTGCTTCGAGGTCCCCGGCGAGTTCGTGGCCTTCCCCACGGACTGCAACCCGGCCTGGTC
>JBFGEG010000035.1:0-31405 GCA_041580235.1 Phycisphaerales bacterium
AGGTCACTAAGGTCACTAAACTGTTAACACTTAAGGTCACTTGTCCAAGGTCACTCTAAGCCCATGGCCGAGCCGTGCCCATGGGACCTCGACGGCAGTGGCGACGTGGGCATAACGGACTTCCTGGCCCTGCTGGGGGCCTGGGGCCCGTGCTCGTGATCTGATCCGCTTGCCGTTCGTCGGAGGGATGCCCGCCAGGCAGCGACGGTGCGATCCGAGACGCATCAGGGGGATTCGGTTTCCATTCCCGGCGCGAAGCTGAATCGGTAGTGGATGTCCCCGGGCTTGACCTTGGCGCGCCAGTCACGCTCCCACGCCGCGAAGTCTAGACGGGTGCTCTCGGCGAGCGAGCGATCGGGGCCGGCGAGGTCGACGCGGATCCGCCCGGCCAACGGCTCTTCCACCGCCCCGCTGACGACGCCGGCCCAGGCCTTGAGCTGCACCACCGGGATGGCCTCAGCGCGGCGGGCGAAGGTCGTGCGGGGTGCGGCGCCGGGATTCGGGTGACCCGCCGCCTCGAGGCCAAGTGTTGCGATCCTGTACGCGTGCATGAACGCCGAGATCGATCGCTCGTCGAACGGATCATCGGCGCGCCCCTCGGCCAGCAACTGCTGACGCCCCGGCTCGGGCAGCCCGGCCCACCAGCCGTCGACACGCTCGATGAAGATCCGGTTCACCTTGTGCCAGGTCACCACACGGCCGATGCCCTGCGCCAGCACCGCAAGCGCGTCGCGAGGCCGGCCCAGCTCCTCGAGCATGTCGGCGTAGTGCACCCACGCGACGGGGTTTCCGACGATCACCCGCTGGTAGGCTGCCGTCGCCTCCTCGTACCGGCCGGCGGCGGCGAGGACGTCCGCCTCCACACGCCCCAGCCCATCGGTGCCGTCGTGGCCCGGGAGGCGCCTGGCCCTGTCGATGAGCGCCTGCGCCGTCTCCCAATCGCCGCAGCGCGCTGCGGCGTCGGCGAGGCTCACACACAGAAAGCCGCGCTTGGGCAGCTGGCGGTAGGCGCTTCGCAACAGCGGATAGGCCCGGGCCGGCTGGTCCAGAGCGAGGAAACGGATGCCCAGCAGCCCCTCGACCAGCGCGTCCGGCACCGCCACGAGGTCGAGCTTCGACCACGCGTCGAACGCAGCCTCGATTTCGCCGGTAAGCGCGGTGAGCAGACCGCGTGATCGATCGTCGAGGCGCTCAAGGTCGATCAGGCCCGTTTCACCCAGGGCCGTCCGCACCACGTCGCGCTCCAGGCGGATGTCGTCACGCAAGGGCTGGAGTCGCAGGGCGGCGTCGTAGTGCTCCACCGCGCGGCGCAGGCTTTGGGGCGATCGGACGATGCCCGCGCCGGGGTCCATGGCCCAGACAGCCACGTAGATTGCACTGTTCTGGTCAGGGTGCATCAGCTCGAGCCGTGCCGCCTGGACGTGTTCCCGTGCCCAGCCGGGAACGACGAACAGGTATGTGGTCACCGCGATCGCCCCCAGGAGCGTCACAATCCCCGCGCCGATCGCTGCCGCGACCGATCGGCGATTGCGTCGCAGCGCCTTGACGACCCGCGTCGCGATCCCGGTGGGGCGGGCGAGTATGGGCCGGCCGGCAATGTGTCGCCGCAAGTCGTCGGCAAGCTGCTCCGGCGACCCATACCGCATCTCCGGCACTTTGTTCATCGCCTTGAGCACGATGGTGTCGAGGTCTGTTCCCAGGGTGCGCGACCCGATGGCGGCGCTCGGGCGCCGCGGCTCCTGGTGCAGGACGGCGCGCTCGATCTCGCTGGGTGCCTTGGTGTCGAGGTCGTACGGCCGGCGGTCGGCGAGCAGCTCATAGAGCACCACCCCCAGCGAGTAGACATCGGACGCGGTGGTGATGCGGCCACCGCTCACCTGCTCGGGGCTCGCGTAGAGCGGCGTCATGACCCGCATCCGCGTCGCGGTGACGGCGACGTTGTCGCCCGAGAGCAGCTTCGCGATTCCGAAGTCGAGCAGCTTGGGCTCCCCCTGCGCGGTCACCAGGATGTTGGACGGCTTGAGGTCGCGATGCACCACCAGGTTGCGGTGGGCGACCTGGACGGCGTCACAGACCTTGATGAACAGCTCGACCCGTGCCTCCACTGCAAGCGCGTGCGTTCGGCAGTATTCATCGATCGGCAGCCCGTCGATGTACTCCATGACCAGGTAGGGACGGCCGTCCTCGACCGCGCCGCCGTCGAGCAGCCGACCGATGTTGGGGTGCTGGAGGCCGGCGAGGACCTGACGCTCGGTCTTGAATCGCCGCAGGATGTCCTCGGTGTCCATGCCACGCTTGATGAGCTTGACCGCGACCCGCTGCTCGAACTGCCGGTCGGCTCGCTCGGCGAGCCAGACGGTCCCCATGCCGCCGGTGCTGATCTGCTCCAGGAGCCGGTAGCGACCGATGTGTGCGCCGGGCCGGGCGACGGGGTCGATGGCGTCATGCGCGTGCGACGGCGCATCGCTGTGCCGCTCCCACGGCGCCTCGTCGAGCAGCCCCGCGTGACACTCGTCCGCGGCCAGCAGCCGCTCGACCTCGCGACGGAGCGCCGCGTCGCCGCCGCACGCCTCGTCGAGCAGGGCCGGGCGGTCGATCGCCGGGCGCTCGACCGCGTCGGCGAAGATCGCCTCCAAACGCTCCAGACGCGCCGCGGTCGTCTCAGCCATCGCCGCCCAGCTCCGCGTTCAGCCACGCCCGCGCGAACCGCCAGTGCCGCTCGACCGTTGCGGTCGAGATCCCGAGCGTCTCGGCGGTCTCGTCGATCCTGCACCCGCCGTAGAAGCGGAGCTCGACGACGCGGGCCTTCTCCGGTGCGATGTCGGCAAGACGCGTCATGGCGTCGTCAAGGGCAAGGATCTCGACATGGGCGTCCTCGCAGGCGATCTGCGTGTCGCGGAGCGAGGCCACCGCGTCGCCGCGGCCGCGTTTGAGCGCCTTGTGCCTCCGCGCATGGCCGACGAGGATGTGCCGCATGGTCAGGGCGGCGGCCCGAAAGAAGTGCGCGCGGTCGTTCCACTTCCGGTCACCGCCGGCCAGACGCAGGTACGCCTCGTGGACGAGGGCGGTCGCCTGCAAGGTGTGGTCGGGCCGCTCCTGCTGCAAGTAACGCCCCGATAGGGCCCGCAGCTCCCTGTAGACCTGTGGCAGCAGCCGGGCCATGGCCGTGGGATCGTCGGTGTCGGACAGCTTGCCGAGGATCTGCGTGATTTCAGCGTCGGTCTGCGGCACGGCCGGGCCCCGAGGGGGTCAAGATCGGCGCCGCGGTGGCGCCGCCGTCCTCCAAGTGTACCGGCGGGCACAGCGGGCCCAAAGCATGAGAAGAGCCCGGGATCCGGCCCCTCGCCGCCGTCGCCGGGGCCCGGCCCGCACGACGACGGCGAGGTTCTTCACGGAAGGGCTGATGGACTCCGGAGCCGGAAAGCCCTGTTCAGGTTGGTGCGGCACGGTGCCGCACCCCGCACCGCCCGAACCCCTGGAGAGGATCCGTCATGCCCCGTCTCATCGCGTGCCCGCTGCTGACCACGCTCGTGCTCGCCTTGCCCGCCGCCGGGCAGTGCGATCCGGCCACCGACTTCGCGATCGACCTGAGCCCCGGGTGGCAGGATCTGGACACCATCTGGGCCCTGGAGACCTTCGACCCCGGCGGCGGCCAACGGCTCTATGCCGGGCGGGCCTCCGGGCTCTGGGAGTACAGCGACGGCCGCTGGACGCCCGTGCCCGGCGCGCCGCTGGGCATCGTGGCGCTACAGACGTGGGACGACGGCGGCGGACCGGACCTCTACGCCGGCACCGATCCGACCATCGGCGGCGACCACTCGCTGCACCGGTGGGACGGCGCCACCTGGACGGTGCTGGGCACGGCGCTGGGCCTGTTCCAGCGCGTGTCGGCCCTGGGCGTGCACGACTTCGATCCCGGCGTCGGCCTGGCCAACCACCTGTTCGTCGGCGGCAGCTTCTCCCAGATCGGCGGCGTGTCGACGACCAACGCGGCCTACTGGGACGGGACGAGCTTCAACGCGTTCGTCGGGCCGGTCGGCTGGGCCCGCGACATCGCCACCTCGTCGTCGCCGGACATCTTCTTCATCGCCTCCGACAACGGCCTGGAGATCTACGGCAACGACACCGTGCGCGACGACGTGATCCTCTGGGGTGAGCTGTGGGCCGTGGAGATCTTCGACGGCGAGATCACCGCCGGCGGGCTCAACGGCTTCGTCAGCGGCGGGTTCACGGGCAACGTCAACGGGACCGTGTACGACATGCTCCAGTGGGACGACGGCACGGGCCTGAAGCTCTACATCGCCGGCGGCTTCAGCACGGCCCCGGGGCTGACCGGCCTCGGCGGCATCGTGGCGCTCGACACGGCCGGCACCTGGCACGCGCTGGACAACGGTGTCGGGGCCGGCGGCTTCACGAACATCTACGCCCTGGCGATCTTCGACGAGTCCACGGCGGCCGGCGAGTCGCTGTACATGGGCGGCAACTTCCCGCTGGGCTCGCCGCCCGGACGTTCGGCGCGGTGGGGCTGCGCCATCCCCGAGCCGGTCGTGGCCGACCCGCAGTGGACGCACACGAACACGCTGTACCTCGCCGACGCGATCGGCGCCCATCACAGCGAGGTGGACGATGCGCTCTACGTGGGGCGTCGCAACAGCACCTACGGGCCCAAGGGACTGTACCGGCTCGACCTCGACAACACGCTCACGCCGATCTGGACCGGTGACGACGTCGCCAGCGTCGAGATCGACGACGCGGGCAACATCTACACGACCGACGACTTCGGCGGGCAGCTCTACCGGGTGGATCACGGCCAGACGACCCGCAGCGTCTGGGTCGCCGGATGGCACAGCGGTGATGACGACCCGGTAGGCATGGCGTTTCTCGACGGCACGGCCGCAGGCGCGTTCGGGCCGGCGTTCATGGTCGACCGCGGGTCCGGCAACGCCGACGAGGTCTGGAACTGGTCGCCGCTTGCCCCCGAGGGCGAAAGTGTTCTGCACGCCGACGATGGCACGCTCGTCAATGCTCTGGACGTCACCACGGACGGCACGCGGTTGTGGATCGTGGACAGTGCCGATGCAAACCCGGGGGTCATCTACGAGGTGGGCGCGACCGGGACGCTGACCCCCCTGGCCACGTCCGAACCGATCGGGCAGACGTCGGGTGTCGTCCACGATCCGATGTTCGATGCGCTGCTCGTGCTTGACGGCCAGGGCAGTGGTGGCGGCTTCAGGGTCGTGAGCGCCAGTATTGACACCGGCCAGGTCGACGACGTGATCACCGGTTTGACCTTCGGCGTCTCCACGTGGACCGGCGTGGACCTGACCGCCGACGAATCGCGGCTGTACGTCACCGACGGCGGCGCGGGCCGCATCTACGAGTACACGCGCGACACGAACTGCCCGGCCGGCGACGTGACCGGCGACTACCTGACCGACGTCGCCGACCTCACGGCGGTCGCGGACGACTGGGACTGCACCGGCTGCGAATGTGTGGGCGACGCGACCGGCGACTGCACGACGGGCCTGCCGGATCTCGGCGTGGTCATGCGCAACCTCGACCAGACCTGCCCGGGCCTGGGTGCGTCCGGCGGCGCGCCCAACCTGTCGACCTCGATCAACGTCTACGAGACGCCCTGGCCGGACACGCCGCCGTCGGGCAACGCGTTCTACACCGTGGACCTCGTCACCTCGATTGGTGCCAACGATAATTGGACGGGCGCCGACGTCATCGCCACGGTCCTCGGCGACGGGGTGTTCGACTACGGCCTGGCGATCATCGTCGCGCCGAGCCTCTGGGCGTTCTTCCCGAACGAGGAGTTCAAGACGTGGGTTGCCGCGCCACCCGATTTCTCGAACTTGCTGGACGTCGCAAAGTACGTTGCCACGCCGACGGCGTTCCGCTGCGCCTGGTATCCGCTCCCGGTCGACGGACAGGGTGACCACATCATCACCCGCTACACCATCGAGCTGAGCCCCGGCGAATCCGCAGACGGGCTCCGGCTGACGACCAAGCCCGCGCCGATCCCGTACCTGCAGATCACCGGCGCGCAGAGCTCGACGAGGGGCGGCGTTTTTCTCGACGACGTCAGCCACGTGATCTACGCGACCTATGACTGCATCGGCGACGTCTCCGGTGACGGCGTCACGAACCTCGAGGACTACGTCACCGTGCTGAACGCCATCCTCTTCGGCACGCCCGACGGCGACATCGACGGCGATCAGGACACGGATCGGTCGGATGTTGCCCTTCTGTTGTCGGACCTCGGCTGCCCCAATGCACTGTCGTACGGCGGCGGCGCCGTGTCGCACGACGTCGCGGCGATCGACAACACGGGCATCGGTTCGGACATCTTTCATCCGGAGTTCGCCGGCGGCGTCACGCACTTCACCTTTGACCTGGACGTGCAGGTCGGCGACGACGCCTGGACGACCGGGGAAGCGATGTTGACCCTCGATCCGGGGTACGAGGTGTTCCAGCACTCGGCGGGCTTGGACACCGTCGCGGCCCCGCCCCCCGGAATCGCGGCCATCGAGTTCGACACTGCGCTCGCCGTGCCCGACTACCTGCCCAGCGCCACGATCATCCCCAACACGATCAGCTCGACGCCGCAGACCTATCTGGGCCAGTGGGCATCGGCCACGAACGTCAACGACGGCAGCGGCACGATCATGCGGTTTACCCTCGTGGTGCCGCCGGGCTCGCCGGCACCGCAGGTGATCCCGCAGGGCGGTGCCGGTCCCGACGACACGGTGATCGGCGCGTTGACCGGCCTGTCGACCGTCGCCTCGACCGGCGCCGCGACCTACGCGTACGCGTACGACATCATCCTGCCCGCCGAGGACACGTGCCCCTGGGACTGCGCGGACGGCGACGGCACGGTCGGCATCAACGACTTCCTTGCCCTTCTCGGCCAATGGGGCCAAGTCGACTCCTGTGACTTCGATGGAAGCGGAGTCGGCGTCACCGACTTTCTCGAGATGCTGGGCAACTGGGGGCCGTGCCCCGATTAGAGAGGGAGGGGACACACACATCTCGCTGCGTTTTCGCCGGGTAGGGAGACCTTGGAAGGGAGACCTGGGAGACCTTGGACACACACATCTTGGAGACCTTGGACACACACATCTCGCTGCGTTTTCGCCGTGATCTCCGATCCCTTTTCGGCGGCATTGACTCCCAACAGCCTGCGCCGGTGATCCGGCGATTGTGCAAAGGCCCCCGCCGGGGCCGGCGCGGTGGCGGCGCTGGGTTGCGCCGGCAACGTCCCTCGGGCGGGGCCAACCGACGCCTGCGGAGGGTTTGCAGGGAGGGTCGAGACGCCCGGGCAGAGTTCCCGGGCCGGTCGCGGCCTCCTGCGGCCCCTTCCCCGGCCCGCCGCCTTGCCCGGAAAACCCTGCGGGCCACCCAGGCCCGGTCGCCCGGAATCAAATGTCCTATCAGTCGGCCGTCACACAGGCCTTTCATTCACTGCGGCCGCGATGTAGGCTGAACGGTTACCGGCCGCCTGACGACGGGACGACAGATGACGCGTCGGGCGGCCTCGGAGGACGTGAAGGATGTCGTACCGTTTCATGCTCGTGTCCATGTTGGTCGTCTCGGCCGCTCAGGCCGGGACTCTCTACGTGGACGTCAACTGCCCTGGACCGGGTGACGGGTCCGAGGCCGATCCGTACTGCTCGATCCAGACGGCGATCGACAACGCCCTGGACACGAACGAGATCGTCGTCGCACCGGGCACGTACGTCGAGCAGATCAATCTGGCGGGCAAGGCGATTACCGTGCGGAGCTCGGGCGGCGCCGACGTGACCACGATCGACGCGCGGGGTGCCGGCTCCGTCGTGACCTGTGAGAACGGTGAGGGACCGGACACGGTGCTCGACGGCTTCACGATCACCGGGGGCATTGCCGTCAGCGGCGGTGGGATGCACAATCTCAACGGCAGCAGCCCGACCGTGACGCGTTGCACGTTTGTCGGCAACTCGGCGAGCGCCGGCGCCGGGATGGAAAACAACGGCAACGACACGAACCCGACGGTGACCGACTGCATGTTCATCGGCAACTCGGCCGGCCTCGGTGGCGGGATGCTGAACTTCGGCGGCGCCAGTCCGACGGTCAGCCATTGCGCGTTCCTGGGAAATGATGCTGAGACCGGCGGCGGGATGGCCAATTTCTTTGGCACCCCGACGGTGACCCACTGCACCTTTACTGACAACTCCGCGAGCGGCATCTCGCCCGGTGGCTTTGGCGGCGGGATGTACAACAGCAGCCTGGCCAGCCCGACAGTGATCGAGTGTGCCTTCGAGGGGAATCTCGCCGCCACCGAGGGCGGAGGGATCTCGAGCTTCGGTGGTACCAATCCCTCGGTGACCGCCTGCATTTTTCGCGACAACGTGGCCGGCCTTCACGGCGGCGGGATGGCCAACCGCAGCACCGGCCCGCCCGACAGCATTCCCATGGTCACCAACTGCACCTTCGAGAGAAACGTTGCCGAGACCTTCAACGGCGGCGGGATCTTCAGCCACGGCAGCGACCCGATAGTCACGAACTGTACATTCACCGAGAACTCGGCCGGGTTGCAGGGCGGCGGTGTCTTCCAGGAAGCCGGCAGCGCGACGGTCACTAACTGCATCGTCTGGGGCAACAGCCCGGAGGAGATCGTCAATGGCGGTACCGTAAGCTATAGCAACGTCCTGGGAAGCTTTCCCGGCACCGGCAACATCGACGCGGACCCTCTGTTCGTCGATCCCGTCAACGGTGATCTCCGGCTGCAGCCCGGTTCACCCTGCATCGATTCCGGAGACAATACCGCTGTTCCTTTCGGCATCGACACGGATCTCGACAGCAACCCGCGCTTCGTCGATGACGCGGACACGCCCGACAGCGGCAATGGCGAACCGCCCATCGTGGACATGGGGGCGTACGAGTTCCAGATCCCCTGCCCGTGGGACCTCAACGGCGACGGCAACGTCGACGTGGGCGACTTCTTCGGGCTGCTGGTGGACTTCAACACCTGCAACGGCTCACCCGCCGACTTTAACAACGACGGGTGCGTCGACGCCGCCGACCTGCTCATCCTCATCTCGAACTTTGGCCCGTGCCCCGGCTCACCGTGCGTGTGGGACGTGGACGGTAACGGCACGGTTGACGGAGCGGACCTCCGGCAGGTCATCGGCAACCAAGGCCCGTGCGACGGCTGCCCGGAGGATGTCAACGGCGACGGGATCGTCAATGGTCAGGACGTGGCGGCGGTGGCGACGCACTTCGGGGCATGCCCGTGAGCCGATTAGCCGCTGACCCCGTGCTGTTCCATTACTCAGCCGAGCGATCATGCCGCTTCTGAGGATTCCACCGCGTCCTGTTCCAGAACCCGGTCGAGCGATCATGCCGCTTCTCGGTAGTAATGGCTGAGGATTCCGCCGAGTCGTTCGCGTCGCGCGACCGTCCCTGATCCGTGTGCTGGAGTCCCGTCGATCAGGCTGTTGTCCAGTCCTTGGTGCGTTCGCTCGGACGACCTTGCGGACGACCTTGGACACGGACGACCTTGGACAACCTTGCATGGACAACCTTGACAACCTTTGACACACACATCTCGCTGCGTTTTCGCCGTGATCTCCGATTCCCTTTCGGCGACCCACTACCTTGGACTGCGCGAACCTGACCGCCACGAGGTCCGCTGACGGTAGCGGCCTCGCCACCCGTCTTTCTTGCGATTCGGAGTCCGGCATGGGATACCCGCGCGCGCCTTGTCGATTCAAGCCGCCCCGGCCGCAGCGTGTGAGCTTAGACAGGCAGCCGGACACCCTAAGGCACCGGCCTCTCCATCAATCTGAGGCGGCTTCCCCATGGGAAATACCTCCAGCACTCCGTCTAATCGAGTGGGTCGCCTGGGGGCGCGGAGTTGCCGCCATGCAAAGCACCTGTGCCGCCGCCTGCTCGATCCACTCGGTGGGACGGTGACGGCCGGCCGGACCCGTGCCGCCGGCGTCGCCGTCGGCGCATCGGACGGCTATGAGCCTCTGGTCCGGGCCCGGACGGCCGTCATGACACCGGCGTTAGGCCGCGACGACCCTCGCTGACCCGCGGGCGCGGTGCGGGCACGCGTCCCCGGGCACGGGGATTCCGCCTCATTTCTGGCGCCGATCGCCCTCGCCGGCCCGATCCACGTATCTGCCGCGTGTGATCGTGTGTCTAATTGAGTAAGAACCACAACTCGGAGCCACGGACATGCGATCGAGAATCAACGTTGCCATCGCTGCACTCGCGACGATCCAGCTTGTCGCCACCACCGCCCGCGCGGAGCTCTCGCCGGAATGGATCGCGGAGCTTCCCGCCGGCAGCGCCCTGACCGCGGGGCTGCAGGGCATGGTCACCGATGCCCAGGGCGTCTCCTACATCACGGGTATCACGGGCCCATCCTCCAACACCGATCTCGTCACGGCGGCCTTCGGTCCGGACGGGACGCTGCTCTGGCAGGACGTCTTCAACGGCTCGGCGGATTGGCACGATCAGGCCCGCGGCCTCGGGCTGGGGCCCGGAGGCGTCGTGTACGTGACGGGCAACACGCCCGGCCCCGGCAGCTACGCCAACGTGCTTCTGCTCAAGTACGACGCCGCGACCGGCGCGCGGCTGGACGTCGTCCAGTACAGCACCGCCCCCTTCACCTCCGAGCACGGGGCGTCCGTGGCCGTCGATCCCCTGGGCAACGTCTTCGTCGGCGGGGGGACGGTGGGTGACGGCGCCGACGGCCTGATGCTCGGATTCGACGGCGGCGGCGCGTTGGGCTGGATGCGGACCTACGACGGCCCCGCGAGCGCCCCGTACTCGCAGGACCACGTCCGCCAGGTCCAGGTCGATCCCAACGGCGACGTCATCGCCATGGTCTACGGGGTCATGAGCACCCTGCACCCCGACTACGTCGTGATCAAGTACGACCCGGTCACCGGCGAGCTTCTCTGGCAGACGAACTGGGGCGTCTACGGGGGCGATGCGGCGAGAGACATGGCCATCGACGCCGAGGGGGACATCTACGTCACAGGGACGGGCATCGACTTCATCGACAAGTACAGCACGATCAAGCTCCGGGGCTCGGACGGCCAGCTCCTCTGGCAGAAGTACGACAGCTTCAACTTCCGCAATTACGCCAGCGCGGTAGCCCTCGACGGGTCAGGGGGTGTCTACATCACCGGCAGCACCGATCCCGACGGAGACCTGAGCAACTTCAACGATAACTTCTACACCGTCAAGCGTGACGCGACCACCGGCGACCAGCTCTGGACGCACCTCTACGGCGACAACTGCGTTGGGTGCTTGGACGTCCCCGGCGACGTGATCGTGGACTCCGCCGGCCACGCGCTGGTCGTCGGCGCGACGAGCTCGGCCCCGTACAGCAGCGACCTGATCATGTTCGTCCTGGACGCCGTCACGGGCCTCGAGACCGACCGCGGCGTCATCGGCGGCGATCCCGCCGAGTCGGCGGGCGGCAGCATCCTGCGGCTGGACGCGGACGAGAACATCTACATTGGAGGCGGCTTCTCCAACGCCAACACCGGGGCCGTGGACATGGCCGTCTTCAAGTACGCCGCGCTCGCCGGCGTCTCGTCGTGTCCGGGGGATACCAACGCCGACCTGCAGGTGAACATCGCGGACTTTCTCGCAGTGCTGGGGGCCTGGGGCACGGACGGCCAGGGTGAGGGACTCGACGCGGACCTCGACGACGACGGCATCGTGGGCATCGCGGATTTCCTCATGGTGCTCGGCGATTGGGGACCGTGCCCGTAGCGGGGCCGCAGCACGGCGACACCGCGCCCGGTCATGACGACGTCGTGACGGTGGCGCGACCCGACCGAAACGCGTGACAGCGACAATGGCGTGGGATCGACGGCGGCGGCACGATGATCCCGTCCGGTCCGCGTAGCCCAGTTGGATAGAGCGTCTGCCTCCGGAACAGCACGCTCCCCCTATGAGTCAGTTTGAGTGAGGCCGGTGCGGCTCTTGAGTGAGTGACGTAAGAGGCTGGGCAGGAATATGACCAAGGCGCTTATCGTAACCGCCGCCACGGGCGGGCAAGAGTCCCGGCGCGGCGCGACTTTCATGCGCTCGATACAATTCAGCGGAGTGCGAGACGCGCCGAACCCGGCTTCTCCGCCGCCGAGCATGCCCGATGCGCGCGGCTCCTCCGGCTCACGGGGTCAGCCGACGCTTCCGAGCCCTGCATGTCGCTTCTCTGGATCATCCTGGGTCTCGTGCTCCTGACCGCCGGCGCCGAGACACTGGTGCGCGGCGCGACCGGGCTGGCGCGGGCGGCGCGATTGCCGTCGCTGGTCATCGGGCTGACGATCGTGGCGTTCGGAACGAGCGCGCCGGAGCTGGCGGTCAGCGTGAAGGCGGCCCTCGCCGGCGAAGCAGAGATCGCGATCGGCAACGTCGTGGGAAGCAACGTGTTCAACGTCCTGTTCATCCTGGGCGTCTCGGCGGTGATCGTGCCGCTGGTGGCGTCGTCACAGCTCGTTCGGCTGGACGTGCCCGTGATGATCGGGGTCTCGGCGCTCATGTGGATTCTGTCGGCCAACGGGACCATCGGGCAACTCGAGGGCGTCATGCTCCTGGCGGGATGCGTGGTGTACACGGCGTGGCTGATCAACCTTGGCAAGCGAACGGCACGGGTCGCGGAGCTGCCGGCGAATGAGAAGGCAGCGGAAGCACACAAGGCGAGGCCGCTTGTGATCTCGGTGGTTCTGACGGTGGGCGGTCTGGCTCTGCTCGTGGTCGGAGCGCGGTGGCTGGTGCATGGTGCGACGGACCTCGCCCGGTGGCTTGGTGTCGGCGAGCTCGTGATCGGCCTGACCATCGTCGCCGCCGGGACCTCTATGCCGGAGGTGGTGACGTCCATCGTGGCCGCCATCCGCGGCGAGCGCGACATCGCCATCGGCAACGTCGTCGGCAGCAACATCTTCAACATCCTGACGGTCCTGGGCGCCACCGCGGCCGTCGCGTCCGACGGCGTGGCCGTCGCGCCGGCGGCCCTGCGTTTCGACATCCCGGTGATGACGGCGGTCGCCCTCATCTGCCTGCCGATCTTCTTCACCGGCGGGTGCATCTCGCGGTGGGAGGGGCTGCTTCTGCTGGGGCTCTACACGGGGTACGTG
Organism: Phycisphaerales bacterium; assembly: GCA_041580235.1. Lineage (GTDB taxonomy): Bacteria > Planctomycetota > Phycisphaerae > Phycisphaerales > SM1A02 > JADFOJ01. The sequence goes on from JBFGEG010000035.1 coordinate 13,146, forward strand.
ATCTTCCTGATCCTCTCCGCCAACCGGCCCGCCGCGCTGAGCGCGTTCCACGCGGCGATGATCTGGTTCGTCACTCCGATCGCGACGCTCGGCATCGCGCTCAGCGTGCTGGCGTGGGTTCGGCGCCGCGACCGCGCGGGGGTGAGCCCGGCCGGCGACAGCGGGCGTCGTGCGCCGACGGAAAGCGGGTGATCGGACTCGAACCGACGACATTCACGCTGGCAACCGCCGCCGGCTGCCGCTGCCGACCGCTGAGCTCGCGCGGATCGGCGTGTATTTGGGGGCGAGGGGGACCAGACGACCTTGGACACACACATCTCCCTGCGTTCGCCGTGATCTCCATGTCCCGTAATCTGCGTGGCCCGGGTCTCCCCCACTCTGGGCATCTATCCGTCGCCGGCCGGCGCGCGGATTCAAGCCAGGATCCGCGGGACATTACGATGGTGTTGCGAGTCCCCCGATCAACTTGAGGTACGCCATGCAACACACCAAGATCGTCTGCACGCTGGGGCCGGCTTCGAGCTCTCAGGAGACCTTGTGCGCGATGATGGAAGCGGGCCTGGACGTGGCCCGGTTGAACTTCTCGCACGGTACCCACTCGAGCCACGCCGACATGATACAGCGGGTGCGGGCGTGCAGCGAAGCGACCGGCCGGCCGGCTGCCATCATGCAGGACCTGCAGGGACCACGAGTGCGCGTGGGCAGGATCGTCGACGGCCGGGTCGAGCTGACGACCGGGCAACGTTTTACGTTCACCACGCGCGAGGTGGTCGGCGCTGCGGGCGTGGCTTCCGTCACGTATGCCGGCCTGGCGGATGATCTGACCCCCGGAGATCGAATGTACATCGACGACGACGATCTCGTCTTCGAGGTCGAGTCCATCGACGGGCCGGACATTCACGCCCGAGTCGTCGCCGGCGGATTCCTCCAGGACCACAAAGGAATCAACCTCCCGGGCGTTGACCTCCGGATTCCGGTCATCACGGAGAAGGACCGGGCCGATCTGCGTTTCGGCGTCGAGAAGGGGGTCGATCTCGTGGCCATGTCGTTCGTCCGTTGCGCCGCCGATGTGCAGGGCTTGAAGGTGTTTCTCCGAGAGCTGGGTGCCGGGGATATGCCGATCGTCGCCAAGATCGAACGGCGTCAGGCCCTGGACAATCTTCCCGGCATCATCGACGCAGCCTATGCGGTCATGGTGGCACGTGGTGATCTGGCGCTGGAGACCGCCGCCAAGGAGGTACCGGTCGCTCAGAAGCGGATCATCCGTGCCTGCCGGCAGACCGGAACTCCCGTCATCACCGCGACTCAGATGCTGGAATCCATGACTCAGCAACCGGAACCGACGCGCGCCGAGGCAACCGACGTGGCCAATGCCGTGTTCGATGGCAGCGACGCCTTGATGCTGTCCGGTGAAACGGCCGTGGGACGCTTTCCGGTCGCCACAGTGCGGGCCATGGCCGAGATCACGGAGCGCGCGGAGCAGGCCGTCCGGACAGGTGAGGTCCGCGCTCTGGACCGGCTCGAACCGCTTCGGGGCGATATCGACGACACGATCGCCGCGCTGGCGGTCCGGGCCGCCGAGAACGTGGACGCGAAGGCGATTCTGGCCTTTACCCGCTCGGGGAGCACGGCACTGCGTCTGGCCCGTCAACGTTCAGGCGCTCCCATCGTGGCCATCACGCCGCATGAGGGGGTTGCCCGCCGGCTCCTGATGAGCTGGGCCGTCCGACCATTGATCTGTCCGCTCACCCAGACCCGTGACGAGCTCAACGAGATGGCTGTCAATACGGCTCGCTCGGAAGGTCTCATCTCAGACGGGGACACGGTCGTGCTGGCCGCCGGTCTCCCCGGTGAAGCGCCGGGCCACACGAACCTGCTCGAGATCAATCGGGTGGAGTGAACCGCACCACGTATCGTATCCGCGCCGCCATACTCGATTCACCCAAGGACGCGACCGCCGGCCCGGTCGCCGGGCGATCAGCATCAGGGGAGTGACCTTGGACGCAGGACGCGTCGGCCCATGCCGGTGCATCGGTCACCAAGCCGTCGGCGGCGGCCTGACGTCATCGCCAGAGGCTGGGCGAATGGTACAGCATGAACACGCTGGTCAGCGCCGTCTCGTCCTCGCGTTCCGGCCGTGGGCTGCAGGGTCTTCCTCGCCGGGCAGCCGATCTTCAAGGATGTGCGCGGCGAGCCGCAGCCCGCCGCATAGGAACGCTGTCATCAAGGAGCACTGACTGCGGCCAGGGATAGACATTGGCGCCGGCATCGTTTGCGTACGGCCCCACCGGAAGCGATTCATGCCATACAAGTGCTGCAGTTGCGAGCTGTGCGACTACTTCGGGGTGATCATCGGCACGGTTGTGCAATTCCCAGGTGTCGGACACGACGTCGTAGAGCTCGACTCGACTCAGGTCCGGGTTCAGGAGCAGCTTCCACGTTCCATCACGAATCGCTAACAACGGGCTGCGGTGAATGCCCAGGAGATGCATCTGGGTGAAGCGGTATTCCCACATCAGGGGCGTCACCCTGGCGCGCGGCGTTCCGAGGAGTACGTCGGACATGTCCTCGCCGTCCAAGCCGGGGTTTCCCATGGTGCCCTCGATGTCGAGTGGCCCATTGACCAAGGGGGCCTCTGCGAGAGTCGAAAACGTTGGGAGAAGATCGACAATCGAGATCACTGAGGTGTCGTCCACTCGCCCGGCCGGCACATGACCGGGCCAACGCACAATCAGCGGCATACGAACGCCTCCCTCGTACAAGCTCCACTTCTTCCCCCGGAACGCACCACCCGTTCCAACCCCGCTGTGGGATGAAGGGCGAGCGTACATGCCTGCCGGCCCATTGTCGGAAGTGAAGATGACGATCGTGTTGTCGGTGAGCCCAAGGTCTTCGATGCGGTCCAGGAGACGTCCGATCTGCTCGTCTATCGCAGTGATCGTGGCGTAGTAGATCTGCCAGGCCCCGACCCACGGCACGCCTCCAGAAGGTGCCAGGTGGGCATAGACACTGAGTTGTTCAGGAGTCGGATCCAGCGCCGAGTGTGGAAGTATCGTCCACACGTTGAGCATGAACGGACCATCCGAATTCTGCTCGATAAACTCAATTGCTTCGTCCACAATGTATTCCGTGGAGTGCGCGCGAAAGTACGGCGTACCTGCGTTGCGTACGCGGGGTCCGTTGGAGGCTTGCGTTGCGTGGTCGTCCACGCCATAGCTGCCGGGATCAGGAGCGCTCGGATGACAGCCGAGATGCCACTTGCCGAAGACACCGACCGCGTATCCTGCGTCATGGAGCAACTCGGTAACGGTCAAGTACTGCGGGCTCAGCCAGTCCGGCATCCCGTGATCCTCGTTCCACTCACCTTCGCAAAGGAGCGCAGTGTGAATCCCCAACTCCGATGGGAAGCGCCCTGTCATGAATGCGGCCCGGGTTGGCGAGCACACGGGGGACGCGACATAGAACTGCGTGAACCGCATGCCCTCGTAGGCCATCTGATCCAGCCGTGGCGTCAGCACGTGGTTATTACCGAAGCAACCAAGATCCCCCCAACCTAAGTCGTCGGCGAGAATGAACACGATATTGGGTCGCGAATCCTGCGCGTCCACGCGCGCGGCAGGGTTTACTAAGGCCAAGGCGATCAAGGCGACAATATGGCGAGTGACCGACATCAGCTGAGCCTCCCTTCCACAAAGTGAGGCCGCACGCGGAGCGTACCGATTAGTCGAATCCCGGTCGACGCGGCGTCCCAGCCATGCGACCGAATCGGACGACAGTATAACGACCAAGGAGCAACCGAACCAGTCACCCAGGCCCGCGATTGCGTAGCATTGGCCCTTCCCGCCGGATACGGTCAAGACGAGCGCGGGGCTCGATCTCCGGACCCGATCTCACCCTCCCGCGCCACTTCCCCGGCCCGCCGACTGGCCCGGACCGCCCGAATTCAAAGCTCCTGTCAGCGAGCCGCCCGGTCTGTTTGACGGGACGCTGCCCTTGGAGCATCATGCGCGCAGGGCGACGCTTTCTTTACACGGCAAGGAGATCGTGTCATGGATGTCAGCGTAGTTGACCTCTGGCTGCCGATTCTGCTCGCAGCGGTGGCGGTGTTCATCTACTCCTTCATCGCCAACGTGGTGTCTCCTCACCACCACGGCGACTGGAAGGAGCTCCCGAACGAGGACGCCATGTTGGAAGCCGTGCGCGGCGCCGACATGCCGGCGGGGCAGTACATGTTCCCGTACTGCCACATGAAGGACTTCAAGGACCCGGAGGTAAAGGCCCGCTACGAGAAGGGGCCGCACGGAATCCTGATCAGGTGGCCGGGTGCTGCGAACATGCCCAAGAACCTGGTCCTCACGTTCATCTACTACCTGGTCGTCAACCTCTGCGTGGCCTACGCGACGAAGCTCGCCTTCAACGGCCGCCCGGCGGAGCCGGCGTTCATGGACGCGTTCCGCTTCTCCGGCGCCGTGGCCATCTTCGCGTATTGCCTGGGCTGCATACCCGGCACGATCTGGTTCGGCTACTCGTGGCGGAGCACGTGGATGTACGTCATCGACGGCTTCATCAGCGGGGCGATCACGGGCGTGTTCTTCGCCTGGCTGTGGCCCGCCGCGGAGGCCGTGACCTGAAGCCTCAGAAACGGGACTGCCGCATCGCCGACTTCAACACTGCGAGTGCGCCGGACAGGCAATGGCGTGCTTCACTCCTCAAGCTCTGACCGCACCGCTTTGCCCTCCCCGGCATACGTCCGTTTCGGACTCATATACTTCGACTGAAGCGTGGCGGGATCGATGTCCTGCTGTATGGCCTTGATCAGGTCCTTGATCATGGCGGGCACGATGTTGGCATCGAAGCCGAGGTGCTTGGCAAACGTGCAGCAGTACGTGAACTCTCGGGAATCGATCTCGCCGTCAACCAGCATCATGTACACAGCGTCTGCGACCTGGCTGAACCGCTCCTCATCCGTATCTGGCGGCATGAACTTGACACTGTCAGGATGGTCCAGGAGTCTCTGCAGCTCAGCGCCGGTAACACCCAGGCGAGCGCCCACTGCTTGAAGAGCCGCCATCTCCGCTTCTGCGATCTTCCCGTCAGCCATCATCACGCATATGGCATTCATGACCGCCGACTTGCGTTGCTTCGACGATCTGCTCTCAAACCAGGCCATACGTGCACTCCCTGTTGATCGGTGTCAGTCCTCTGACTCGCAACTCAACCGACGTCTTGCCGTGTCCGTGGACTCGACCCCATTTCATCGCATACTGAACGTGCAGATCTCCAGAAACTGAATCGAGCTCCGCTTGGGCGGGGTACGGGATCCGATACGAGATCCCCATTATCTTTCGGAATGGGCCCTCCCGAGCCGCCGGTCGAAGCGAAAGAGCCGCAGACGCTTGGGGATGGTGAGGACGAACTGGTGATGCGGAGCGGGCTCGCAGACCTCGCCGGCGATGCCCTCGGCCGTCAGCAGCGACCATTTCTGGCCGGTCTCAGGATACAGGGAGGGCTGGCCTATTTGCCTGTCCGGCACACGCTTGCGGCTCTCGACGGCCGGCTGAAGGGCGACGCTCGCGGGGACTTGCGGGCTAATTGGTAGCTCTGCATCAAGGGCAAGTCTCTATCATGAACGCTGCTCGCTTCCCGGGTCTGGCGTCGCCGGGAGGCGCTCGGCACGTACCCGCCGTCAAGGCGGAGGAGGCGACAACCATGCCGAAGTTCATCGATTCCCATCCCATGAAGCCATTCACGGCGGACGAGCTGAGCAATCTGCAGAACGCGCCGCCGGACGAGTTCGGGGTCACCCACCACGACATCCTGTTCAGCGAGCAGGACAACAAGATCTATTGCGTGCTGGACGCCCCGAACGCCGAAGCGATCGAAAAGCATCATGCCAAGGCCGGCATCAAGTGTGAGTGGATCCGTGAAGTGAAGTCGACGCGCGAATGACGGATGAAGTCACCCGTCGGCTGGGGCCCGACCGGCTCCAACTCCAGATCGCGGCCGACTTCGTGTCACTGACCGCGGGGTAAGACCAGCTCCCGGACGATCTGCCCGCCGCCCATCGCCGGCGGCAGGCGAGACTCGCTGCGGACCGTCGCCCGCGGGGCCTCGGCCGCGATCCAGAGCGTCCCGTCTCCGCCCTCGCCGTCCAGGGACGTGATCAGGGTCTTGAAGCAATCGAACGACCCGGCCTCGGTCTCGATGGTCTCGCGGCCGGTCACCTCGAACGACCATGTGCGGACCTTCTGTGTCTGGACGTCAAAGGTCCGGTACATCGTCTGGTAGACCGGGTCCAGCGGCAGGGCGCCGAGCACGACCTCGAGGGCCGCGTCGCTGGCGAGCACCGGCGCTTCGAGCGCGACGTCGATCGGGATCTCCTGGCCGGGCAACTTCATCAAGCCGGTGATCACCGCGTCGCTGTAGGCCAGCTCGACGGTGACCGGCCCCTGCGTGACCGAGCGGTGCAGGGGGCGGAGCGTCGCCGCGTCCAGCACCACGACGTCGGTCGCTTCGCCCATGGGCATGGTGGTCGAGGTCTCGATCCGCCAGACGGGCCGGCCCTCATGCTCGTCGCGGGTCAGCCGCCTGGTGCCGTCGAGCTCCATCTGCTGGCCGCCGGGGAGGCTGAGCGTGGCTTGGTAGCGCAGTGTCTCGGGTGCAAGCAGACCCGCATCGGGTTCGGGCAGAGGCGCGGTCTTCGCCCACTCGCCCGCCTCGGGCACCGTGGGCATCTCAACGGTGGCCACATTCACCCGCAGGGCCTCGATCCGCTCGGCCACCTCGGTCGGGGCACCTGGCTGGTACCGGCCGCCGAGGTGCTTGGCCAGGAACTCCTCGATCACCGCGAACATGGCGAGGCGGTTCTCCTCGCCGGCGAAGCCGTGACCCTCGTCGGGGGCAACCAGGTACTCGATGTCGCGCTGCAGGTCACGCAGGGCCACCACGATCTGGTCGCTCTCGGCCTTCTTGACGCGGGGGTCGTTGGCACCCTGGATGACCAGCAGGGGCGTCTTGATCCGGTCGGCGTGATAGAAGGGCGACTGCTCCTCGAGCCGCGTGCGGTCCGCGGGGTCGGCGGGGTCGCCGACCCGTATGTGGAAGATCTTCCTGATCGGTCCCCAGTAGGCTGGGATCGAGTCGAGCAAAGTGATGATGTTGGAGGGGCCGACGATCGAGACGCCCGCCGCATAGAGCTCCGGCGTGTAGGTGACGCCGGCGAGCGTGGCGTAGCCGCCGTAGGAACCGCCCATGATGGCCACGCGTTGCGGGTCGGCGATGCCCTTTTCGACCAGGTAGCCCACGGCATCGGTGAGGTCGTGCTGCATGACGCCGGTGCCCCACTCCTCGTTGCCGGCGTTGAGGAACGCCTTGCCGTAGCCGGTCGAGCCGCGGAAGTTGGGCATGAGCACCGCGTAGCCGCGGTTGGCGAGGAACTGCGCGAACGAGTCATAGCCCCAGGTGTCGCGAGCCCACGGGCCGCCGTGCGGCAGGATCACCGTCGGCAGGTTCGAGGGGTCCGCGCCCTTGGGCGTGACCAGGTAGGCCGGGATCTCCGTGCCGTCACGCGCCGGGTAGCGCAGCGGCCGCATGGGGGCGAGGTGCTCGGTCGGCAGCTCGGGACGGGCGTCGTAGAGCTTCTCCACCGTGGCCCGGTTGCGGTCGTAGACAAACACCTGGCCGGGGTTGACGTCCCGACTCACGGAGACGATCCAGAGCCGCTCGTCCTCGGTCTGGGCGGAGATGCTCAGCTCCCCGTCGGGGAGGGTGCGTTTCAGGAAGGACAGGTCCTTTTCGAGCCGGGGGGTCCGCGGATAGATCCGCTGGCGGTCACCGACGTAGGTGGTCCCGACCAGCTCCTCGGTCTCGTCGGAGAAGATCGGCGAGCCGAAATCGACCTCGCCCTCCGGGTCCACCTCGACCAGCTGCGTGCTGCCGTCGTCGGCGTCGATGAGGATGAGCCGGATGAGGTCCACGTCCTCGCCCTTGTTGCTCATGAGGTAAGCCTGTCGGCCGTCCTTGTGGAAACGGACCGGGAAGCACGACTCCTCGAAGTTGCACGTATAAATCACCTCGCCGAGCCGGCCGTCCTCGACCCGCAGGATCTCGCTGCCGCCGTCGGGGGTCTGGCGCCAGGCGAGCCGGACGTTGCCCTGAAGATCCGTGACCCACTGTCCGACGTTCGCTTCGTTGGTGATCAGCAGCTCGCGCTCGCCGGTGTCGATGGAGAGGCGATAGACATCGTGCATCGCCGGGTCGCGGTCGTTGAGCCCGACGATGATCTGGCCCGGCGTGTTCTCCGGCACCGCGTAGATGTACGCGCGGACGCCGTCGATCGGCGTCAGGTCGCGGCTCTCGGGCACGTCCGCCTCACCGGCGGGCGCCGCCGGATCCACGGCGTAGACGTGGAAGTCCTCGTTGCCGGCCTTGTCCTGGACATAGAGGATGAAGCGGCTGTCCTCGGTCCAGAAGTAGCCGCGGATGGGCCGGTCACGGTCGGCGGTGAGGGGTCGGGCGGCCTCGAAGGGCTCGTTGGTCCGCTTGACCCAGATGTTCATGACGTCGTGATGGGGCGCGCGGAAGGAGATCCAGCGGCCGTCCGGCGAGATCTGGGCCCCGGCCACCTTCGGGTCGCCGAAGAAGACGTCGCGGTCGATGAGCGGGGGAAGCTCGTCGGCCACCGCGGGGAGGGCGGCGACGAGGACGGCGATGGCGACAAGAGCAGCGTGGCGGGCAGGCATGGTGATCTCCTCAGGGCAAGGGCGTCGGGCCATAAGCATACGCGGGAGGCCGGGTCGTCACCCCTCAGTGTCGGAGCTTGAATCGTGAAAAAGCCGGGAGGCGCAATCCTGGCGGATCGGGGCTTGCTGGCGACTGGCCACCATTCAAGCGCTGACCTTCTTCCGATGGGAGCCTGCCCTCTGGTCATCGACGAAGGCCGGATCGTCGAGCGGGATCACGCACCGGCAGCTCATCGCCCGCCGCGACACCGACCACGCGCTGTAAACTGGAGCAGGAGCAGCGCGAGCGGTCTCTGCTTCCCGGGCTTTGATCCTGGATCGTGCGACGATCGAACATGGAGCGCCTCGTCATGCCGAAACACCGATTACGACCCGTGCTCGTGCTGGCGGTCGTGACCACCGCGGCGGGGTGCCAGCCGTCCGGAACCACCATGCCGCCGGCAGCAGGCTCCGCGTCGATGGGGCACAACAGCGACTCAATCGTCGTCGGGGCGGCGTGCGGGCAATGCCAGCTCGGGCTTCCCGGCACGGGCTGTGACCTGGCGATTCGGATCGACGGGAGTGCGTACTTCGTCGACGGCACGGGCATCGACGATCATGGTGACGCGCATGCGGCCGATGGCTTCTGCAACGCGGTCCGGGAAGCCCGTGTGAGCGGTGAGGTGATCGATGGTCGTTTCGCGGCTCGCTCCTTCGAGCTGCTTGAGTAAGGGCAACCAGAGGCGAAGGGTGGTCAGAGCTTGAAAAGTGAACAGCGCCAACGACTCCCCGTCGCAAGGTCAGCCCCCCGCGTCGGCCGAGGCACAACACGCACACCAAAGGACGATTCAAGATGTTCGAGACCGAGATCTGGCTCACACCGCTGATCCTGCTGCCCGGCGTGGCCCTGCTGATCATGTCCACCTCGGCCCGATTCGGGCAGATCCATACCGAGTTTCACCACTTGCTCGATCATCGCGATGCGCACGCCAAGATCCTGGCCCGCCACCTGGTGCTCCGGTCGACGCTCTTTCGCAACGCCCTGATCAGCTTCTACACCAGCGTCGGTCTCTTTGCCCTGGGCAGCCTGCTTGGCGGCCTCGTCAACTTCTGGAACCCGGAGGGACTGTGGTTGGTGGGCGGCCTCACCCTGCTTGGCATCGGCTGTGTCGTCTACTCGTCGATCATGCTCGTGAGAGAGTCACTCATCTGCCTGCAGGTGATCACGCAGCACGACCAGCGCGTCGGCGAGAGCGAGACGCGCAGAATCTCCTGACCACCCGCAGTCGGTGAAACAGAAGAGTCACAACCTCGATGAGCGATGGCTACCGGAAGTTGCTCATCCCGCACCTTCGGCTTCCAACCGTGCGAGTCGAAAAGTCGGACCCGATGCTACGGGTTGAGACGCCAGAGGCCGAAGTTGAGGTAGGACGCGAAGCACACCCAGAGCAGATACGGCACGAGCAGCAGGCTCGCCACCGGGCGGACGGCACCGAACGCGATCATCGTCACCACGATGGCCAGGACCAGGACGATGATGTCTGCCAACGCCAACCCCGGCCGGTGCAGCCCGAAGAAGATCCACGACCAGGCCGCGTTGATCACGAGCTGGACCCCGAAGATCGTCAGCGGCAGCGCCACCGGGGCCGCGCCGCGGCGCTGCCAGACGAGCCACGCCGCGATCGCCATGAGAATGTAGAGGCCCGTCCAGACCGGTCCGAAGAGCCAGTTGGGCGGGTTCAGGGCGGGCTTCTCGAGCCCGGCGTACCACTGCCCCGGCGGAAAGAGCGCCCCGAACGACGCCGCGCCGAGGCACGCGGCCAGGCACACGGTCAGTGCCACCGCGGCGGGCCACAACGATGTCGTGTCGTTGGCGGCGGAGTCGGCAGTCACGTGTGCGATTGTATCGAGCACCGGTGCAGTCACACGACATGCACCGCCATCGATCATCGATCGATCAGCGACTTGCCGTCCGCGGCCGCCTCCTGCGCGGTCCCGTAGAAGACGGCGAGATCGACCGGGATGAGCACCGCGTCGGGGTGATCGACCGGGTAACACTGGCGGCCGCGACGGTTGGCGACATATCGGTTGGCCTGCAGCTGCACCCGCCCCACCCAGCTGAAGGGCGGCGGATCCGCGAGACGGTTCGCCGGCGGCGGGCCGGTGTCGGCCGGGCGCCATCCGTAGCTGCCCGGTGCATCCGGGAAGCGAGCGGCGAAGGACGCGGCGGACTCGACGGACCGGTTGGAGCCGATCGACGAGACCCAGCTGCCGATCCAGCGCCCACCGGCGACGATCACGCCGACCACCACCAGGATCGCCGCGATCCGCGTGATCCACATCCACGCCGGCTTCGACGCGCCGTCGAGCGCGGCGGTTCCACTCGAGGAACCCAGGACGCGGGAGTCGTGCCGGCTGGAGAGGATCTGCCCCGACGAGGACCCCGGCATGCCGCTGAGGTTGGTGGAGCCGGACGGATCAATCACGAGCGACGACGGATCGATCGGCTCACCGATGTTCTCGACGCGGAGGATCGAGGCGAATTCGACCGCGGTGGGACGCTCATCGGGATTAACCGCCATGGCCCGTTGGATCAGCTCGGCCAGGCTTACCGTGCAGTCCGGGTTGAGCTCGCAGGCGTTGGGCCGCGGCGCGTCGGAATGCTGCCGGATCAAGTCCTTGACGGTTCTGCCGGTGAAGGGCGGGGAGCCCGTGACCGCGAAGTAGAGCGTCGCACCCAATCCATAGATGTCGATGGCGCTGGTGCCGGGCTTTCGCCTGGCCACTTCGGGCGCGACGTACATCGGCGTCCCGACCGCTTGATCGGTGAAGTCGAAGGGATCGGTCGGATCCTCGACGCGAACCAGCCCGAAGTCCACGACCTTGCAACGGCCGGCCCGCGTGACCATGAGATTCTGCGGTTTGATGTCACGGTGGATGATGCCGAGCTTGTGGGCGACGGCCAGGGCCGACGCGGCGTCGGCGATGAGCGGGCACGCGTGCGCGGGGGACAGCCCGCCGGCGGCGTCGACGATCTGCTGCAGGGTCCCACCCTCGATGAGCTCCGTGGCGATGTACCACCACCCCCCGTGCTCGTTGATCTCGTAGATGTGCGCCACGCTCGGATGCTCGATGCGTGCCGCCGCGCGAGCTTCGCGAAGAAACTGCGAGACACGCTTCCTGTCGTCCGACTTGTCGACGCGCTTGCGCAGGACCTTGAGCGCGACGATGCGCCCCAGGTTGACATCCTGGGCGCGGATGACGAGTCCCATCGCGCCTGCGCCGAGCGACCCCAGCAGCTTGAAGTGGCCCAGCTTCCTTCCCACCCACGCCGGTTGCCCACCGGCCCGATCGGCTTCGGCGGACGGCCCGGCACCGGCAACGCCGGCGGCGTCGGCGTCGTGGAGATCCTCGAGGCTCTCGTTGAACGCCGCCTCGTTGTCAAGCCCCGTCTTGGCCACGTTCGGCTGTGCCATCACTGCAACCGACGCGTCTGGTCCAGACCGGTGAAGTGGACGAGCGTGATCACGCTCTGCCGGCCACGCCGCCCCTCGCTCACATCACCCTCGTCCGATCCGAGAGCGATGAGCGTCGAGCGGCCCACCCGGCACACCGCGTCCACGTTGAGGTCGGGCAATGCCGCCACCTGGATCGGCCGATCCGCCTTGTGCCCGCTCCACCAGAACAACGCGCTCTGCAGGTTCTCCAGCGGGTAAACCTGCTCGGCGCTGACCTTCGGCCCGTTGCTGAGGGCAGCGGTGATGAGGTAGCCCTCCGTCACCGGGTCCCAGGCCAGATCGGACACGCCGCGGCCGGACAGATCGAGCCGGAACAGGTCCACGACCCGAACCAGTGCCGCGTCATCCGCGTCGAAAGCCTCATCGATACCTTCCAGCGCAAAGAGCATGGCATCCTGGCCGGCGAGCGGATTGCGCAACCCACACAAGAGCATGCCGCCGGTCGGCGTCCATGAGATGCCTTCGACACTGCCCCAGCGCGTCGTGTTCTCGCCGCTCTCGGAGTTGAACGACTCGTACAGCGGGACGTCCAGCGCCTCGAAATGCTCGTGCAGGGCGGAGCGGATGGTCTCGCCGGAGAGCACGACCGCACCCTGGGCGCGGGCGTTGCCCGAGTCGTCCAACGGGATTCGAGCCATGTGTTGCCGCTTGACGCGGCGGTCGCCGCTCGGATCGTTGCTTAGAGAGCACAGGACGTACAGCATCCAGCCCGCGCGACCGGCCTTCTTCGCCGTCATGCACTCGGCGTCCAGCAGCAGCTCCTTCTCCAGCCGGATGACCTGCTGGGGTTCAGGCAGGCCGATGTCGAGGGTCCGGCCGATGCTCAGCGGCAGCGAGAAGATCACGTGGCTGTGGCGGTCGCTGGTGAGCAGGAGTCGATCGCCGATGGAGGCCAGGCTGCTGCACTCGAGCGGCTTGGGATCGGGATCGAGCGGGTGGATCGATGTTTGAACGCGAACGGTGATGTCGCGCTGGGCGACAACCGGCGGATCGACGATCCCGTAGTGAACCTCCAGCGGCGCGGGCTGCGGGTCGGATCCGCCCGCCAGCACGAACAGAAGCGAGCCCCCCAAGGCGATCCGCCGGGTCCCCGTGACGAGGCCGCACCGACGTCTTGCGACCGGGGTGCTCAAAGCTCTGTGCATGCGGTGGCTTCGATGGTTCAGCGCGGCGCTCCAGGGGCATGATACGAGTCCCCTCTTCGGGCGTCCACGGATTGAGCGTTGGCGGCATTGCTTGCAGCCGACGTCATCTGGAGAAGATGAGGATCTCGAGCTCCGGTAACGTCGCCTTCAAGAAGCGTGCATCGCCCGCGACCTCTGCGAGGCGTCGCCCACCGCCAGTTCGCCCTTCACGATCCCCGCGCGATTGCCGTCGCTAATCCTCGTGATACCCGGCGGCGAAGAGCTTGCGGTCGACGCTGTTCCACACCCAGCCGGCCATGTTGGGACTGACCGACCCGCCGTTCGCACCGCGGGCGGTGACCTCGACGATCAGCCGGGACACGTCGCGCGGGCACAGCGGGTTGACCGGGGTCTCGAAGATGTAGCCGGCGTCGATCAGCGGTGCCCATTGCTGCGAAGCGACCTCGTTGGGACCCCACAGCGGTGTCTCGTAGAGGGAGTACAGCGCGATCTGGCCACGCAGCGTTCGCAGCTGGGAGGCCAGGTGTGGACCGTAGGTCGTGCGGATGAGGCGGCGGCGCTCTTCACGCTCCGAGACGCGAAGGGCCGCGGAGTCCCGCGCGGCATCGAGTGTCCGGTCGTGCTCGTTCCACACCCACCCGGCGGTCTTGGGGCTCACGAGTTCGCCACCGGCGCCCGGGTCATCGATGAACGCGATGTGCGACGCGACGTCGGAGGGCGAGAACGGATTGATCGGGGCCGTGTCGAGCCCCTGGCCGATCAGCGTCTCCCACGACTGTGTGCGGTCGGGATCGGGCAACCATGACTGGCCGTATCGGTTGTGACGGGCGATGATCGATCGAACCGTGCCGAGCTGGCTCTCGAGCATCTTCCGCTTGGCGATCAGGCCGTCCAGGTGCGCCTTGGCGGCCGCCGCCGCCATCGGGTGAATGGGCTGTCGCGTCTTCTCGGGCGCCGGATCGGGCGCGGCCGCAGACTCGATGGCGGTGAGAGACGGCACATCGGAACCGGGCGCCGTCGACTCGCTTGTGTGCCTTGCCCCGGGCGAGGGGGACGCCTGGCCGTCGCGCGGGCCGCATGCGGTCATCCCTGCGGCAACAGTCAGCAGAGCCAGGATCAGCAGTCTCATGGCCTCGATCACCTCCAGCTGTAATGTGTATCGGCCGCGTCCACCGGCGGGTTGACCCGAAGACGGCCACCGCTCCTAGGGCGCGGGCTTCAGCTCGATGCAGGCGATGGCGTAGTCGTCGCTGACGTTGCCCGTCCACTCGAAGGTGTACAGGCCGCTCGTGGTCGCCGCGATCTCACCGCCGGCGTAGCCGCTGTCGGACGATGTGGCGCCGCCGCTGACCAGGTCGAAGTGCTCGGTGGTCACGTCACCGCCGACGTCGTGCGGGTCGGTGTCGCCGCCGTGGTGGCCGAGGCCGCCCACGACAAACGAGTTCTCGGTCGTGGTGGAGATCGTCACCGAGACGGTCGACGAGCTGGACGTTGACGAGTTGCCGGCCACCGCCCCGATGGGGTCACTGGAATCGACCCCGTAGTAGCTCAGGGCCACCACGGCGTTGGGGTCCTCGCTGATGCTGAAGTCCGCCTGGACGGTGTTGGCCCCCGTGGGCGGGTTGGCGAGATACCAGATCTTGACCCACTCGGCCCCGGAGTCGGAGGCCGCCCGTTCGCTGACGGCCAGCTGCATGCCCTGGCCGCCGTACGTGACCGACGTGGCTTCCTGGTCGCCGCGCGACATGGTGATCACCACCAGCAACGGATCACCGCAGCAGGTGCAGGCGCCCGCGATCGTGTGGGAGAACGACGCGGTGGAACGGGGGACCGAGGTGATGTCCGTCGTCACCGCGTCGAAGGTGATAACGGGCGCCGGCGGGGCGCCGGACCCGCCGGACGGCGGCACCTCGACCCACGAGATCAGCTTCGTGCCCGACGAGCCACCTGCACCCGGATTGATCGTCACCGTCTTGTCGTCGGTCGCGTCGGCGGTGGCGTCGTTGTTCACGTCCAGGGTCAGGGAGTCCGCCGACGACTGCGCGCTGAAGTTGTCAAAGGAGAGGTCGGCCACCGTCACCGACTCCTGAGCCGCGAAGTCGCTGGTCACGTCGAGGACCAGCGTCTTGTCGCCGTTCTCGTAGCTGACGGCGCTGGCGACCTTGCCCGCGCCGGTTCCGGAGATCGAGGCCAGGGTGTCAAAGATGTCCCACGTCATGTTGGTGGTGGCCGGGATCGTGATTCGCAGGTCGCCGGCGGCCGTGATCATGGGCGTCTGGCCGTGGTCGGTGATCGTGATCCCGCTGATGGCCGTCGCCGGGTCACCCACGGTGAAGGTCTGGCTCGATCCGGAGGAGACCAGCAGCGGCGACGCGTTGATCTCGTCGGCCCCGATTTCCCACGGTGCCGCCCGCACAACCCCGTCGATGTCGACGGTGAAGCTCGCGGAGAGGTCGAGACCCGTGTCGGCCGCGTTGTGGCCGCCGCCCTCCAGATGGAGGTTCTCCGAGCTCGCCGCGATCGAGAAGAACAGGTCGTCAAGGTCCGCGGGCGGGCTCTGGTGATTGCCGCCGATCGTCGCGGGGTCGGTGCCGTTGTACGTCTGGTACATGCAGTACTCGGCGATGTCGCCGGCCCCGAAAAGCTCCAGGTCCACGGTCCCTGAGCCAACCACGATGGTGTTGCGAACCGTCGCCCGATTGCTGCCGGCGGCGTCCACGTCGATGCCTTCCTGGACCATGTTCCAGATCGTGCAGTTCTCGATCGTCGCGTCACCCGTGCCGCTGGCGCTCCACACGTAGATTCCCTTGTACCCGTTGTACATGATGCAGTTGCGGACGGTGCCGATGCCGTTGATCAGGATCGCGCACTTCTGCGTGTAGTCGTGGATGAGCAGGTTTTGGACGAGGGAGTAGTTCCCCGACGGGCTGTCGTCGATGGTGATCGCCTCGTGATTCGTGCCGCCGTAATCCGAGATCTCCAGCCACTCGATGACGGTGTACTCGTCTTCGATCTTGAAAATGTCGTCGAGCAGGCCCGTGATCCGCGCGCCGGTCCCCGCCGTGCCGTCGTGCCGCTGGCCCTCGGCCACCGTGATCTTCATGTAGTGAGTCGCGTCCGTGACGGAGCCGCCGATGACCACCGGGGCAGAAGGGGTGAACGGGCCGTCGTTGTACGCCACGCCGATCTCGCGCCTTTCCTCGGCGACGAGGTCGCCGCTGCGATCGGTCTCCCAGGCCGCGAACGTGTTGTAGGCACGGGTGATCGTGTAGGCGGCGCCGGAGTGCACGCCGGCGGCGGCCGTCTGGAGGGTGACCTGCGTCGTCGAGTCGCGGGACAGGATGTACAGCGTCTCGGCCCCGATCGCGAGCGTGTCGCCGAGGCCGACGGTCGTCGGCAGGCTCGCGCCGCCGCCGAAGGTCACGGTTCGTGAGCCGGCCGCGATCGTGGCGTCGCCTGCGTCGTAGAGGGTCCCCGCCTGGGTGCCGATCGAGCGATAGTTGGCGGTCACCTTCATCTCGTCGGCGCCGATGTCCCATGAGCCGGCGAGACGTGTCTCGCCGTCGATATCGATCGTGAAGCCGGCGACGTCCACGCCCGTGTCGATCGCGTTGTGGCCGGTGGCTTCGAGGTGCAGATCCTCCGAGCCCGCCGTGATCGTCATGAACAGGTCGTCGAGGTCCGCGGGCGGGCTCTGATCATTGGCCCCGGTGGTGAAGCCGCCCGCGGTGTTCGTGTACATGTTGTGGTCGAAGTAGTCGACCGTCCCCTCCAGGAAGAAGTCCTCGATCGTATTGCCCACGGAGATGTTGTTGCGAAACGTTGCCGCGGTGCCGACGATCTGCCGGATGCCCTCCCCGATGATCCCGTACACGGTGCAGTTCTCGATCACCGCCCCGCTTCCGGCCCGGACGCGAATGCCCTCGGAGTCACCGTCGAAGATGACCACGTTTCGCACCGTGATGTTGTCCGCGCGCACCATAATGGCCGCATCGGACGTGCCGGAGAAGAAATTGTGCAGCAGCAGGTTCGACGCCGTGGAGTTGTCGGCGTTGTCGTAGGCGGGATCCTCGTCGAAGTAGACGCCCGACTGATCATCGAGCCAGTTGGTGATCTCCAGCCACTCGACACGCGTGTACTGGTCCTTGACGTCGATGGGCCTCATCCCCCAGCCGCCGCCGGCATCCAGGCGGGCCCCGGTCCCGGCCGTGCCGTCGTGTCGCTGGCCCTCGGCGACGGTCAGCGTCATGTAATGGTCGGCGTCCGTGGTCGAGTCGTTGATGGCCAGACGCGTGGTGAACGGCCCGTCGTTGTAGCAGACGCCGACCTCGTTGCGGTCCTCGCCCACGAGATCGCCGTCACGGTCGTTCTCCCACGCCTGGAGCGTGTTGTAGGCGCGCCGGAGCGTGTACACGGCGTTGGTGTGCGTGCTGCTGGCCGCCTGCTGAACGGTCATCTGGGTGGCCGAGTCGCGTGACAGGACCCAGAGGGTCTCGCCGCCGACGACCAGCTCGTCGCCCTGACCGACGTTGGTGGGCAGGCTGGTACCCGTGAACGTCACCGTCGAGGTCCCGGACGTGATGGTGGCCGTCCCGGCGTTGTGGAGGATTCCCGAGTTGGTGCCGATCGAGCGGTAGATGGGGGGCGTCACCGGAACCGGGAAGTGCATTCCCCTCAGCTCCTCGGTCGTTCCGGTCGTGAGCGGGTTCCAGGTGGACCCACCATCGGTGGTCTTGAGGATTCTTCCGCCGTTTCCTGAGCAGAAACCGGTCGTCGCGTCCGTCGGGAAGTGGACGCCCCGATGGAATTCGCCCGTCCCGGATGCCTGGGTGACCCAGTTGGACCCGCCGTCGGTGGTCTTGAGGATGAACCCATCA
>JBFGEG010000036.1:0-30334 GCA_041580235.1 Phycisphaerales bacterium
CGAAGCGCCAGTGCCGCTCGACCGTCCTCGTCGAGATCCGCAGCGTCTCCGCCGTCTCCTCGATCGTGCAACCCGCGTAGAAGCGCAGCTCGACGACCCGCGCCTTCTCCCGGTCCATCGCGCCGAGCCGCGTCAGCGCGTCGTCGAGCGCAAGCACCTCGACGCAGTCTTCGTCCAGGACGACGTGGGTGTCGTAGAGCGGGACCTTGGCCCTGCCGCCGCCGCGCTTCAGGGCCCCGTGCTTCTCGGCGTGCTTGAGCAGGATGTGGCGCATGGTTTTGGCGGCGGCCCGGAAAAAGTGTGCCCGATCCTCCCACTTGCGGTCGCTGCCGGCGAGGCGGAGGTACGCCTCGTGCACCAGGGCGGTCGCCTGCAGGGTGTGGTCGGGGCGCTCGCCGCGGAGGTACGACTCGGAGAGCGAGCGCAGCTCCCGGTACACCCGGGGCAGCAGCCGGGCGATCGCCGTGGGATCGTCCGTGTCCTCCAGATCGTGAAGGATCTGAGTGATGTCCGCGTCCGTTCCGTTGGTCACCGCTGCTCCCACGAGAATGGCTCACCCCTGACGGGGGTAGGTTTCGATGTTCAGGCGCAACCGGTGGCCGCGCGATGGTCCAACTGTAACACATGGGGCGGCGCATCGAGACAATACACCTCCGGCGACGGTATCGATGCGGAGAACCCCCGAGTCGCGCCAAGCGGCGCGTGGATCGTGTACCCCGGCCTGGCCAAGCGCGTCCGGGTCGTTGTCGGGGCGAGTCACCCTGACAAACCGTTGTTCCCGCGCAAGCCGACCGCGAAGATGCTCCGCGGCGACCTGATCGCCGCCGGGCTGCCGACCACGGACCTCGACGGTGACCGCCTGGTCTTTCACTCGTTCCGCCGGACGGCGGCGACCTGGCATGACGAGCTGGGGACAGACGCGAGCGTGATCCAAGCGCTCGGACTTTGGAAGACGCGCGGCATGGTCGAGCACTACCAGAAGACGCGACGGCACCGGGTCGCGGCGGCGGTCGAGCGGATGCCGGACCTGGGCCCGAATCGGGTGCAAGTCGATTCGGCCGAGAACCGTACCGCGTGGTGCCGCACCCGTGCCGCCTGATGCCGCGTTACACTGCGAAGATCGCCGGTGGGGTGGCCGAGTGGTTGAAGGCGCCGGTCTTGAAAACCGGTAACGGGCTTGTCTCGTTCGTGGGTTCGAATCCCACCCCCACCGCTTTTCCTCTTTTTTCGGGGTTGACCGCGCGAAAACCGGTTCGATCTTGAATCACTCAGAGGACACCAACACCAAGGAGACAACCCATGGCCGTCGATATGGAAGCCTGTATGAAGGCGGGCACGCCCGCAGCGCACCACAAGAAGCTCGAGCCGTTCGTGGGGACGTGGAAGGCCAACGTCAAGCACTGGATGGAGCCGGGAACCGATCCGACCGAGAGCACCGGGATCATGGTCAATTCCTGGGCGCTCGGTCAGCGCTTTCTGCGGCAGGACTACAAGTCTGATCCGGGCGGCCCTCCGTTCGAGGGTGCGGGCTACTGGGGCTACAACAACGTCACCGGCTGCTACGAGGGCTTCTGGATCGACTCGATGTCCACGGGCTTCTCCACCGAGATCGGTTCGTGCGACGACGCCGCCACGTGCTGGACCATGACCGGTGAGCTGGAGTTCCCGGTGGCAGGCAGCGTCATGCAGCGACGCTCCGTGATCACCATCAAGGACCCGGACCGTCACGTCATGGAGATGTTCATGACGAGCCCGGGGGCACCCGAATTCAAGGTGATGGAGATCGAGTACACGCGGGCGTGATGGGCTGACGGCTCAGGGGCGTTTGCCGTTGGGCGCGCTGAGGACCTTGATGATCGCCCGGTGCCGCGCGAGCTCACCGGCGGACATGTAGCCGAGGTCCCCCTCGTGCTCGCTGACCCGCGCCGCCAGCTTCGGCGACCAGGCCTGACGCAGTGCGCCAAGAAAGCGCGGCGGCGCGAAGAGCGTCAGCTTCTCGATGTTGTGCTCGCGGGTCTTGCGCTCCAGCCACTCCGTCACGTTACGGGCGAAGCGGCTCATCCGCTCTTCGTTCTCGTGGCCCTGCGAGGCGTAGGTGTTGCCCGCCTTGCCCACACGCGGAGACGGTCGCCCGTGCTGGTGCGCTTCCCAGGTGTTCTCGATTGAGCCGTTCTCGTCGAGGTGAAAACGGCCCGGCGGAACCTGCGTGCCCCGCAGCAGCCGGCCCTTTCCGTTGTCCACGATGACGATCCAGGTCTCAGCGTCGTCGATCATGTTCATCCCGCCGACCGGCATTCACTCTTTCATATGCGGAGTCCGGTCGGTGCGTCAAGGCGCGTGAGTTTTTCACAATCAGAAGACGGTCTTTTTCAGGCTTTTGCGGTCCGTGCCCGGCGTCGCTGCCGGGCCGCCAGCGCGGTCAGGCCGATCGCGATCAGCGATCCGGCCCCGGGGGCGGGGACGTCCAGGGTCTCGCCCGGCCGCGTCGCCATCGCGTGGCCGACCGGCCCGTGTCCGCCGTCGAACACCCAGGGGCTCGCCCCGTCGCCGGGAGCCGGACGTCGCGGCGTCACCGTGATCGTGTACGGATTCGCCGGGTCATTGATCGTGAGCGCCTCGCCGGCGACTCCGATCGTGATCTGAACGGTGTCGAGAATCGGGTTGGGCGAGGCAGCGGCCGTCGGCGTTGCCAGCAGGCCGAGCACGCATGCTCCGACGAGTGTGGGCATCTCTCTCTCCACTTCCGGGGCTTGTCCCGCAAGATCCTGCGGGGTTGTGGTCAAAGGCTACCCCGACTCGAGCGCCGCCGCAAATGGATTTCCGGTTTCCGGACGTCCCCGGTAGGGGTCGTGAGACCGGCGCTGTTCACGGAAGATCAGCCGGTCGCGCGTGGGACCCCCAGTGGGGCACGTTTTGGCTCGCCCGGGCGGCGGGGGTAGACCTTTGGCGTTCGGCGCCGTTTCTCGATCACGACGACGGTGCCCGTGGGGGTGCGGGCGGTGTCGGCGATCTCACAGTGAAGCAGCCGCAGCGCTTCGCGGGCGTCCTCGATCTCCCGGGCGGCCTTGGCGCCCTTGATGGCGAGAATGTGGCCCCCGACCTTCGCCAGCGGCGCGGCGAGCTCCAAAAGGACGGCGAGCCGGCCCACCGCCCGCGCCGTGACCGCGTCGTAGCGCTCGCGATGATGCTCGCGATCGTGACCGATCGTCTCGGCGCGATCGCCCACGACGTCGATGTTGTCGAGCTCCAGCATCGCCGCCGTCTCGCGCAGGAAGACCGCCTTCTTACCCGTCGCCTCCAGCAGCGTGAAACGCACGTCGGGCATGGCCACCGCCAGCGGAATCCCCGGCAGACCGCCGCCCGACCCGATGTCGATGACTCGGTGCGCCGCCGACGAGTCGAGGTACGGCAGAAGCGTGAGGCTGTCGAAGACGTGCCGGGTCCATGCCTGGTCGGGGTCGGTGATCGCGGTCAGGTTGAATCGCGTGTTGGCGTCCAGCAGCAGAGCCAGGTACCGGCCCAGCCGCTCGAGATCCCCCGGATCGAACTCGATCCCGTAGGCCTCGATCCAGTCGAGGAACTCGGGTGGTGGGTGTTCGGCCGACACGTCAGGGCTCGTCCGTCCCGTCGAACTCGAACGCCTCCCGCGCGAGATACCGCTGGCGGCGCATGGCGATCGAGACGAGCAGGCCGATCATCATCCACGCCGACACCAGGCTGGAGCCGCCGGCGCTCATGAACGGAAGCGTCATGCCCGTGATCGGCATCACGCCGATCGCCATGCCCGTGTTGATCGTCATCTGGGCGAACAGGACCGCGACGAGACCCACCGGCACCAGACGGCCGAACGGGTCCTTGCACTGGGCCGCAATCACCAGTCCGCCGGCGCAGAGGGTGGGAAAGAACGCCCACACCGCCAGCGCCCCCAGCAGCCCCCAGCGGCAGGCGATGACCGCGAAGATCATGTCGTTGTGATCCTCAGGCAGGCGGTTGTAGGTGACCATGGCCGCCGCGTGCTGGCGTCCCACGCCCGTCCAGCCCCCGGCGCCCGCCAGGGTCATGGCCCGGGCGGCCTGGAAGCCGATGTCCTGCTCGTAGCGGGTGTCACCGATCACCTGGGCCACCATCGCCTTGATCCGGTCCTTCTGGTGGGGCTTGAGCAGGGGGTACATCGTCGGGGCCAGTGCCAGGCCGAGCCCCATGACCAGCGCCAGGTGCCGCAGCTTGGCGCCGGCGGCGATGAGCATGGCAAAGAGCGTCGGCAGAAAGAGCATCGCGGTCCCCAGATCGGGCTCCACGAGAACCAGGCCCATGGGAATGAAGGTGAGAATCAACGGCAGCAGCAGACCCCTCACCCGTCGATAGCTGCTGCGGTAACGCAGGTAGCTCGCCAGGGCCAGGACGTAGGCGATCTTGGCCAGCTCCGACGGCTGGAAGTCCGCCACCACGAGGCTGATCCACCGCCGCGCGCCGTTGCGAGGGCGGACGATCACCTCCGGCACCCACGGCATCAGGACGAACAGCAGCAGCCCCACCACCACCGCCAGCAGCGGGTAGCTCACCTGCTGCGCCCAGCGGTAGTGCGGCATGGCCACGGCCGCGGCCGCGAGCAGCCCCACGCCCAGGTGAACGAGGTGGTGCAGCGCGTAGTTGGGCTGCCCGGCGCCGGCCGGCACCGTGCCGATGGCCACCGCCCCCAGCAGGCTCAGCAACGCCGCGGCCCCGACGCAGAGCCAGCCGACGTTGCGCATCATCGCCAGCCGCGGCCGCGGCACCGTCCGGGCCCGGCTGGGAGCCGAGCGCAGCGTCGCGGCCACCTGCGTCACGGTTGGGTCTCCAGATAGCCTTCGGATCGCAGGGCCCGGATGATCTCGTTGGCCACGGGACCCGCCGTGCGGCCGCCGGAGCCGCCGTACTCGACGACCACGGCGATGGCGTACCGCGGCCGCGCGGCGTCGGCAGCGCCTCCGCCCACCAGGCCGACGAACCACGCGTGCGTCGGGTCGTCGAGCGTGACGTCGGCCTCGCCGTCGCAGTCAAGGTCGCGGCTGGTCTGACGCGCCTGGGCGGTTCCCGTCTTGGCCCACACCGTCACGTCCGGGACGTTGATGATCGGCTCCACCGTGCCGTCGGAATACACGATGTGGTGCCCGGTGCCGTACATCTCGGAGACCGAGGCCCGCAACCCATCCAGAATGGCGGCAACCAGCACGTCATCGAGCTCGATCGCGGCCGGCGGCGCCTCCGAGCGCCGCGGCCGGTCCCTGACCAGCGTCGGAGGACGGGTCGCGCCGCGGCGGGCGATGGTCGCGTAGGCATTGGCGGCCTGGACCGGCGTCCACATCACCGGCCCCTGGCCGATTCCCATGATCACGGTGGCGAAGCGGAGCTCGCCCGCCTTACGCAGCTGCTCGATTTCGCTCGCCGCGGGGACGGTGCCGCCGCTCTCGCCGCGCCACACGATCGATCCGTCGGCACGGCGGGCCTCGTACATGAGCCCGACATCCAGCGGTCGGCCCACCCCGAAGCGACCGTACCAGTCGGCGATACGCGCCATGCCAAGCTCCGCGCCCAGCGTGTAGAAGTAGATGTTGCAGGAGCGGGCCAGCGCTTCCTCCGCCCGCAGCGGCCCGTGCGTCGTGAAGTGCGGCGCCCGGTAGCACCAGCAACGGGCCACGTCGACGCGGTCGGGCAGATAGTGGCCCTGGCAGTCGACGGCCGCGGCCAGCCCGTGCACCTGCTCGCTGACCGCCGCCGCCAGCACGATCGGCTTGGCGATCGAGCCGGGCGGATAGACCTCCTCCACCGGTCGGTTGCAGTACGGCTTGTGCTCGTCGGGGCAGGGCGCCGCGAGGCCGGCGGCGATCGTGGGCACCGAGACCATGGCCAGGATGTCGCCGGAGTCCACGTCGAGCACGACCGCCGCGCCGTCGAGCGGGGTCCCCAGCGGCAGCACGGTCTCCAGCGCACCGGCCGTGGTGTAGCCGGCCTGCCACTGCTGGGCGGTCATCAGCCCGAACTGGGGCGACATGACCGCCTGAATCCGCGCCTGCAATGCGATGTCCAGCGTGATCGAGAGGTCGCGGCCGGGGGTCGGCGGCGTGCGCTGAAGTTCGCCGCTGTCGAGACGCCGCAGCATCACGCCCCGCGCGCCGCGCAGGTGACGCTCGAAGGCCCGCTCCAGCCCGCGGTGACCGACCGCATCGCCTTCCCGGTAGCCGGCGAGATCGATGCCGTCGGGCCGGTCGTCGTTGCGAAAGGGGCGGCGTTCGATGTCGGCGGCCCACACGTCGCCACGCATCGTGCCCAGGAGGTGGTCCGCCACGCCCTCGACGCGGATCGTGATCGGCTCGGTCGTCCGAAGCGGTCGCGGCAGATGGCTTCGATCGAGGGTGACCTCGACCGTGTCCCACGGATAGGCACGACGGTGCGAGTCCAGCACGCTCACCCCCGGAAGCGGCGCCCGGCCGGGACGGTCCTCGCCCATCCGGCGGAAGGCGAACGCGACGCGGTCCGGCACCCGCGGCAGCACGACATGCGCCTGCCGCTGCTCGCGAATTGGCCGCGGCCGGAATTCCTGCTCACCGTCCCCGGCGAACTTGATGTCCTGTCGGAGCTGACGCTCCCACACGACCGCGGCCATGGACTGGACGTCTTTCTTGATGGCGTCCAGACGCCGGTCAAGCTCGCCTCGTTCGATCCCGCCGTGCTCGACGATCGCCGCCCACAACGCCTCGACGCGTTTCTCGTATGCGGGCAGCCGCTGCGCAACGGCCGCCTCGCGGTCGTCGGGGCTCATCTCCGCCCAGTCCGCCTGGTGTCCGGCCCGCGCATCCCGTGCGGCCTGCTGCAGCGGCCACGCCCCGTTGATCACCTCGTAGTCGACGGCGACGTCGTAGCTGGGCCGGTCGATCGCCACCGGCCGACCGTGGCGGTCGAGAATGCGGCCGCGGGTCGTGGGCAGATAGTCCACGAGGTCGAGCCGCCGCTCGGCGGCCGCGAAACGCTCGGCGCCCTGCACCACGGCCAGCTTTGTCATCTGGCCGCCGAGAATGAGCACACCCCCCGCCATGACGAACCACAGCAGCATGAGACGCCGGTGAAACATGCTTCCTTGCAGCTTTCGGGTGCCCATCTGAAGTGGTATCGGCCAGCAACGCGGCTGGAGCCTACACGTTGAACAGCACGTGCAGGACGTCGCCGTCGTGCACGTGATAGCCCTTGCCCTCCGTGCGCAGCTTGCCCGCGGCCTTGATGGCCTTCTCGCTGCGGTACTCGGCGATGTCGTCGATGTGATAGCACTCGGCGCGGATGAAGCCGCGTTGCATGTCGGTGTGGATCACCGCGGCCGCCTCCGGCGCCGTGACGCCGTCGGTAACCGTCCACGCCCGGACCTCCTTGTCGCCCGCCGTGTAGAAGACGGCCAGCCCCAGCAGCCGGCACACGGCCCGGGTCAGGGGGCCGATCGCCGGCTCGGCGAGGCCGAGACCCTCCAGCATCTCCTGCTGGTCATCGGGTTCCAGCTCGGCGAGCTGGGCCTCCAGCTCGGCGCAGAGCACGACCGCCTCGTCGCCGGTGGCCGTCGC
This sequence comes from Phycisphaerales bacterium, assembly GCA_041580235.1. Lineage (GTDB taxonomy): Bacteria > Planctomycetota > Phycisphaerae > Phycisphaerales > SM1A02 > JADFOJ01. The sequence goes on from JBFGEG010000036.1 coordinate 7,587, forward strand.
GTGCTCGCGGACGCGCCGGGCCGTCTCCGGCTCGCGGCCGAGATCACTCTCGGCGATGTTGGCGACGTAGAGCACGGGTTTGGCGCTCATGAGGCCGTAGCCGCGCACGATCATCTGCTGGGCCGGTGTCCAGTCGCCGACGTCGCGGGCGGGCCGTCCGTCGGTGAGCACGGGCATGACCTTCTCCAGCACGGCGATCCGGGCCTTCGCCTCGGCGTCGGCGCCCCGCGCCGACCTGGTGGCCCTCTCCAGGGCCGCTTCCACCACGGCGAGGTCGGCCAGGATCAGCTCATCGGCCAGCGCGCTGATGTCGCGGACGGGGTCCGGCGGCTCGACCGTCCCGCCGAAGCACCGGACCACCTCGCAGATGGCCTCGACCTCGCGCACGTGGGACAGCAGCGGCCCGCTCTTGGCCGCCCCCACCCCCGCGTCGATGCCGGGGATGTCCACGAAGGTGATCGTGGCGTGCGTGACCTTGCGGGGCTGCACGCACTCGGCCAGCAGCGACAGCCTCGGATCGGGGATCGACGCCACGCCCACGTTGGGCTTGGCGGCGCCGCCGGCGTGGACCGCCTTGCTTCCCGTCAGCGCCGCGAAGAGGCTCGTTTTTCCGGTGCCGGGCAGCCCGACGATTCCGCACTCCATGGCCGCGGCCTCTGTGAAGTCTCGTGGATGGCTCAGACAGCGGTGTCCATGGTAACGGTTGGCTTACCCCGCGGAAAAGTCGCCCCACGTGACGTCGAGGGCGACGGCCCGGGCCAGCCGGTCGAGGTACTCGTGGCGGGGGATCTCCTCGCAGCCGAACTGCTCGAGGTGCTCGGTCTGGAACTGCGTGTCCAGCAGCACGAACCCGCGGTGACGCATCCAGCGGACCAGGTGCACGAGACACACCTTGGAGGCGTTGGTGCCGTCGAGGTCCGGTCGCGAGAACATCGACTCGCCGAAGAAGGCCCCGCCGACGTGCACGCCGTAAAGCCCGCCCACGAGGCGGTCGTCGCGCCAGGCCTCGATGCTGTGGGCGTGGCCGAGGGCGTGAAGGGCCGTGTACGCCTCGATCATGTGCTCATCGATCCACGTGAGGTCCTCGGTCCTGCGCGGCGCCCCGCACGCCCGCATCACCCGCTGGAACGCCGTGTCGCTGCGGATCGCGAAGCCGCCGGCGCGCACGGCTCGAGCCAGGTTCCGCGGCACGTGAAACGTGTCCAGCGGGATGACGGCCCGGGGATCGGGGTTGAACCACTCGATGACGCCGGTGAGCGGATCCGCCATCGGGAACCAGCCGCGCCGGTAGGCCGACAGCAGCAGCGGCGTTGTCAGTCTCGTGTGATGGCGGTGCGGCGGTCGAGTCATCGATCCTCTCAAAGGGTATGATCCGTCCAGTCGCGCCGGGAGGATTCATGAAGTATCGCCGGCTTGGAATGTGGGGGGTGAAGCTGTCGGAGATCGGCTTCGGGTCCTGGCTCACCCTCAACCGCAAGGACCAGGACCTGGCCAACGAGCTGCACCGGGTCGCCTACGAGAACGGCATCAACTTCTTCGACACGGCCAACGTCTACGGGCGGGGCCGCACGGAGACGATGGTCGGCCAGGCGCTGACGCCGTTCCGCCGCGACACGTACGTGCTGGCCACGAAGGTCTACTGGCCCTTCGAGCCGGACTGGCCGTTTCCCGAAGCCAATGACCGCGGCCTCAGCCGCAAGCACGTGGTCCAGCAGTGCCACGCCTCGCTGAAGCGTCTGGCCACGGACTACATCGATCTGTACCAGTGCCACCGGTTCGACGACAACGCGCCGCTGCTGGAGACATGCCGGGCCATGAACGACCTCATCGACCAGGGCAAGGTGCTCTACTGGGGCGTCAGTGAGTGGACGGGGGAGCAGATCGCCGAAGCCGTCGCCCTGTGCGATGACCACGGCTGGCACCGCCCGGTGGGTAACCAGCCGCTGTACAACATGCTGGAGCGTCATCGCGAGGCGGACTTCGAGACCTGCGGCCGCCTGGGGCTCGGCATCGTCAACGTCTCCCCCCTGGCCGAGGGCGTGCTCACCGGCAAGTACAACGATGGGGTCCCGACCGGGAGCCGGGCGGCCGATGCGAAAACCGCCGAGTTCATCACGGCCCGGCTCACCGACGAGAATCTCGCCCGGCTCCGCAGGCTCGCCGAGCTCGCCGAGGGGCTGGCCGTGCCGCTCTCGAACATGGCGATCGCGTGGTGTCTGCGTCGACCGGAGGTCACCAGCTGCATCATCGGGGCCAGCCATTCGCCGCAGATACTCGAGAACGCCAAGGCCAGCGACCTCGTGCTCGACGATGACGTGCTGGACCGGATCGGCGCCATCCTGGGCGAATGAGAGGGGGCCGCGGGCGGCTCGCCCGCCCGTGCGACGGCAGACGGCGGCCGGTCGCACGCGGTCCTGCCGGCCGGTCCGCCCTAAACTTCGGCCATGAGAGCCGCTGTTGCCGTCAGCCTGGTCCTGGCCGTCGGGCTCGCCGACCCGGCCGAGGTCCCCTCGCCGCCGACCGCGGGTCACGACGTGGTCCGCGGCATGACCGTCTCGTGCCAGACGTGGGGATGGGAGTGGGCGACCGACGGGATGGTGGACGCCATGCGCGAGCTCAAGGCGCTGGGCGTCAACTGGATCTGCATCCACCCGTACGCCGGCATACGCGGCGACGGCACCGTGCGGATCTCGCAGCGGTGGTACGGCGACGGCGCGTGGCTCACCCGGCCGATCGCCGAGGCGCACCGGCTGGGTCTCAAGATCATGATCAAGCCGCATCTTGCGTACTGGGGCAGCCCGTTCGCCTGGCGCGGGGACATCGCGTTCGAGACCGACGAGCAGTGGCAGCGGTTCTTCGCCGACTACGAGACGTGGATTACCCGCGTCGCCGAGGTCTGCGCGGACGCCGACGCCTTTGTGGTCGGCACCGAGCTCGATCGCACCATCGGTTACGAGCAGCAGTGGCGGCGCATCATCAAGGCGGTCCGCGGCCGCTTCGACGGCCCGCTGACCTACGCGGCCAACTGGACGGACTACCGCGACGTGCCCTTCTGGGACGCCCTGGACGTCATCGGGATCCAGGCGTACTTCCCGCTCACTGACCAGCCGGGCGTGCCCGACCCCGCGACTCTCGATCGCGCGTGGGAGGGCCTGGTGACGCAGCTGACGGAATTCTCGCAGCAGCAGGATCGGCGGGTCGTGCTCGCCGAGCTAGGCTACGCCCGGTCGGTGCACGCGGCGATGCGGCCGTGGGAGGGACGCGAGGGCGGCGACGGGGCCCAGGAGACGCAGCGCCGCTGCATGACCGCGGCGCTGCGGGCCATCGACGGCAACGATCGCGTCGTCGGGGCGTTTCTCTGGAAGTGGTTTGCGGGCCCGACCACCCGCGAGAACTTCCTGATGTCCACACCGGCGATGCGCAATGTGATCGCCACGCACTGGGCCAGACCTGCTTCGAGCGCTCCGTAGCGGCGTCCGGCCGCAACGCATGCCCTGCGCTACCAATCGCTCGGCGGAGTCCAGCCCTCGGCGCTGACCTCGCCCATCACCCGATCGATGTGCCGGGCCGTCTCCGATGCGGCGGGGCGCGGGCGTGGCGACGCGTCGTTCTCGGCCGGCACCGGGTGAAGGCCGTGGCTCTCGGCCAGGAGCCTGCCCAGCGTGCCGACCTGACGCTTCGTGGTGACCTGCGCCGTCAGCCAGCCCGCGGGGGCCAGCGTCCGGAAGGAGTGAGGCGCGATCCACTCGTGACGCTCGATCAGGTCCCGCGCCCGCTCCGGGGCCAGCTTGAAGGAGACGGTGACCGCGTCCCCCCCCTTGGTGAGGCAGACATGAGCGAGCACCTTGGCCTTGCCCTCGCGGCCGACCTTGTAGGCCCGCCCGCCCCACTGCGGTGTGGAGAACACGGCCGGCAGATCGTTGAGGATCACCGCCAGCTCGTCCAGGAGCCCGTTGATTCGCTTCGCCATCGCGCCCCAAGCGTAGGCCTTGACCGCCCCCGCCGTCCCCGTACAATCCCCCCTGCTTCCACGAAGGGGCCGCGGTGACGCCGATGGGATGGTCGGAGGCGCCGCAGGGGGTGCACAGTCGCGGCGACGGGTGCTCCCGCCTCGGAAGCAGTGCCGCGGATGAGGTTTTCGGCCCGGCCGGACACCGAGCCGCGAGACGAGTTCGGTTGTTCGGGCAAAGAGCGGTCAGAGCCCATTTCCTCTGCTGCAGAACTGGCCCGTGGTGTAACGGTAACACACCTGGTTTTGGTCCAGGCATTCCAAGTTCGAATCTTGGCGGGCCAGCTTCCTCGACCGGCCGTCGTGGCCGTTGACCCGCCGCGGTGAATGCAGCGTGAGTGACTCGCTCGACAGCTCCAACGGCAGGCGACCCCTGGCCGCGGTGATCCTCGCCGCGGGCAAGGGCACCCGCATGCCCGGCGATCTGCCCAAGGTCGTCCACGAGGTGGCGGGGCGGCCCATGATCCGCTGGGTCGTGGATGCCGTGCGGGAGGCGGGCGCGCGGCCCATCGTGCTCGTCGTCGGATACGGCGCCGAGCAGGTCCGCGGTGTCTTCGGCCCCGGCGAGATCGACGCCTGGGCCGTCCAGGAGCGGCAGCTCGGCACGGGCCACGCGGTGCGCTGCGCGGCGCCCGTGCTGGAGTCCTTCACGGGTGACGTGCTGGTGCTGGCCGGCGACGGCCCGCTCATCCGGGCCTCCACGATCGCCAGGCTCGTCGAGCGCCATCGCACCACGGGCGCGGCGGCCACCCTCGCCACCGCCCGCGTCGCCGATCCGACCGGTTACGGGCGCGTCCTGCGCGACGACGAGGGCCGCTTCGCGGCCATCGTCGAGCACGCCGATGCCACGGAAGCGCAGCGACGCATCCGCGACATCTACCCGAGCTATGCGTGCTTTGACGCGCGGCTGCTCCTGGAGACGCTCACCCGGCTCGCGCCGGACAAGGCGAGCGGCGAGTACCGAATCACCGACGTCCCCGCGGTGCTGCAGGGGCAGGGTCGAGCCGTCGAGATCGTCAACGGCTTTCCGCCGGAGGAGGTGCTGTCGGTCAACACGCCGCAGCAGCTCCGCGAGGTGGACGAGATCCTTTCCTCTCGGTTGGAGGCCACGAGATGAGCGCCGCGGATCGCGAGCACCTGAAAGTGTTTGCCGGGCGGGCCGGACGAGGGCTGGCCCAGGCGATGTGCGATCACATGGACATCCCCCTGGGCCAGGGACGCACGGACCTGTTTCCCGACGGCGAGCTGATGGTCAAGGTCGACGAGGACGTACGCGGTCGCGACTGCTTCGTCGTGCAGTCCACCTCAGACCCCGTCAACGCCAACCTCATGGAGCTGCTGATCTACATCGACTGCCTCCGGCGGGCGTCGGCTCGCCGTATTACGGCGGTCATCCCGTACTTCGGGTACGCGCGTCAGGACCGCAAGGACGAGGGACGTGTCCCCATCACCGCCAAGCTCGTGGCGAACCTGATCGCCGCGGCGGGCGCGGATCGCGTTCTGTGCATGGATCTTCACGCGGCCCAGATCCAGGGCTTCTTCGACCTCCCCGTGGACCATCTCACGGCCGCGCCGGTCTTCGTGGAGTATTTCGACGATCGCCGGGCCGAGTTCGGAGAGACGGTGGTGGTCTCGCCCGATGTCGGCAACGTCAAGGTCGCCAACATGTACGCCGACCTCCTCGGCGCCGAGCTCGCGATCATCGACAAGCGACGCAAGTCGGGCATGGAGGTCGTGACCCGCAACGTCGTCGGCGACGTCGAGGGTCGCACCGTTCTGATGATCGACGACATGATCTCGACCGCCGGCACGATCTGCGAGGCGGCTCGGGTGGTCATGGAGAACGGGGCGACGGACGTCATCTGTGCCGCCACCCACGCGGTTCTGGTGGGGCCCGCCGTCGAGCGGATCGCCGAGTCGCCGATCAGCCGCCTCGTCATGACCGACACCGTCCCCAATCACCGGCGGTTTGACGCCATCAAGGACAAGCTGGTGACCCTGACCGTGGCCCAGCTGCTGGGCAAGGCCGTGCACCGGATCCATCACGACCTGTCGGTGTCGGCGCTGTTCCGGGAGTCCGTGGGGACCAAGAGATAGACTTAGCCATTCGCCATGAGCTCTTTGCATTTAGGGTTACGCCATGAAGCATGAAACTCCGAAACTGTCAGCGACACCACGAGAGAAGGTCGGCAGCATCTATGCGCGGCGGCTGCGCCGCCAGGGCCGGCTGCCCGCGGTGATCTACGGACACAAGAAGGACCCGGTGGCGGTGAGCATCGACGAGAAGGAGATGCTGACCCAGCTGAGGCACGGCACGCACGTGCTCACCGTCGACGTCGCGGGTCACAAGCCGGAGACGTGTCTCGTCAAGGAGCTGCAGTTCGGCTACCTCGGCGACGACGTCATCCACGTGGACTTCGCGAGAGTTGATCTCGAAGAGGAGGTGAGCGTCGCCGTCCACCTGAACTTCGTTGGTCTGCCCCACGCGGCGCAGCAGGCCGGGGCCATCCTGAGCCATGACCTCACGTCCCTTGAAGTGGTCTGCCGCGTCAACGAGATCCCGGAGGAGATCAAGGTCGACCTGACGCTGATGGGCGAAGGGACGCTCATCACGGTCGGCGACGTCGCGCTGCCGCCGGGCGTCCGTGCCGCCGCCGAGCCTGACACGCCCGTCTCCCACGTCGCCTTCGTGAAGAAGGAAGAGGAGGTCGTGGGCGAGGAGGCCGAGGTTGCGCCGGGCGCTGCCGAGCCGGAGGTGATTACCGAAGCCAAGCCGGAGGGCGAAGACGCCGGCGAGGGGACCAAGACGCCGTCATGAAGCTGATCGCGGGGCTCGGCAATCCGGGCCGGCAGTACGAGGCGACGCGGCACAACGTCGGATTCGACGTGCTGGATCGCCTGGCGCGCCGGCACGCGCCGGGACAGGTCGCGCGCAGCCGGTTTCACGGGGCCGTGGTCGAGGCGTCGATCGAAAGCGAGACGGTGCTTCTGCTCAAGCCGACCACGTACATGAACCGCTCCGGCCAGTCGGTCTCGGAGGCCGTCGGGTTCTACAAGCTGGATTCGGCGACCGACCTGCTGGTCATCGTGGACGACATGGCCCTGGCGTGCGGCTCGATCCGCCTCCGCGCCGACGGCGGGCCGGGGGGCCACAACGGCCTGATCGACATCGAGCAGCGGCTCGGCACCGACGGCTACGCCCGTCTGCGGATCGGCATCGACCCGCCGGGCGAAGTGCCGGGCGAGTCGTACGTCCTGGGCCGATTCCGCCCGGAGCAGCGCGAGCTGATCGAGCCGGCGCTGGAGGAGGCCGTGGACGCGGCCGTCTGCTGGGTCGGCCACGGCATCACCGAGACCATGAATCGATTCAACCGCCGTCAAACGGCATAGCGAGGATTTGTCCAGTGACAGAAGAACTCATCAACACCTACGAAGGCCTGTTCCTCTTTCCGCAGGCGCAGGCAGGCGATCTCCAGGCCGCGGTCGATCATCTCAGGGAGATCCTGGCCAAGACCGACGCGACGCTGATCAGCCTGCGCAAGTGGGATGAGCGACGTCTCGCCTACGAGATCAAGGGCAACAAGCGCGGCGTGTACCTGCTCGCGTATTTCGCCGCCCCGGGGCCGACGCTGACCGCGATCGAGCGTGCATGCAACCTCTCGGAGCTCCTGCTTCGGTCGCTGATCACGCGGGCCGACCACCTGACCCGGGAGCAGATGGAGGCCGCCGACGGCAGGGCCGAGCTTGACGACGAGATCAAGCTGCGAGCCGAGGAGACGGCCAAGGCACAGCAGCGGGAGGCCGACAGCACGGCGAGCGAGGAGACCGCCGAGCCGGTGACGGTCGAGACCGAGACCGCGCCAAAGGACGCCGCCGCGACGATGGAGTCGTGAGACACGCCGGCGGCGAATCCGCGCGTTGCGTGGCACCGGCCCGCGGGTCACGATACGATGCCGTGAGTCGAAGGAAAGAGGAGTCATGACATGGCAGGGAACGTCAACAAAGTCTTCTTGATGGGCAACCTCACGCGTGACGTGGAGCTGAAGCACACGCCGAGCGATCAGCCGGTGGCGACCATCGGTCTCGCCGTCAACCGCCGGTTCCGGACCCGCGACGGGGAGGACCGCGAAGAGACGACCTTCGTGGACTGCGAGGCCTGGGGCCGTACGGCCGAGGTCATGAACCAGTATCTTGCCAAGGGCCGGCCCGTCTTCCTCGAGGGGCGACTCAAGCTCGATCAGTGGGAGGACCGCGAGACGGGCAAGAACCGCTCCAAGCTCAAGGTCGTCATTGAGAACTTCCAGTTCGTCGATGCTCCGGGCGGCGGAGGCAGCGGCCGGGCCGCGAAGCCTGCCCCGGCGGGAACGGGGGCGAGGCAGGGCGGAGAAGCGCCCACCCATGCCCCGGTCGGCGAGGACGAGATCCCGTTTTAGAACGAACGTAGGACACCATGGCGAAAAACGTTTCACTGCTGTTGCTGGAGACCGTCGAGAACCTCGGCATCGTGGGTGATGTCGTCAAGGTCAAGCCGGGCTACGCCCGCAACTACCTGCTGCCCCACGGCGTCGCCGAGCCGCCCAGCCCGTCGCGGATCGAGGCCCTCAAGGAGATCCGGGCCCGGGCCCAGGCGGAGCTGGCCGAGCTGCGGTCCCATCGCGAGAAAGTCATCGAGGCGATCGCCGGCGCCACCGTCGGGATCGAGCGAAGCTGCAACGACCAGGGCTCGTTGTACGGCTCGGTCACGCAGCGCGACATCTCCGACGCCCTCATCGCGGCGGGTTTCGGCGTGGATGTTCGGGCCGTGCGGCTGAGTCATCCCATCCGCCGCATCGGCAAGCATGTCGTGCCCATCCAGTTCGACAAGGACCTCCGCGCCGAGGTGACGCTCACGATCAAGGCGGACCGCGAGTTGGAGGGGTTCAACGAGCTGGGCGAGCCGATCGAGACCGAGGAGCCGGCCGGAGCCGCCGAGGACGAGGCCGACGAGGACGATCGGCGACGACGCCGGCGTCGTGATCGTGATGAACATGAATAGTGAGAGCGCCGGCACGTGGGCGCGCTCCGTACGGCGCTCGGGGCCGAGATTCGCTCCTGCACGACCCGCCGGATTGATCCGGCGGGTCTGATCGGGCGCCACGGGCGGCTCGTTTGCCCGTGCGAACATCACCTCCTGCTCGCGCTGGCCGGCACGCGGTACGGGAACTACCCGAACTCGCGTTCGAGGTACCTCGCGACGTAGTCCAGGATGCTGCAAGCCTCCGGGATGTCGGGGTTGTCCGTGGGACCCGACGGCTCGAACCGCATGCCCCGGAAGCGGTCGACGGCGGCCGGCACCGGCAGGCCGTACTGCAGGGCGAGGCTGAAGGCCCGGCAGAAGCCCTGGATGAGCCCGGACAGGGTCGAGCCCTCCTTGCTCATCTTGATGAAGATCTCCCCCGGTCGGTCGTCGTCGAAGAGCCCGATCGTCAGGTACCCCTCGCAGCCGGCGATGGCGAACTTGTGGGTGACCGAGCGACGGGTCACCGGCAGCACCTGGCGCCGGTCGTCGAGCATCGGGCGGTGGACGGGGAGCATCGTTGAGTGCTCATCGGCTCGACGCCGTCGACGGGGCCAGTATTGGGGGCTCCGCACGATATGCTACTCTATACGTACTACTCTCGCATATTGGGCCGACCGACCCCATCTGGTGGCCGGCGACGACGCCGGCCCAAGACCGTGAGTCTCCGGCGGGTCCCGACCGCCCCGACCCGGCCGCCGGCCCCGCCGACACGCCCGCCTCTTGAAATCCGCCTCGATCCGTTGCATCCTGTCGGCCATGACCAGATTCTCGATGCTCTCCAGCGTGGCCTTCGCCGGCCTGATCGCGGCGCCGGCCTCCGGCCAGTGGGTGGTCTTCACCGAGGACCCGTCGCGGCTCAGCGCCGCCGCCGGGGTGGGGGCGGCGGACCCCGAGGAGAAGGACTACGCCTGGGGAGACATCGATCGCGACGGGGACATTGACCTGGTCGTGGCACGCAAGCAGCCGTGGACCACGACGGGCCGGCGGACCAACGTGCTGTTTCTCAACGAGGGCGGCGTGCTCACCGACCGGACCGCCGACTACGCCGTGGCGTCCAGCATCAGCGGCGATCTGGGCTTTCTGACCCCCACCAACGACCGCGACGTGGTCCTGGTCGATGTCAACGGCGACGAGTGGCTGGACATCGTCACCGCCCCCACCCTCACCGACAACGACGCCAAGCACCTCTCGCACCCGCGGGTCTACATCAACCAGGCGGAAGCCGCCGGGGCGTGGCAGGGCGTGCGGTACGAGGATGACCGGATACCGCAGATGCACGCCACCGCGGGCCCCCGCTTCTGCGGCGTCTCGGCCGGAGACGTGACGGGCGACGGGTTCCCCGACCTCTTCTTCAGCGACTATGACGTCCCTCCCGGCCAGCTGTTCGACTTCAACGACCGGCTGCTCGTCAACAACGGGGCCGGCGGGTTCTCCGACCAGACGGTGTCCCGGCTCACGCCGGCCATGTACGTCTCGACCTTCGGCATCTCCAACGACATCGTCGACATGAACGGCGACGGCTTCAAGGACATCGTGCGTCTTACCGCCAACGGCGTGCCCTATGAGGTGGGCATCGCCTACAACAATCCCGACAACGTCGGCTTTTTCACGGTCTATGACCAGGTCTACGGCCTGTCGCCGTATCACAGCGCCGTCGGCGATCTCAACGGCGACGGTCTCATGGACATCGTCGTCCTTGATGACGGTTCAGATCAGTATCTGCTCAACCAGGGCAACAACGCCCAGGGGTTCGCGGAGTTCTCGTCCACGACGTTTCCACCCCCGCACATCTTCAACGCGGGCAACGTGGTCGTGGAGGACTTCGACAAGGATGGCTTCAACGACGTCATCAACATGGACGCCGACGTGACCATTCCCGGCTGCACGTTCACCACCCGCATCTTCCACAATCAGGGCAACCCCCCGGAGGTGACGTTCGTGGAAGAGGGCGAGGTCATCCCGCTGTCCATGCTCAACGGCGTGCACGATATGGCCGCCTTTGACATCGACGGCAACGGCTGGACGGACCTGGTGATCGGCCGGTGCAGCGGGACCCAGGTGTGGATGAACTTCCCGCCCGTCGCGGTGGCGTTCTCCTACCCCGGCGGGCTGCCGGTCGAGGTCGTGGCCGGTGAGCCGACGCTCTTCGGGGTCCAGCTCGATCCCGTGGGCGGCGAGATCGTCCCCGGCGCGACCGCGGTGCATGTCTCGATCAACGATGGCCCGTTCACCGAGAACACCCTCACCGACCTCGGCGGCAATCTCTTCGAGGCCGAGCTGCCCGGCGCCGGCTGCGGGGACCGCCTCGACTTCTATCTGAGCACCGAGCTGGACGGGGGCGAGATCTTTCTCGATCCGCCGACGGCCCCCGCGTCGACCTATCACGCCGTGGCCACGACCGGCTCCCTGCTCGTGCTTGCGGACGCCATCGAAGGCGATGTCTCCGGCTGGACGGTCACCAGCGACCCGTCCCTCACGGGCGGGGCTTGGAAGCAGGCGGACCCCGTCCCGACCATCTTCAACAGCGAGCTGGCGGCGCCCGGCAACGACGCCACGCCCGATCCCGACGGCACGATGGCGTTCGTCACCGAGAACGGCAACCCCGGCGGGGCGGCCAACGCCTCCGATGTCGACGGCGGGCCGGCCTACCTGCTGTCGCCGCTGATCGACCTCGACGGCACGGACGGAATGATCAGCTACGCCCGCTGGGTGTTCAGCGCCACCGGCGTCGAGGATCTGCTCACGGTCGAGATCTCCAACGATGCCGGCGTCAACTGGACGCTGGTCGAGTCCGTGGCGAGCACGGGCAGCGTCTGGGAGACGGCGTCGTTTCAGGTTGGCGCGCACGTCACGCCCACGGGGCAGCTTCAGGTTCGTTTCGGTATCTGCGACTGCCCCAACGACTCCGTCACCGAGGCGGGGATCGACGACTTCACGGTGACGGACATCTGCCCGCAACCGCCCAACTGTCTCGGCGACGTCGACGGTGACGGCGAGGTCGGCATCAGCGACTTCCTGGCGGTGCTGGGCAACTGGGGACCCAACCCCGGGCATCCGGCGGATCTCGACGGCGACGGTGAGGTCGGGATCACCGACTTCCTGCAGGTGCTGGGCAACTGGGGGCCGTGCTGATCAGCCCGGCCGGACGGCTGATGAACCGCAGACCGGCTCGGCGGTCTCTCGACCCCGCCCGAGACGCTGCCGCAGCACCGTGATGATCGAGTCGCCCTCGAACCACGCCTTCGGGGGCCGGTAGTAGACCTGCGTCAGCCCCCGGCGGTCCGGCTCGCCGACGATGCGGACGGTGCCCTTGGCGCCCTCGAACAGCGCGGCGAGCTCCCGCGGCCGGGCGGTGGCGAGGATGACGTCGTTCTCGTGACGCGTGATGGAGCGGACGCCGTGCACGGTGGCCAGCACCCGCAGCTCGGCGAAGCCCAGCAGCGTCACGGCGCTGCTCGGCAGGTCGCCGTAGGCGCTGCTGAGATCGCGCTCGACCTGACGAAGCTCGTCGAGGCTGTTGGCCCGGCTGACCCGCCGGTAGGCCTCCATGCGTCGTGCCGTCGAGGGGATGAACCCTCGGGGCAGCGTTCCGGTGACGCCCAGATCGATGGTGGTGTCGATCGAGACCACACGCCGCTCGCTTCTCAGGTCGCCCACCGCCTGCTCCAGAAGCTGGCAGTACATGTCGTACCCGACGGCCGCGATGTGGCCGGACTGCTCGGGCCCCAGCAGGTTGCCCGCCCCGCGGATCTCCAGGTCGCGCAACGCGATCCGGAAGCCGGCCCCCAGCATCGAGAACTGCTCGATGGCCCGCAGCCGCTTGAGCGCCACCTCGCTGATCACGCGATCCGGCGGCAGCAGCAGGTAGCAGTACGCGCGGTGCTTGTAACGGCCGACCCGCCCCCGGAGCTGGTGGAGCTCCGAGAGACCGAACATGTTGGCGTTGCTGACGAACATCGTGTTGGCGGTGGGGATGTCGATCCCGGACTCGATGATCGTCGTGCAGACGAGAACATCCGCCTCGCGTCGAAGGAACTTGAGCATGACCGACTCGAGCTGGCGGGCCGGCATCTGTCCGTGGCCGACGATCACGCGGGCTTCGGGAACGAGCCGCTTCACCTCGTCGGCGATCGACTGGATGTTGTGCACGCGATTGTGGACGAAGAAGATCTGCCCCTCGCGGGCGAGCTCCCGCCTGATGGCCCGGCGGATCCGCTCGCCGTCGTAGGAGATCACCTCGGTCACGATGGCCCGGCGGTCAAGCGGCGGCGTGGTGAGCGAGCTGATGTCACGCAGGTTGAGCAGGGCCATGTGCAGCGTGCGGGGGATGGGCGTCGCGCTCATGGTGATCACCTCGGCCGTGAGCCGGAAGGCGAGCAGACGCTGCTTGTGCTGGACGCCGAACCGCTGCTCCTCGTCGATGACCACCAGCCCCAGGTCGGCGAAGTGAACATCCTTGCTGAGCAGCCGGTGCGTGCCGATGACGATGTCCACCTGGCCGCGACGCAGGGCCTCCAGCACCTCCTGCTGCTTCTTTTTCGTCTTGAACCGGCTCAGCGACTCGACCCGGAAGGGGTAGTCGGCGAACCGTGACCTGAACGTCCGCTCGTGCTGCTCGGCCAGCACCGTGGTGGGGACGAGCACCGCCACCTGGCGGCCGTACTCGGCCGCCTTGAAGGCAGCGCGGATGGCCACCTCGGTCTTGCCGAAGCCAACGTCACCGCAGATGAGCCGGTCGGTGGGGCGCGGGTCGCTCATGTCGCGCTTCACCTCGGCGATGGCGGCGAGCTGGTCCTCCGTCTCCTCGTAGGGAAACTCCGCTTCGAACTCCCGCTGCCACGTCGTGTCGGCGGGATAGCGGATCCCCGACTGGGCCGCCCGCGCCGCCTGGATACGCAGCATCTCCGCCGCGAGATCGCGGACCGCGTCGGAGACGGACTCCTTCTGGCGGGCCCACTTCTTGCCGCCCAGACGTGACAGCTCCGGGCGGCCGTGGAAGGCCCCCAGGTACTTCTGAACCAGCTCGATGTTGGAGGCGGGTACGTGCAGCCTCGCGCTTCCGGCGAACTCCAGCGTGAGAAACTCCTCGGGGCCGGGGCTGTCCTTGAGGCGGCCGAGACCGACGAACTTCGCGATGCCGTGATCACGGTGGACGACGAACTCGCCCGGCTCGAACTCCACGGACCGGTCGGCGGCCCGGGTGGCCACGCGGCGCACCTGACGACGCACGTGATAGCGGTGAAGCAGCTCGTGATACGGCACGAGAGCCAGGGCGGCCCCGGCCTCCCCGCCCGCCCGGCCCGATTCCCAGATGAAGCCGCGGTGCAGGTACTGGACCCGGACCTGCACGTCCGCCTGCGACGCGAACTCCGAGAGAAGCTCGGTCATCCGCTGGGACTCGCCCTCGTTCTGGCACACGACGACGGTCTCGTGGTCGGCGGCCAGCTCGGCGAGCTCCCCCACCGCCTCGGCGGCGCTCTCGGCGAACGACGGGAGGGCCCGCACCGGCAGCGTCACCGGCGCCGCGGACGAGGCTCCGGGCGAATAGTGGTTCATCTCAACGACCGCGTGGCACCGGTCGGCGAGACCCTTGATCACCTCCGGGGCGGTGAACAGGCCGCCGGCGTCGGCGGCCCGATCGAGGTAGCTGCGCCCCTGCTCGGCGATCTCGACCGTCTCGGCGAGGACGGCCACCGTGCCCTGCGGCAGGCTCGGCGCCAGCGGCGTCCCCGCGGTGTCGGGCTCGAGGGCCTCCGGCGCCACGCCGACGAGCTCGATCTGCTCGAGCCGGCGGTCCGAGCCCATGGTCTCGAGATCGACGTCAAAGAGCCCCTCGATCTCGTCGCCGAACAGGTCGATCCGCGCCGCGGCGCCGGTCGGCAGAAAGACATCGATGATCCCGCCCCGGACCGCGAACTCGCCCGGCGACTCGATCGTCTCGACCCGCGTGTACCCCCCGTCGGCAAGCCACGCGATGAGCTCGTCGTGCACCACGCGGTCGCCGGGACGCACCACCCGCATCATGCGCTCGAGCACCCTCGCCGGCGGCACCGCCTGCATGAGGGCGTGGATCGGCGCGGCCACGAGCGGCGGCGGGTCACCGGACACGAGACGGCGCACCATGGTCAGACGCGCGGCGAGCAGCTCCAGACTGATCGATGTCTCGCCGGGAAGCTGCTCCATGGCGGGAAACACGCCGGCGTCCAGACCGGCGGCCTGCAGTTCGTCCACCGCCTCGTCGGCCTCGTCGAGATGGGGCACCACCAGCAGCAGGGGACGGTCCAGCCGCCGCTGGAGCACCGCGGCGAGCATGACGGCGCTGGAGCCCACGATGCCGCGGGCGGAGACCGCCCCGCCGGCCTCGATGAGATCGGCCAGCCGGCGTGTGGCCTGGGTGTCCGCGATACGCTCGATCCAGCTCATGCAGGGCGTCGTCCTGGTCAATGCGCGCACGCCCACCCCGACCGATCGCGGATCGGCGGGTGGGTTCGCACGCGGCTTCACTGTTCCTATCGTCGGTCGGGGACCGGCGGGGGTTCCGAAACCGCTTCTGAATTCTGCGGTGATCCTAGCTCGGCGACCACGTGGGGGCTGATGCGGTCGGCGGTGGCCGGGCCCACCCCGGCCACGCGTTGCAGGTCCTCCACGGAGGTAAACGGCCCGTATCGCTCGCGTCGGGCCACGATCCGGCCGGCCAGCTGCGGCCCGATCCCCGGCAGCGCGGTGAGCTCGGCGGCGGACGCCCGGTTGAGGTCCAGACGCATGTCCAACCGCGGTCCGGGGGCGGCGGCCCCTCCCACGGGCACCCGGGCCGCGCCCCTCCACGCCACGCCGAGAAGGGCCGCCGCGAGCACCGCGATGACGCACCAGGTTCCGGGGGTCGCCGGTTCGCGGCCGCGGCGCTCAGTCATGACAAGACCTCGGCGTCACTGTCCCGTCGTCCGCGGCACGGTCAGGGGCCGGCCGTCCGATGCGCGGTGATGCCGTCGGCCGCCTTTTCGTCGCCCCTCGAGCGGGCCCCGGAGCCGTCGGAGAGCGGACCCAGCGGCTTGCGGAGCCGTTTGCGGGTGTTGACCAGACGCCGAAGCACGGGCTTGACGCGGCCGTCCTCGGTGACCAGCCCGCCCGAGGGCAGCTCGGCGCCGGCGTGGTCGTAGAGATCGGTCCAGATGAGGGTCTCCACGTACGGCTTGGACATGGCGACGGCGAAGACCCGCGACATCCACCGCGACTGCTCCTCCGGCGACCACGGCTGACGCCACCAGCCGCCCTTGCGATCGATGGTCTCATGCGGCACGCCGAACGCGGAGATGACCACCGGCATCTCGAGGACGAGGAACCGGTCGATGACGTCACTGATCTGCATGAGATCGCGGCTGGCCCGGCCGGCGCCGCGCTCGCCGAACAGCAGCTGCAGCCCCACGCAGTCGACGCGAATGCCTTCCTGGACGATGCGGTCCATGAACATGAGCGGCGGCACCGACTTCGGGTCGGTCGCACAGTGCTCGGCGAAAGGCTGAGCCAGCTCGATCATGGTGCGGGCGTTTTTTCGGGTCTGGCGGGCGATCAGGTTCGCCATCCGCGTGAGATCGAGCATCTGCTCCGGCGTGAACTGGAAGTTGGCGTTGACGTTGAGCCCCGAAGCGATGTTCCAGATGCCCACGTTGTTGCGGTACCGCTGGACGACCCGTTCCACCTGCTCGTAGACCAGGTCGCGGCACGTGGCGTAGTCGTGCTGCCAGACGTACATCCACTTGGGCAGGGACTGTTTGGAGAAGTTGAGCAGGGGCCCCAGCAGAACGGGGATCTCCTCCTTCTGCGCCCAGGTCACCCACCGGTCGATGGGGTCCCAGTTGTACTGGCCCTCCTCGACCTCGATCTCGCGCCAGTTGAGCGGGATGGTGACCAGGTCGAACTCCCGCTTGACGATCTCACGCAGCGCCTCCGAGTCGCGGTTCGGATGGACGCGAACGCCCAGCGTCCGCGACGAGGCCGGCCGGTTGCCGAACCGCCAGTGCAGCAGGATCTCGGCGTGGGCCAGGGCCAGCCGCTCGGTGGCCTCGAGCGCCGTGACCAGCGCGTCGCGGGCGGTGCGGCTGGACTGGACGGGGTCGTCGAGCTTGAGGGCCTTGGAGAACAGCGCGCGGGCCTTCTCCCATCGTGTGGTGGCCGGATGATCGGGGTCGAGGTCGAACATCTGCCACTCTTCGCTCTTGGCGATGAACATCTTGATCCGGTGGCGGGCCAGCTCGATCGCCAGGTCGTAGGGTCGGTCGCGCTCCGGCAACAGGCACGTCTGGAGCATGATGCGCCCCATGCGGCCGGCGTCGTGCTGGAGGCACAACGCCACGGAATGCGTCGCCCGCGGCTGACAGACGACATGCCCGTCCTTGAACGCGACCTGACCCGGGATGGGCACGTCGCCGGGGCCGACCAGATAGCCGTTCACCAGGGGCCATTCCCGCACGGGCCCGTCGTCGTCATGCACTGCAAATCGAAGCATGGGGTCTCGTGGGCAAGTCCGTTCGGCCGCGCTGGGCAGAGCCCAACACTATAGTTGTACCGAACCCCCGGCGGGCGATTTCGCCGGCCGGCCGGGCCCCGACACCGGCTCGTCCGCGGCGGTCCGCTGTGGTACAGTCCGGATCATGACAACGATCTCCAACGACGTGGCCCACGAGGCGCTTTTTCGCACCGACCTGCCGATTCCCGGTCGTCGCGAAGGCAAGGTCCGTGACATCTACGCGCTGCCCGCCGCCAACGGCGAGCCGGGGCGGGTGCTGATCGTGGCCACCGACCGTGTCAGCGCGTTCGACGTGGTGCTGCCCACGCCGATTCCCGGCAAGGGCCGACTGCTCACGGGCATCAGCCGCCGCTGGTTCGACCTGATCCGGTCGCTGGGCCTCATCCCCGACCACCTGATCGGCACCGACCCGGCGGCGGTGGCCGGGCTCAGCGACTCGGACCGGGCACTGCTTGACGGACGCGTGATGATCTGCCGGGCGGCGGAGGTGATCCCGGTGGAGTTCGTCGTACGGGGGTACCTGGCCGGCTCCGGCTGGCGCGAGTACCAGCAGAGCCAATCCGTGTGCGGCGTCAAGCTGCCGGCGGGTCTGCGCAACGGCGATCGCCTGCCGGAGGCCATCTTCACGCCCACCACGAAGGCGCATACCGGGCACGACGAGCCGCTCGACTTCGATCAGGCGGCAGCGCTGGCGGGCAGGTCGGTTCTGGAGCGTCTGCGCGACGTGGCCCTGGCGGTGTACTGCGCCGGCGCCGAGCACGCGGCGTCCCGCGGGATCATTCTGGCCGACACGAAGTTCGAGTTCGGCTACGCCCTCGATGCCGGCGGCCGGCCCACGGACGAGATCCTGCTGATCGACGAGGTGCTGACCCCTGACAGCTCGCGTTACTGGCCGGCGGAGAAGCACGAGCCGGGCCGCGAGCAGGAGAACTTCGACAAGCAGTACGTCCGCAACTACCTTCAGACCCTGACCGACCGGGGGCAGTGGGACAAGACGCCGCCGGGGCCCCAGCTGCCACCGGACGTCGTGGCCAACACCCTGGCCCGCTACGTCGAGGCCCGTGATCGGCTGTTTGGTTCGACGTGACAGCCCCGACCATCGCGCGGGCGGGCAGGCCGCCCGCGGCACCGGTCAACCCCGTCGTCGTCGCGGCGTCAGAAGCAGGCCGCCGGCCAGAAGCGCCAGCGTCGCCGGGGCGGGGATCATCGGCAGCTCCTTGAGCACGAACGTCAGGTTGTCGCCGCTGTTGCCGGCGAGGTCCACGTTGATGACCAGACCGCCGTCAACGCCGCGAGGGTTCCAGGTGGAGCCGTCGGCCAGCGTGCCGCCCTCGAACCGGACTTCCTTGCTGCCGTCGAGCAGCGTGAACTCGGTGAACGGCGGATCGGCGAAGCCCTCCAGGCCCAGCATCTTGAAGGAGACATGATTGCCCAGAAGGACCATCTTGAAACCGGTCCAGGTCATGCCGGTGTTGTTGGTGATGAACTCCTCGGTGATCACGATCTGACTCGCCGTGAACTCATCGGGGAGGATCTGGCGGAACGCGATCGACAGCGAGGCGGGCCGGCCCGTAAACAGATCGATCTCGCTGAAGTTCGCGAACTTCTGGAGCACCAGGAGGTCCGGGTTGTTGTCCGGGTCCACGGCGAGGTCGAGCACGCTGTCCTGCTCGGCGAACAGCTCCGCCTGCCAGCCGTCGCCGAGATTGATGATCAGGCTGGCCTGAGCGTGACCGGCCGGGAGCGACAGACCCAGGGCAGCTGCCAGCAGCACGAGGCGATGTATTGACTTCCCTCTCATGACTCTGCGCGTGAGAGGGTGACGATGCGCGGCGCATCACTGCACCGCAGCCCGGCCTCCATGGCCGCGCACGCCTGCCGTTGTCCGAACGGTCACCGCGATTCGGCTCGAAGCCACCTTGCCCTGGACTGGCCAAGCCCGAATGGCGAGTTTCGGGCTTCCCTGGACCGCCGCCGGGCGCGTCGGTGGACATGGCCGTCACGGTGAACACACCGCCAACCACGGTCAGGCCTGCACTGTCACCTCTCGCACGCTCTCTCCCTTCTCAAGGAACTCTCTTCTCAACCGTAATCTAGCAGCCGCCCCGGATGAGGCAAAGCTTTTTCTCCCGGTTTCCAACGCAAAAAAACCGCGATCGCGCAACGCGACGGCGTCGAGGCCGCGCGGGCCCGCCTGCATCCGACGCTGAAGCGTCAGGTCAGGATGATCGCCGGAACCACAAGAGCCCGGTGCCCGCGAGGACCGCCAGGAGCAACGGGCCTCCGACCATCCAGCCGATCCGGGTGAGCTCACCGCCGGCTCTCGACCGGGAGACGGCCGCGGTCGATCGCCCCGCGTAGCCGGCATCCAGGGCGGCCGACAGGTCGCCCAGGCCACCCAGCTCTCCGAGTCCCGTCAACGACGACGACGGCGAGGGGTTCCCGGCCGCCGCGGGCGGGGCCCAACCGAGCGGCTCGCTTTGAGCCGCCGCGGTGACCACCGGCCCCAGCTCGTCGAGCTTCGTCATCGAGCCGAGGTGGGCGAGATCCTGGTTGGTCGTCAGACCGCTGGTGTCCAGGAGAGCGTAGCTCTCCCCCCAATCGCCGTTGACCTGCGCGGATCCCGAAGAGATCGCGCAGCCACATACGACAAGCGCCGCACCCAAACACTGAGATTTCACGAGTCCTCTCCTCTCCTGCGTCTCTCTCTTGTTGAGCTGCCGTGCGAGGACTGTCTCTTCCTGACGATTACTGTACCCGTGGCCGCGGCCCGTGCAAGCATCGCCGCCGTCTTTTTCGCATGGTCCGAACGGACCGGTTCGGATGCTGGGAATCTGGGGGGGTTTGCCGGTCAGCCGGCGGGGTCCCGGCCCGCCGCCTCCACCGTGTTCCTCAGGAGCATGGCCACGGTCATGGGCCCGACACCGCCGGGAACGGGCGAGATGTGGCCGGCGACCTTGACCACGTCGTCGAAGTCCACGTCCCCCACCGTCCGCATGGATCCATCGGGGCCCTTGATCCGGCTGATCCCGACGTCGAGCACCACCGCTCCCGGCTTGACCATGTCCGCGGTGATCAGGCCGGGAACGCCGACGGCGGAGATGAGCACGTCGGCGGTCCGCGTGAGCGACGGCAGCTCGGGCGTGTACTTGTTGGTCGAGATCACGGTGGCCTCGTCGCGCATCAGCAGGACCACCACGGGCTTGCCAACGATGTTGCTGGCGCCCACGCACACGCAACGGGTGCCGGGCAGGCTGATCCCTGTCGACTCGATCATCTCGATCACGGCCAGGGCCGTGCACGGCACCAGGCTCCGCCGCCCGTAGACGATGTTGCCGATGTTGGCGGGGTTGACACCCTCGACGTCCTTGTCCGGGTCGATCTGCGACTGGATGCGCTCCGTGTCGACGCGTGCCGACAGCGGCAGGTGCACCATGAGGGCATGGACGCGATGATCGTCGTTGAGCTCGTCGATGCGGGAGGCGACATCGTCGTGATCCGCGGCCTCGGGCAGCTCGTGAAGCACGTGCTCGATGCCGAGCTCGCCGCATGCCTTGCACTGGTTGCGTGCGTAGATGGCGGCGGCACTGTCGGTGCCCACCAGGACGGCGTCGAGCCGGACGTTGCGCCCCCGGCCTTTCAGCTGCTCGACGCGGCGTGCAAGCTCGGCTTTCACCTGCTTGGCCAACGCACGGCCGTCGATGAGGCGGGCGGTCATGGGAACAAGCATGAGCTTACGGAATCTCCACCCTGATGTCGTCGCCGTCCACCTCGACGCGGTAGGTGCATACGCCCTCATCGGCCGGCGGGCACTGGACGCTGCCGTCGGTCAGGTCGAAGACGGCACCGTGCCAGGGGCACTCGACCCGGTTGCCGTCGACATCGCCCTCGGACAGCGGGCCGCCGCTGTGGGGGCACTCGTCGTCGATGGCGTAGTACGTCCCGCCCACGTTGAACAGCGCCACCCGGCGGCCCTCGACCTCCACGCAGATCGCCGTGCCCGGCGGCACGTCGTCTGTCCTGGCGATCCTGTGAAGCGGGCTCATGCCGTGAGCATCCTATCGTGCGGCCACCGGTCGACCCCGCCGGGACACCGGCCTGTTCACGATTCCGGCAACGGCTGCTCGATCACGAGCGTGGTTCGGGTGCGTTGGACCGGCAGCTGCTGGCGGGCGCCGTCGGGCCAGGTGATCGAGAGCTTCAGGTTCATCGGCGCCGCCGGGCCGAGCCCGAACGTGAGCGGCCGCTCCACCTGCGAGAGATAGCTCCGCGTCGGCATGACCTGTCTTCGCTGGACGGGGCCGGCGCCGTGAAGCTCCACCCGGGCGCCGATGGCGTCGCGGTTGGACGTGGCCCCGTTGCCGATGAGCTTCACACGCAGCCACCGGTGTCCGAGGTCCTGGTCGTTGCGCAGCAGCATCGGCGGCCCCCCCACCTGGGTCAGCAGCACGTCGAGATCGCCGTCGCCGTCGATGTCGGCGTACGCCGCACCGCGCCCGACGATCGGCCGCGAGAGGTCCCCCACCGAGGCGGCCGGCAGCTCGGCGAAGCAGAACCGCGAATCGGGGCCGGCGTTCCAGAAGAGCTGGGCCGGCTGGCGGTAGTGCTGGCTCGGCTGGACCGTGTTGATCGCCTCCTCGAGATGACCGTTGGCCTGAAGGAGATCGAGCCGGCCGTCGAGGTCGTAGTCGAAGAAGAACAGGCCGAAGCTCAGGTACCGGCGGCTGGGCGATCCGATGCCACCGGAATTCGCGGTGTCCACGAACAGCAGCGGGTCGTCCTGTTGCATGTAGAGCGACGTGTGCTCGTTGGCGAAGTTGGCGATGGCGACGCCCAGAGCATCCTCCTCCAGACGGGCGGTGTCGATGCCCATGGCCCCGGTAGCGTTGCCGTCGTTGTCGAAGCCCATGCCGCTGAGCATCCCGATCTCCTCGAATCGACCGTCCCGGGTATTGTGGAACAGGAAGTTCTGCACGGTGTCGTTGGCCACCAGGACGTCCAGCCAGCCGTCGTTGTCCACGTCGGCGAAGGTCAGCGCCAGCGCCTTGCCCATGGGCTGGCCGGTCGCGGGGTTCCGCACCTGGATGCCCGCCTCGGCCGAGACGTCGCGGAACGTCCCGTCGCCCTCGTTACGATAGAGGGCCGAGTCAGCGCCC